>JAOTYM010000001.1 GCA_029861845.1 Gammaproteobacteria bacterium | reverse complement strand
CGGGCGCCGGCGGTACACAACGGCTCACGCGATTGGTGGGCAAATCCAAGTCCATGGAAATGTGTCTGACCGGCCGCATGATGGATGCGCAGGAGGCGGAGCGTGCGGGATTGGTGAGCCGTGTAGTACCGACGTCAGATTTAGTCGAAGACGCGGTCAAAACGGCGACAAAGATTGCCGAATTTTCGCGCCCAATTACTATGATGATCAAAGAGGCGGTAAACTGCGCCTATGAGACAACGCTGACCGAGGGCGTGCACTTTGAGCGCCGCTTATTTCACGCCACGTTTGCCATCGAGGACCAGAAAGAGGGCATGGCCGCCTTTGTGGAGAAGCGAAAACCGAACTTCAAAAACAGGTAAAAGAAGAATAGGGTTACCGCTCACAGCGGGCCCTTCACCAATCGGATATCGTCGATCCACGCCGTCCCCTTGCCGTCGATGACAAGGTTTAGTCTCACATTGTCGGGGTTCTCGCCTTGTTTGAGCAAAAACGGTGTCTCCTGCGTCGACCAGTCGACACTCCCGGATAACGGCGCCTGTAGGGCGCGTGAGAAAAACTCGCCCTTGCCGGGGAAGTGACACCACATTTCCAGGTAGACTTTTCCTTCGACGCCCTCGGTACGCAGCTTCGCTTGGTACAGCAACCGCGCATTTTCGATATCGAGATCGCCTGTCTCGTAGAGCTGCACGGTGATGGGCCGACCGGTGCTGATGCGCAGTGAACCGCCGCCATCGGTCGTGACCCGCTTATCGATGTCAATCCCCGATCCGGCAATCACACCGTCTAGGCTGTCGAGCGCATAACGTCTTAGCTCTGACACTTCAGCCGACGGTTTTGAGCAGCTAGCGGAAAAAGAAATCGCTATCGCTATTAGACAGGTTAGATAAAATCGTCGGTTGATCATGGGTCCCTCCTTCAAACAAAAAGAAATTTGGAAAACGCAAGCCACTTATTGGTCGTCTTCGTCACACGATCGCATGGTGCGCCGGCCACTAAACGCCGCCAAAAGACCGGCCCCAGCGGCGGCGCCAAGGGCAGTGCCACATGCGGCGCCGAGCGCGATGGGTCCCAGTGCCACGCCGACGTTAGCCCCCAACGCGGCACCGATCCCGGCCCCAAGCGCGAGACCGATGGCGACAGAATGGTAGAAGTCTCGGTGGACGTTACTTTTGGACTGATTGCCGCCATTGCTCTCGACGCGGTTATTTAGGGGTTAGGCGATGTCGGTTTTCGAACCACCCGATCTCGCTGTCGTTCTAAATTCGGCGCCCGTTCGAGCAGTTCGTTGAGAAACCGTGCCTTGTTCTCCAGTGAGATCAGCGCCATCCGGGTTCTGTCGTTTTTCCGATAGTCTATCCGCAGTCGATCGAGCGACCAGGCAGGGGCACTCAACGGGTTTCGCGTGGGCCGTACCATCTCTATGGTTGATAATGGGATCTGAAACTTCAGCCAGCCGCCTCGGATCAATAGATCAGACGCAGTGATCTCGTAATAGACGGGGTATGCGAGGGTCCAGATGATGGCGCCATACAAGGCGGCCATTCCCATGCTAAGCCATGTGATATGATTTTCGGGCCCGAGGACAAATAGGTGGTAGACGGCAATGCCGGCGAGGGCGACGCCCGGCGCCACGATGACGAATACAATCCACGAATCCTTTTTCGACGGGTAGCGCATTGGTAGTAAGTTTAGACCCAGACAGCGACAATGCCTTTTGCCGCACCTTTAATCTGATCACGAAAGAAGGAATTGACCTGTGAACAGCACCTTGTTTTCACCGATAACGTTGCGAGATATAACCTTAGACAACCGCATCATGGTGTCGCCCATGTGCCAATATTCTGCTGACAATGGTTGCGCCTCCGATTGGCACCTGATGCACCTCGGTCAGTTTGCGGTCTCGGGCGCCGGCTTGGTGATGGTAGAAATGACCAATGTCGAGCCCCGGGGGCGTATTAGTCCCTACTGCATGGGTCTGTATTCCGACGAGAACGAGCGCGCACTTAGTCGCGTCGTGCAGTTCTGTCGACGATACGGGAACAGTAAGTTGGGTGTGCAAATCGCCCATGCCGGTCGCAAAGGGTCTACGTTGCCGCCGTGGCAAGATCGTAAGCCATTGGCGCTCGGCGAGGGCGGTTGGCAGACGGTGGCACCCTCGGCGATCGCGACGAGCGAACATGCGCCAGTGCCGAACGCGCTTGCACCGACAGAACTCCCGGCGATGAAAGATGCATTTGTCAGTTCGGTCGAGCGGGCCGCCCGCATTGGCTTCGATGCTATCGAGTTACACGCGGCCCACGGTTACCTGCTGCATCAATTCTTATCACCGTTGAGCAATCAGCGCGAAGACGATTACGGTGGTAGCCTCGAAAATCGCATGCGTTTTCCACTCGAGGTCGTTAGTGCCATGCGTGACGCCTGGCCGAAGGAAAAACCTTTGGGGGTGCGGGTGTCGGCTACCGACTGGGCGGAAGGGGGATGGACGCTAGAAGACACGGTATGTTTCGCCAAGGAGTTAAAGATACGTGGGTGCGATTGGATCGATGTATCGAGTGGGGGCATGGTGAACAGTGAGACAATTCCGGTTGGGCCAAGCTATCAAGTACCGTTTGCCGAACAGGTAAGGACGCAAACGGGCATGACCACAATTGCAATCGGTATGATCACTGAGGCGCAACAGGCGGAAGAAATTATTGCAACCGGTAAAGCAGACATGGTGGCGCTGGCTCGGGGAATGCTCTACGATCCTCGCTGGGCGTGGCACGCAGCGGAAGAATTAGGTGGGCAGGTCAGTTATCCTAAACAGTATCTTCGTTGTCGGCCGTGGGTACGCAATGATATCTTTGCCGAACGAGAGGCGAGTCACTGATTACATATTCGGATAGTTGGGTCCACCTCCCCCTTCGGGCACCACCCAGTTGATGTTTTGAGTTGGATCTTTGATGTCGCAGGTCTTACAGTGCACGCAATTCTGCGCATTAATCTGCAGGCGTGGGTCCGATCCATCATCATTACACACAATTTCGTAGACACCAGCTGGGCAGAAACGCTGTTCCGGCGCATCATAGTGCTTAAGGTTGATCTCTATGGGTACCGACGTATCTTTCAGTATTAGGTGCGCCGGTTGATTCTCTTCGTGATTGGTGCCGGAAAGATAGACCGACGACAACTTGTCGAAGGTAATCTTGCCATCGGGTTTAGGATAGTCGATCTTGGGGCATTCATCCGCCTTCTTGAGGGACTGGTGGTCGTTATGGTGATGTAGTGTCCACGGCGCACGACCGCGAAGCAGGTAGGCGTCGAGGCCGGCGTAGAGAAAGCCGCCCCAAAGACCCCAACGAAACGACGGCCGAATATTGCGCACGCGATATAACTCGCTCCACAACCAGGTTTGCTTGAGGCGCTCGGAGTAATCGGTGAGTTCCCCGTCTTTACCAGAGCGCAATGCGTCAAACGCAGCCTCGGCCGCGGTCATGCCGGATTTCATGGCGGTATGTGAACCCTTAATCTTGGGCACGTTCAAGAACCCAGCGCAGTCACCAATAAGACTGCCACCCGGAAACGTAAGCTTGGGGATTGACTGATAACCGCCCTCGTTCAGTGCGCGCGCGCCATAGGCAACGCGTCTGCCACCTTCGAAAGTGGGACGAATAGCTGGGTGCGTTTTGAAACGTTGGAATTCGTCGTACGGGCTCAAATGCGGGTTGCGATAATCTAGGCCGACAACAAAACCGACAACGACCTGATTGTCTTCTAGGTGGTATAGGAACGAACCACCGTAGGTCCTCGAGTCCAGTGGCCAACCTACCGTGTGGACCACCAATCCTTGTTTATGGTTGGCGGGTTCCACTTCCCACAATTCTTTGATGCCGATGCCAAAGGTCTGGGGATCGACGCCGTCACGCAGCCCAAAGCGCTCAAATAGCGTCTTCGTCAATGAACCCCGGCATCCCTCGGCAAATAGGGTATGTTTGGCAAGCAGTTCGACGCCAGGTTGATAGTTGTCGGTCGGTTGTCCGTCCTTACCGATACCCATGTCGCCGGTGGCGACGCCGCCAACGGCGCCGTCGTCGCGATAAAGCACTTCGGCCGCGGCGAAGCCCGGGTAGATCTCAACCCCCAAGCCTTCAGCCTGTTGGCCCAGCCAACGACACAGGTTCCCCAAGCTAATGATGTAGTTGCCGTGGTTATTCATTTGTGGGGGCGTGGGCAATCGCACCTTACCGGTTTTGGTTAGATAAAACAGGCGGTCGCCAGTGACTAGCGTCTTTAGTGGCGCCCCTTTCTGTTTCCAATCCGGGATCAGTTCAGTCAGCGATAGTGGCTCTAAGACTGCGCCGGACAGGATGTGGGCGCCCACCTCTGAGCCTTTTTCGACGATACAGACACTGATGTCATGGTCATGTTCAGCTGCTAGTTGTTTAAGCCGAATCGCGGCGGCCAGCCCCGAAGGTCCACCGCCGACGATGACAACATCGTACTCCATTGATTCGCGTTCCAAGGTCGTGCTCCGTTTTTCGTGACCAATGGATTATATCGAATAGGTCGCGGGTAGGAGATAGGTTTCCCCAGAAACCAACCTCGGACAATTGCATCTCGCCACGAAAGCCGCTAGCTTATGCCGGCGTCACGGGATGGGGCTGAGCAGAGCGATTCTTGACACTGACGATTGAAGAAGCAAACCGGCGTCTTAAAGACACGCTCCCGGGTACACTGGGCATTGAATTTGCGGAGCTGGAGCGCGGACATGCCGCTAATTTGTTGGCAATTCGACCGCAACACTTGGCGCCCAACGGCTATTTACATGCGGCTACGGTGGTAGCCCTGGCCGATACCTGTTGTGGTATTGGGGCGCTGGCAAGTTTGCCTGATGGCGCTAGCAGTTTTACCACGATTGAGCTCAAGGCAAATTTCATAGGCACGGCGGTAGAAGGCGTGATTCGCTGCGTAGCCGAACTGGCACACAGCGGTCGCACGACGCAGTTATGGGACGCCAAAGTGACCGATGAAGCACAGCAACGTACGTTGGCATTGTTTCGCTGTACGCAGTTGATTCTTTACCCACGCCAGAATGGGTAGGGCGACCATTCACTAGACACAGATATTGGGAGGAGTTTATGAACGTTAAAGGCTATGCTGCGATTGTAACCGGGGGTGGTTCCGGTATGGGGGCCGAGACGGCGCGGTTTCTTGCAAACGCCGGCGCTAAAGTGGCATTGCTAGACGTCAATGTTGCCGGCGCCCAATCAGTCGCGAAAGAGATTGGCGGTGTGGCGATCGAGTGTGATGTTTCGGATGCCGGCAGCGGCGAAGCGGCGGTCGCCAAGGCTAGAGACGCCCACGGGCCGGCGCGGATATGTATCAATTGCGCCGGTATCGCCACTGCCAAACGCATCGTCGGGCGCGATGGCCCGATGGCGCTGGCGGACTTTACCAAAGTCATAGACGTCAATCTGGTGGGCACGTTCAATATCATGCGACTGGCGGCGGCAGATATGCGCGCACTCGATCCAGTCAGCGAGACAGACGAGCGTGGTGTGATCATTTGTACCGCATCGATCGCCGCCTATGAGGGCCAGATCGGTCAGGCGGCCTATAGCGCATCTAAGGGTGGGGTGGTGTCGCTTACCCTGACGGCGGCACGCGAATTTTCCAGCGGCGGTATCCGCGTTGTTACCATCATACCCGGTCTTATCGGAACGCCGATGCTCAGCGGTATGCCGCAGGAAGTGCAGGATAGTCTTGCGCAGCAAGTGCCGTTCCCCAAACGCCTTGGTAGGCCAAACGAGTATGCAAAGCTGGTACTACATATCATCGACAATGAGATGATAAACGGAGAATGCATTCGGCTTGACGGCGCAATTCGTATGCAGCCGAAATAGATTACTAGTGGAACTTAAACTTACCGTCGGCGTTCGCGCCCGATAGGTAGGTCGCTAATACGGCGCATTTCATCGTTGTCAAGCACGCTGGGATCGTTCAAATAATCGACAAGAAAGTCTAAGGCGTCGATTCCCCAGAAAAGCTCATCGTCGGCGATAAAACTGGGCACACCAAAGACGCCGCGCGCTAGCGCTTTATCTCCATTGCGACGCAGTTCTTGCTTGACCCTTAGCGTGCTTACGCGCGCGTCGGCGTCACTGAGCCCTAAGGTTCGAGTCAGGTCGTGCCAGCCCTGTGCGTCATCCACACGGCGGCCATCACGCCAGATAAACCGAAAGATTTTTTCGATGGCATCGGCGTCGTTGTCCAGAGCGATACTCAATCGTAGTACAGCGATGGGGTTGAAGGGGTGTGCGGGTGGTATCTTTAGAGGAATACCCTGCTTATTCGCGAGCCAATGTGCATGGCGATACGTGAATCGACGCTTTGCGGGGATTTCCGCCGGCCCTTTGTGTTCCCAGTGATTAAGCAGTCCGGCGAATAGCACCGGGATGAATTTTGTTTTCGTATCTTGTGGTAACCGGTGGCGTTGCTCCATCGCCATATAGGCGAACGGAGAGATAAAATCGAAGTACCACGCAACTTCTTTCATGACCCTCTCCCTGATCCTGTTTAAGGCAGCCGCGAGCGTTCTATGGTTGTGGGCGAGGTGCTTTATAAAACTTGGGCCAATGAGTTTTTACCACTTCGCTGTTACTCGCTAGCGCATGACAACTATCGATGAAAATCGGTTTCTTGTTGTTATAATTATTATCGTCGCGCCGTGCTCTTATTGGATAGATTGTCTGGAATGCGGTGGTGGCAACCGGACCGATAAGCTCAGCCAGATGGGTACAGCCGTTCACGCCGCCGACCAGTTCCTTCACTTGGCGCCGCCAACCGGGGCCGATTCGAAGCCCTTCAAGTGCCTTGAACTGCTCGGTTATCGCCGGGCAAATGGTAAAAGGTCCCCAGTCCGTTACTGCCTCCACCTCATGGATTAGCAGCTCACCATCGACGGTGAGACGCAGCCACATTTCATGAACCGGTTCACCTGCGGGTATATCGCCACGATCCCGGTTCTTGAAGGTATAGGTTTTGGTGTCGGTAAGGTGGCCTTCGATATCCCATAGTCCATCGTCACGTTGGTAGCCGTGACACTCTATCGATCGCCGATGGATCTTCTTGCGGCCGGTTCGTGTTGATAATGGCATGCGTCAGTACTCCCTTGGTTAAGGTTTACTCAAGGAAACGTGAATCACTAGTCCGACAAGCTTCCTAACTTTTCGGCCTGTTTGCGTAGTTTGAACTTCTGAATTTTGCCGGTCGATGTTTTCGGCAATGGGCCAAACACCACCGTCTTGGGCGCTTTATAGTGCGCGAGATTGTCGCGGCAGAAGGCGATGATCGCCTCGGCCGTGACCTTGTCGGTTGCTTCCTTAAGGGTGACAAAGGCGCACGGGGTCTCGCCCCACTTATTGTCTGGACGTGCAACCACCGCGGCTTCGAGCACGGCGGGGTGACGATAAAGCATATCTTCAACTTCAATGGAGGAGATATTTTCGCCGCCGGAGATGATGATGTCTTTAGAGCGATCCTTGAGCTTAATGTACCCATCCGGTTCCATAACACCGAGATCGCCCGAATGAAACCAACCGCCCTTCAGGGCGTCTTCGGTTGCTTTTTCGTTCTTAAGGTAGCCTTTCATGACTATGTTTCCGCGAAACATGACTTCACCGATTGTTTCGCCATCAGCCGGGACCGGTGTCATGGTTGCGGGGTCGATGACCTGCAAACCCTGCAGGGCATGATAGGTGACTCCCTGGCGGGATTTTAGCTTTGCCTGCTCTTCTGCCGGTCGTTGATTCCATGCATCCTTCCAGGCGCATACGACGGCAGGGCCATAGGTTTCCGTAAGACCGTACACGTGCGTCATATGAAAGCCGGCTTGTTCCATGGCCGCGAGTACCGATGCCGGCGGCGGGGCCGCCGCCGTCATCACCTTCACCGCGTGATCGAAGTCAAGTCGTTCTTCTGGCTTCGCGTTGATGACGATACTTAGGACGATGGGTGCGCCGCAAAAGTGGGTGACGCCATGGTCGGCGATGGCCGCGAAAATGGTTTGTGCCTCGACTTTGCGCAGACATACGCTGGTGCCGGCCAGTGCCGCTAGCGTCCACGGAAAACACCAGCCATTACAATGAAACATGGGCAAGGTCCACAGATAGATAGGATGATGGCCCATATCCCAGGCAAGTATGTTGCTGAGCGCATTGAGGTAAGCACCGCGATGATGATAGACGACGCCCTTGGGGTTACCGGTTGTACCGGAGGTGTAGTTTAGCGAAATGGCTCGCCACTCATCGTCCGGTAGGCGGGGAGCGAAATCCGCTGTGCCTTGCTCGAGCAACGTATCGTAGGTCATGTCGCCGATTAGTTGTCCTGACGTGGCCAACGCATCATCGATGTCAATCACCCGCGGTTTTTTCTTGACGTGCTTCAAGGCCTCTTCGGTCGTCTCCGAGAATTCCTTGTCGGTAATCAATACCTTAGCGTCACCATGATCCAGAATAAACGCGATAGTGTTGGCGTCTAGGCGAACATTGAGGGTGTTTAATACAGCGCCACACATGGGCACACCGAAATGGCTTTCATAGATCGCGGGCGTATTGGGGGCCATGACGGCAACGGTATCGCCGACGCCGATGTTCATCTTCGTTAGCGCCGAGGCCAGTCGCCGGCAACGGCTGTATGTCTCTCGCCAGGTATAACGTTGATCACCGTGAATGATAGAGATGTGGTCTGGATATACGGTGGCCGTACGCTCGATGAAGCTCAGCGGTGACAGCGGCGTGTAATTGGCCTCAGTACGGTCGAGACTGGTTTCGTATGGATTAGTGCTTGCGTCGGGCTCACCCACAATGAATCTCCAACTTGCTTAGTGGCCGCGCCAGTTGGGTTTGCGTTTTTCGATAAAGGCGTCAATGCCTTCCGCCGCATCATCGGTGGTCATATTGCAGGCCATCACTTCACTGGCGTCGGTGTAAGCACCTTCTAGTCCTTGTTCCATTTGACGGTAGAATGCCTGCTTGCCGAGGCGAAGCGCGACCGGAGATTTTCCGACCAGGTTGCGGCTAAGCTCGCCAACGCACGCATCAAGTTGGTCGGCGGGCACGGCTCGATTGATTAGTCCAAGTTCCGCCGCCCGTTCGGCGCTGACAAACTCACCCGTCAGCAGCATCTCCATGGCTGCTTTGCGTGAAACATTACGACCCAAGGCCACGCCCGGCGTGGTACAGAACAAGCCAAGATTTACGCCCGAGGTGGCGAAGCGGGCCTCGTTGGCGGCGACGGCCAGATCGCAGGTGGCGACGAGCTGGCACCCGGCGGCGGTGGCGATACCGTGGACCTTGGCAATCACGGGTTGTGGTAACTGGGTAACGCTGAGCATCATGCGACTGCATCGCTGGAACAAAGCCTGCTGGTATTGCTTGTCCGGGTGCGCGCGCATCTCCTTCAAATCGTGACCGGCGCAAAAGGCCTTACCGGCCCCGGCCATAACGACTACCCGTACTTTATCGTCAGCTTTGATCGCGTCCAGGGCCTGTTGTAATGCCGTTAACATCGCCTCCGACAGCGCGTTATACTGCTTAGGCCGGTTGAGGGTTAATGTGGTGACGCCGTCGACGTCATCGCGTAACAGCAGCGGCGCATCGGAAACAACCTGGCTTACTGGACGACTCATTGGGGTTCTCCTTGGCCTTATCTGGCGATAGCTTCCGATTCTGCGACTAGAAGCCCGGAGACATCAAGCCGCAGATGACGGATCGTGGTTGAGAGCGCGACATGTCACGTATTTCCATTGCTGAATTCGAAGAGATCGCCCGCGAGCGTGTGCAATTTGCGGTGCAGTTGGGGATAAAGGTAGAAAGCCTCGGGGAAGGTGAGGCAAGGGCTCGCGTACCGTATCGCGATGACCTCCTGCGCCCCGGCGGCACCATTGCTGGCCCCGTTCTCATGAGTCTGGCTGACTTTGCCATGTACGGAGCGGTATTGAGCATGATCGGTCCGGTGGAGCTTGCGGTTACCACAAATCTAAACATCAACTTTTTACGACGTCCGCTACCCGGCGATGTTATTGCCGAAGCCCGTATTCTGAAGCTCGGTAAGCGGCTAGCAGTGGGGGAGGTCAGTCTATTTCGTGACGGTGAGGACGAGCTCGTGGCCCATGTCACTGCCACTTATTCGATTCCACCCCATCGCGAATAGTCACACCTCACCAACCGCCGGTTTCAAGCCAGCGATCCACCTGCTCTAGCCGATCGTTGCCCCAGAAGGGTTCATCGTCAACGACAACGTAAGGTGAGCCGAATACCCCGCGCGCGATAGCGGCATCGGTCTCTTGCCGAAGTCGATTCTTGACGTCGGCGTCCTGTAATGCCGCGGTTACCGCCCCACTAGCGACGCCTACGGATTCGGTGATAGAAGCCACCACATCAGGCTCGGCAATGTTTTGGTCATCGACAAAAAAGGCGCCATAAAGTGCTTGCGCCAATACCTTCGCCTTTTGCGCATCCTGGTCGTAGAGCCAATAATACGCGCGACTGGCGGCCACGCCCGAGATCGGCAGGCGCGACGGCGCATTAAACGGCACCCCATGAAGTCGTGCGCATCGCGCAAAGTCTCGGCGTGCATAATCGCCGACTAGCGGTAATTCCGGTAAAGGGGTGCGGCCGCTGATTTTAAAGACGACCCCCATCAAATACGGGCGCCATGTGACCGCGCGACCGTGGCGTTCGGCTATCTTGTCGATACGATGACTGGCAAGATAGCCGTAGGGCGACGAAAAGTCGAAATAGAAATCGATGGGGTTCGTCATTTAGGCTCAGAGTCGTTCGACCGCCATCGCGGTGGCTTCGCCACCACCGATGCACAGCGCCGCGACACCGCGTCTAAGGTCGTACTTTTCTAACGCCGCCAGTAACGTTACCACGATTCGAGCACCGGACGCGCCAACGGGATGACCGAGGGCACAGGCACCGCCATGTACATTGACGTTTTCATGCGAAAGCTCGAGGTCGTGAATGGCGGCCAGCGTCACGATGGCAAAGGCCTCGTTGATCTCAAAGAGATTCACGTCTGATGTCGACCAAGAAACCTTTTCCAATAGCTTCTTGATGGCACCCACTGGCGCCGTCGTAAACCACGCCGGTTCTTGCGAATGCGTGGTGTGGCCTAGGATCTTGGCCAATGGCTTGAGGCCGCGGCGTTCGGCTTCTGACAGTTGCATCAGTACAAGCGCCGCCCCGCCATCAGAAATGGAGCTGGAATTGGCAGCGGTAACGGTGCCGTCTTTGCGAAACGCGGGCCTTAGTTTGGGTATCTTTTCGGTATTCGCCTTATGGGGTTGTTCATCGCGACTGACTGTTTTCTCGCCGCCGCGGGTTTCGAACGTAACGCCGGCCACTTCATTGTCGAAACTACCGTTATCGATGGCCTTCTTTGCTCGTGTCAGGGACTCGATGGCAAAGGCGTCCTGGGTGTCACGCGAGAAGTTGTAGCGATCAGCCGTATCCTCGGCAAACGAGCCCATCAACCGCCCTTTGTCATAGGCATCCTCGAGACCGTCGGTAAACATATGATCCAGGAGTTGCGCATGGCCCATACGTAAACCGCCGCGTACCTTGGGCATGATATAGGGTGCGTTGCTCATACTCTCCATGCCGCCAGCCACCATCACATCGTTGGTGCCGGCGACGATGAGGTCGTGCGCCAACATCGCTGCCTTCATGCCAGACCCACACATCTTGTTAATAGTCGTGCAACCGGCACTTAGTGGGATGCCGGCGCCCAGCGAGGACTGGCGCGCCGGCGCTTGGCGCTGTCCGGCTGGCAACACACAACCCATGATTACTTCTTGGATGTCTTCGGCGGGGACATTGGCCTTTTCTAGCGCCGATCTGATGGCGGTGGCGCCGAGGTCTGGCGCTGGTACGTCTTTGAGGTCGCCTTGGAATCCACCCATGGGGGTGCGGGCGGCGCCTACAATAACAACAGGATCATTAGGGTTCATTTTTTTCACCATAATTTAAAGTATCGATTCAAACATTTCCGGAGTGGCCATTCTGCATAACTTGAGTCCCCTGGTATGGCCAGTTCCAGGGCTTTACCCTTAAGCTATGCGCCGAGGTCTTTGTTGCAACTCACCTCCACAGTTGGGACAAACATGTTTCATGTTGGTCGCACAGTTCGCACAGAACGTACATTCGTAGGAACAGATATACGCCTCGCCATCGGCGGCGATAGTCGCATCACAGTTCTCGCAGCGCTTGCGCATTTCGAGTGCCACTAAGCCGTTTCGTCAAATAACTCGCGACCGATTAGCATGCGACGAATCTCGGAGGTACCGGCGCCAATCTCATAGAGTTTTGCGTCCCGCAAGAGCCGTCCCGTGGGGTAGTCGTTGATATATCCGTTGCCCCCCAGCGCTTGGATTGCTTGCAGTGCCATCCACGTCGCCTTTTCGCCTGCATAGAGAATTACTCCGGCCGCATCTTTGCGACTGGTTTCGCCGCGATCATAGGCCTTGGCCACTGTGTAGACGTAGGCCTTGCAGGCATTCATGGTACTATACATGTCAGCGAGCTTGCCTTGCATGAGCTCGAATTCGCCGATCGGTCTGCCGAACTGAGAGCGCTCGTGCACGTAGGGCACAACGATGTCCATGCACGCTTGCATAATTCCGAGCGGACCGCCCGACAATACCAAGCGCTCATAGTCGAGCCCGCTCATTAGGACCTTTACACCGTGGTTAACGTCGCCTAACAGGTTCTCTGCCGGAACCTCACAATCCTTGAATATAAGCTCGCAAGTATTCGATCCGCGCATACCCAGCTTGTCCAGTTTCGGGGCAGTGGAGAACCCGGCGAATGCCTTGTCGATGATGAAGGCAGTAATACCCTTTGGTCCGGCCTTGGCAGCGGTTTTTGCGTAGACGATTAAGGTGTCAGCGTCGGGACCGTTGGTGATCCACATCTTACTACCGTTAAGAACGTATAGGTCACCCTTGCGTTCGGCCCGTAAGCGCATACTTATCACGTCCGAGCCTGACCCTGCCTCGCTCATGGCCAGTGCGCCGACATGTTCACCGCTGATTAACTTAGGCAAATACTTTTGTTTTTGTGCCTCGTTGCCGTTACGTCGTATCTGGTTTACACACAGGTTGGAGTGGCTGCCGTAGGAGAGCCCGACCGACGCCGATGCACGGCTGATTTCTTCCATCGCAACTGTGTGTTCCAGGTAGCCCATGGCGGCGCCGCCGTATTGCTCTTCGACGGTGATCCCTAGTAACCCAAGATCTCCCATCTTGCGCCATAGGTCGCTTGGGAATTCGTTATCGCGGTCAATATTAGCCGCCCGCGGTGCTATCTCGGCGCTGGCAAAACTCTGCACGGACTCGCGCAACATGTCGGCGGTTTCGCCTAAACCGAAATTCAGTGTCGGAAACGATGCCAACGGCATTGCCTGCGTTTCTGATTTGTGTTTGGGAGTTGCCATCTTAGGAGGCCCTCTTTTTTAACAGCAACGCCTTGCACTGGGTCTCGATATCGTCCAGTTCCTTTAACGTGACCTGGATATCTTGTTGCTGTTGGTGCAGTTGCGCGCGGCGCTCATCGAGTTTGCTAACGAAATACTGCAGTTGCCCAACTTCGCTGGGGTCGGCATCGTATAGATCTAACATCTCGCGGATCTCGCCGAGCGAGAACCCAAGTCGTTTACCACGCAACACCAGCTTTAACCGCACCCGGTCACGGGCCGAATAGACACGCGCTTGGCCATTTCGGGTAGGGCTAAGTAGACCCTGGTCTTCGTAGAAGCGAATAGCGCGGGTGGTGACATCGAACTCTTGCGCCAACTCGCCAATGGTGTAAGTCATCATGCAGACTCCGGTACTAGTCCAGTTGAGCCAGCTGCGGTCGGGACCCAGGGATACCTATATAATATGAACAGCGGTCAGCCGATCGCGGCGCCATCGGGTTCCCGGGCTCGGAACCGCTCTTAGTGGATATTGTACAGTGTATTGACGTTTACGTAAACGTAAGCAACCATGCTATCATAGAGCCTACGGGGTCGGCCAATGGCGCCCCCTAGGAGCACGCATGTCGCAGGCAGTCGCCGCCAACATCACCCCAATAAATAGGGCCTACAAGCCCAAGCACAAGCTGCGGTTTGTGACCGCCGCTAGCCTATTTGATGGTCACGATGCCGCAATCAATATCATGCGCCGCATCCTGCAGGCGTCGGGCGCCGAGGTCATCCATCTCGGGCATAATCGGTCAGTCAATGAGATCGTGACGGCCGCCATCCAAGAGGATGTGCAGGCTATTGCCGTCAGCTCCTATCAAGGTGGTCACATCGAGTATTTCAAGTACATGGTCGATTCGTTGCGCGAACGCGGCGCTACCGACATAAAGGTATTCGGTGGTGGCGGTGGTGTGATTGTTCCCGATGAGATCCGCGAGCTGCACGACTATGGCGTCGCCCGAATATACGCGCCTGAGGACGGCCAGCAGATGGGGCTACAGGGCATGATCAATGACATGCTCAAGCACAGCGACTTCGACCCCGCCGCTGATATCTCTGATGAGTTAAATGCTATCAGGGCAGGTGACTGGCGCACGCTCGCGCGCGTGATCACGGCGCTCGAAAACGACACCTTGGATGCCAACCAACGCCGCAAACTGGTCGACACCTCACAATCACTTAAGAAGACCATTCCAGTTGTCGGTGTAACGGGTACCGGTGGGTCCGGCAAATCGTCGCTCACCGATGAGCTGGTGCTTCGCTTCCGGCTCGACTACGACGATGGCCTAAAGATTGGCATCATCGCCATAGACCCCTCGCGCCGCAAAACTGGTGGCGCGTTGCTCGGCGACCGCATTCGAATGAATGCCATCGATACGCCCAATGTCTACATGCGTTCGTTGGCCACACGCAGCGCTGGCAATGAGGTGCCAGCTCGTCTCACGGACATCCTTGCGATTATGAAAGGCGCTGACTTCGATCTACTGATCGTTGAGACACCGGGCATCGGCCAGGGCGACGCTGGCATCGTGCCTCATGTCGATGTGTCGCTGTATGTTATGACGCCGGAGTTCGGTGCCGCCAGTCAATTGGAAAAGATCGATATGTTGGACTTCTCCGATTTGGTGGCGATAAACAAGTTTGACCGTAAGGGCGCTGAAGATGCATTACGCGATGTGCGCAAACAAGTGCAACGGAATCATGCCGCCTTTAGCACACCCATGGATGAAATGCCGGTCTTTGGCACAATCGCTGCGCGCTTCAATGACGACGGTGTCACCGCGCTCTACCAAAACCTCGTTGACACCTTAACTCAAAAGGGACTGCCTAAGAGCGAAGGGCATTTACCCAGGGTCAGCGTTGGCGCCTCTTCGAGACAAACGGCCATCGTTCCGCCGAAACGACAACGCTATCTGGCAGAAATCGCCGAAACGATTCGCGATTATCGGCGCACTGCGGTTGAACAGTCGCGGCTGGCGCGGGAATGTCAGCAATTGCGCGAATCCCAGCGCATGCTGATTGAGGCTGGGAAAGATGGCGCTATAGTTGATGAATTGGTGGCCGAACGCGAGAAACAACTAGACGCGCGCACGCGCAAACTGCTCGAGATTTGGCCCAAGGTGCAAGCGAGTTACGCCGGTGACCAATATATCGTCAAGATTCGCGACCAAGAGTTACGTACGCCGCTCACCTATACATCGTTGTCGGGCACCAAAATACCCAAGGTCGTGCTTCCCAAGTACGAGGACCACGGTGAATTGCTAAAGTGGCTGTTGTTGGAAAATCTTCCTGGCACTTTTCCTTATACGGCAGGCGTATTCGCGTTCAAACGCCAGGGTGAGGACCCCACCCGAATGTTTGCAGGAGAGGGCAATGCTCTTCGCACTAACCATCGATTCAAGTACCTCTCGAAACATGCCGGCGCCAAGCGCCTATCTACCGCCTTCGATTCTGTCACGCTTTACGGTTGGGATCCGGACGAACGCCCTGATATTTACGGCAAGGTCGGAAACTCAGGCGTATCGATTGCCACGCTTGAAGATATGAAAGTGCTTTACGATGGATTCAATCTTTGCGATCCGCAAACATCGGTGTCCATGACCATCAATGGCCCGGCACCTACCGTGCTAGCGATGTTTTTGAATACCGCAATAGACCAACAGCTGGATAAGTTCGAGCAGGATAATGGCCGCCTACCCACCGACGAGGAGGTGGCCGAGATCCGGGCGTGGACACTGGAAAACGTTCGCGGCACCGTGCAGGCCGATATCTTAAAAGAGGATCAAGGCCAGAATACTTGTATCTTCTCCACTGAGTTCAGCCTTAACATGATGGGTGATATCCAGGAATACTTCATCCAGCACGATGTGCGTAATTTTTATTCGGTATCGATCTCTGGCTATCACATCGCCGAAGCCGGGGCCAACCCTATCAGCCAACTTGCGTTTACGTTGGCTAATGGGTTTACCTACGTAGAAGCGTATCTCGCGCGCGGCATGAATATCGACGATTTTGCACCTAATCTTTCGTTCTTTTTCTCAAACGGTATGGATCCGGAATATTCGGTCATGGGGCGGGTTGCTCGTCGTATCTGGGCGAGTGCAATGCGGTTTAAGTATGGCGCCAATGAACGCAGCCAAAAACTCAAGTATCACATTCAGACTTCGGGACGCTCACTACATGCCCAGGAAATAGACTTCAATGATATCCGCACGACCTTGCAAGCATTGATCGCGGTCTACGACAACTGTAATAGCTTGCATACCAACGCCCACGATGAGGCCATCACCACACCGACGGAAGACTCGGTGCGTCGAGCGATGGCAATCCAACTCATCATCAACCGAGAATGGGGGCTGGCGAAGAGCGAAAATCCGAACCAGGGATCGTTTATCGTTGAGGAGCTCACCGATCTGGTAGAAGAAACGGTGTTGCAGGAATTCGAACGTATTGCCAAGCGCGGCGGCGTTCTGGGTGCGATGGAAACCGGCTATCAACGCGGCAAGATCCAGGAAGAGTCGTTGTACTACGAGAGCCGCAAGCATGACGGCAGCCTACCTATTATTGGTGTCAATACCTTCCGTAACCCGAATCCGCCCGAGGACGTGACGGTCGAGCTCGCGCGTTCCACCGATGATGAAAAAAATAGCCAAATCAAGCGGTTACGTGAGTTTCAAGAACGTAATGCCAAGCACGCCAAGCCCGCGCTCGCGCGCCTCAAGCAAGCCGTGATCGCAAACGAGAACGTATTCACGGTACTCATGGATGCGGTGCGCTGTTGCTCGTTGGGCCAAATCACCGCGGCCATGTTCGAAGTCGGCGGCAAGTACCGGCGGAATATGTGAGCGGTTATACTTGCCGCACCTTGCTAAAGTCCGCGGCACGCCGATCGGGACGCATATTTGTTGCAACGGCCGCAATGGGCCATCATTGCCGATGGCGACTCCAGGCATGTACCCGCAATGACTGCCTCGACCTGAATGCACTACGTCGGCGAGGCGGTCATTGCCAAGTTCGACGCCGTGCTCAACACCCTCTCCTGCGACCGCCACTTGGCTGCTGACCGTAGAGGCAGTCTCGCATCGGCGCCAATCTCGACGACGTGATCAAGGACCGCGGTGATATCTGTGGCGCTTTCAGTGATCGTTATTAACGACCTTTCTTCTTGTGCTCGTACATGGAATTGTCAGCCCGCGACAGCAATTCATCCAGCGAACTGGGATGTTCAAGATCGTGCAGCGCAAGGCCAATACTAATCGACAACTGGTAGTTACGACTTTTCGACGTATTGAAGGTGTCAAGTTCTTTTTCGATATTTTTCGCCACCATCTGTTTCATACCCATAGTCGTTGACCCTGTCAGAAATACTACAAATTCATCGCCCCCGAAACGAGCAACGGTGTCTGACTCACGCACGGAGTTCTTAAGTATTTGGGCTACATCGATCAAAGCTCGATCACCCTCTGCATGGCCAAATTCGTCGTTTATCGCCTTAAGGTTATCCATGTCAGCGAACAAAAGAGCCACCTGCAGATTGTTGCGAATCGCTATCCGCAGCTGTTGCCCGGCGAAGAGGAAGAACCCCTCACGATCCAGCAACCCGGTGAGCATATCGGTAATTGCGGACTCGTCATGCTTTACGGTGTCGGCGCCTCTGTAGCCGAGCAACTCTCCGTTTTCATCAAGTAATGGTATCCCGCTGGTAGCCAGCCAGACTGATTTGCCGTTCTTATGGACATTACGATTTATAAACGCGCGGAAAGACTCTTTCGAGGCGAAGACCTTGAATGCTTCATCCTTCACGGCATCTCTGTCGTCCGGGTGAAACAGATCATAGAAATGTTTCTCGAGAATCTCATCAGGCGGATACCCCAAGATTTTTTCAACGATGGGGCTCGCGTAGGTATACTTACCTTCAGCATTGACTTCCCAAATCCACTCATTGGCGTTCTCTGCTATATCATGAAATCTCTTATCGCTTTCCATCAGTGACTGAATCGCTCGATCACGTTGTTCGATAGACTGTCTGAGCGGTTTGTATAGGAAAACAAACAGAACAGGCGCCAAGAGTAGCGACAACAGCGTCGCATCTATCAGGGCCTTTACCTGATCTGGTAGGGGGGGCAGTGACGTCAGAAAGAACGTCACTACAGTTTCGGATACAAAGACCGATATAAAGACCGATACAGAGATGATAGCGATAAGACGGAGGGGCTTGTTCAGTGGTCGGGCACGAGATGGTGCAGCTACAACTTCAGACGAAGCGTCATCGCGCTTCGTTGAAGGACTGCGTTTAGGCATGGTCTGCAATCGCTGATTTAGTTCGCATGATACTTAGAGGTGTATTGCTCGTCTTGACCGAGCACCCTGTTGGATCTCCAGAAAAGAGGTCCCATGAGTGTGGGGTGATCAAGGATAGGCAATCCTGTGGTATTTTGCCAGTCGCCGAGCCACGCCCCGGCACTGCAGGCCAATGACCTTTCCTAGGCAACCGTCGTCCCAGCCGGTTCTGCATTACCGTTGTGGGTGCGCGCCGGCTCTCGGCCGATCTCAGGCAGCTGGCTTCTGCGGATGCCTAGCGCCGCTGCGGGCGAAGGTCAGTGCCTTAACGATGGTCCAGGTCTGTCCGCTCGTTCCATGCGAACACCGCCACGGGGAAACCTACAAATAGGGACACCACAGGCACCGAGAAGAAGGCGAGGAAGAAGGTAAGTATCTTCTGAAGACCGCTCCAAGACATGGCATTGGTTAGCCACGTGCCCTCTGCGCCCCAGAACAGGACACGGCACGTCATTCGAGAAAATTCTATTTAAGATATGTCGAAATCGGGGAAGGCTGCGGCTTAGTCGAATCTTTGATTCGAAACTTTGACCGAGGACCAAGACCACGAAAAGCTCTGAAGATAGTCATCGGGGCGATCCGTTCACGCCTGCTTGGTAAATGATCTGAGCTCATCAAATCAGATCCTGGATAAACCGAGTCATAACCTCGTATGTTGCTTCCTGTTGGTCACGGTGCGGCGCGTGCCCACAGTCGGGCAGCATCTGCACTTCCACTGATCCTGATACCTGTGTCCTGATCGCATCTACCTGCTTGATGGTTCCGTATTCGTCGTCTTCGCCCTGGATGATGAGTAACGGGCAGCGGATGGCCGGCAAAGATGCCTCGATATTCCACGAACGGAAATCAGGCCCTAGCCACGTGTTGTACCAGTTTTGAAATACCGCGTCTGCCTGATCGCCATGATAGCGGGCCAATCTCTGCGGGAGCTCCGTGCTTTTGTAGAGTTGTCCGGCGCGTTTGATGCCGGCGAGCGTAATGTCTTCGGCGAAGACATGAGGTGCTTCCAACACCAATCCGCGGACATCGTTACTATTTGCACCCGCATAGATCAGTGCGAGCGAAGCACCATCACTGTGCCCTATCAGAATGGGTTGCCGTATCCGCATTTGACTCAGCACTTCGGGTAATGCCGTCAGTGCTTCGTCGCGTAGGTAATGCTGGTTACAGGGGCCGATGCGCGGATCGGACTTACCATAACCCCAGCGGCTATACAGGAAAGCACCACAACCGGTAGCGGCTGCGACCTCGTTGGGAAAATCCTTCCATGTCGCCAGCGACCCAAGTCCTTCGTGTAAGAACACCAGCGTGGCTGCTTCGTCGGGATCAGGTCCGAACCATGCATACTCTAAACGATGGCCAGCTGCGGTGAGATACGACGTCATGAATACTACAGTCCTAGCGGGTTGGCGTTTAGTAGTCGTTTAGTGCTCGGACGATATCCCGGAGCGCCTCATAGCCTTGCACCAAACGGGGCGATGGCCGGCCGAGATAACTCTCGGGGACACAATAGACACGCCTATTGAGAATCGCTTTCATCGTTGGCCAGCGCTCATTTCGGTATACCACTTCGGGTCGATACTTTTCGGGACGCACGCCACACCATGAAATGACAACCGCATCCGGATCGAGT
Source organism: Gammaproteobacteria bacterium (assembly GCA_029861845.1). Classification (GTDB taxonomy): domain Bacteria; phylum Pseudomonadota; class Gammaproteobacteria; order Acidiferrobacterales; family SPGG2; genus SPGG2. The sequence goes on along the minus strand of JAOTYM010000001.1, from coordinate 84,709 downwards.
GCTAGCACCTCTGTGTCTTCAAGCGGTGTACTTTTTACATCACGCTCAGCCAATGGATTAATGGCACCGGCGGCTGCCAAAAGATCATTGACCCAACTATCCTTACCGGGCGCGATTACCGGTTTCGGCCACCACTGCACGAGTATGGTGGGTGCGTGACTAGACTTAGGCGATTCATGCCCTTGGATTCGTTGACGCATATCATCAACGACGGCGTGTCCCTTATGAGAGACGCCGAGTATGCCGGCAATCTCCAACACATCCCGATAGACATCGTCCAACGACACCGGCTCTGGCGCGTGATAATTGAGGCCGGCCGTTTCTAGGGTGGCGACGATGTTCTCGTGCCCCGGCACCGTCAATGACGCAAGTACCAAGTCTGGCCTCAGAGCCGATACCTTGTCGACATCTATCCCTAAGTCGGGTCCAACCCGCGGTAGAGCATTAACCACATCTGCTGGAAAGTCGGAGTGGTCGTCGACACCCACCAACATGTCTGCACAGCCGAGGGCGCAGACGATTTCGGTATTGGAGCAGTTAAGCGAGACAACTCGCATTATTTCAAAGCCGTGCGCAATGCTTTACGTTAATGCCCGTTGCTGGCCCTTGCAATGGCGGCCGAAAGCATTTATTTAAGTCCCGTCAATAGGGTATCACGGTAAGAATGCCGATGATGGTTAAGGCGTGGCTATTCTGGAGCAGTGGTAAGGACAGCGCCTATTCCTTGCACGTATTGCGTGCGCAAGACGAGATTGAGGTGACGGGTCTGGTCACGACCGTGCACCGTCCCGCCAAACGGGTGGCGGTGCACGCAGTGCGCGAGTCTTTGCTTTGGGCGCAAGCGCGCGCCTGCGGACTGCCCTTGATCACGGTGCCTATTCCAGAACCCTGCCCCAACACCGAGTACGAGACCGCGATCGGGATTACCCTGGAGCAAGCGAAAGCACAGGGGATTAACGCAGTGGTCTTCGGTGACCTCTTTCTCGAAGATATCCGCGTGTACCGAGAATCGCTACTGGCGATCAGCGGCCTGCGACCGCTGTTTCCGCTATGGGACCGAGACACTGGGATGCTGGCGGCAGAAATGGTTGCCGCCGGATTACGCGCCCACGTTACTTGTATCGACGCCAAGGTCCTTCCCCATGAATTCGCCGGCCGTACCTACGACGCCCGCCTTTTGTGTGATCTACCCGACGCGGTGGATCCGTGCGGGGAGAATGGTGAGTTTCACACCTTTGCTTATGCGGGGCCGATGTTCCGCCAATCCATTCCGGTATCGGTGGGCAAGATCATCGAGCGAGACGGGTTTGTCTACGCTGACGTAATTCCCCCCTCACGAGAAATGTAGGTATCGCCTGATGGAGCTTGCGACCATAGACAGCGCTTTAATTTCGATCGGGCTGGTGTCGCGCGGTGGCTTTCATCCCCGTTCCTCAGATGCGGTGGCGCCATTACCTGATGGACGTGCCGCGACCACGGTTGTGCTGGTGGGTAATGTCGGTCATGCCATGTGGCAGGTGTTCCAGCGGGCACCAGTTGATTGCGCCGAACCGCATCCCCTGAATACTTGGACGCGCCAAGTGCTGACACCACTGGCCGGTGAGTGGAGCGCGCACGTGCTATTCCCCTTCGATGGTCCACCCTATTTGCCATTCTTGCGTTGGGCGCAACGCGCCGAGTCGGTGACACCATCCCCCATTGGTCCGCTCATTCATCCCGACCATGGGCTGTGGCACGCCTACCGTGGGGCGCTGGTGTTTGCGGAGTCAATTGAATTGCCGGTGCTGGTTCGCCGCCCTAGCCCGTGTGAGAGCTGTGAAGGTCGACCCTGTCTATCCGCCTGTCCCGTGGATGCCCTGGCCCCAGGGCAGTTTGACGTTGATCGCTGTCGCGATCACATTGCAAGCGAAGCAGGAAGCGGTTGTTTACAGGGCGGTTGTTTGGCGCGACGGGCTTGTCCAGTCGGTGCCGAGTTCCGTTATCAACCCGAGCAAGCGCATTTTCATACGCTTGCCTTTCTTAAGGGCCGTTAGTCCACTCAGCCCACGGAACTGGACAGCTGGCTTGGCCAAGTGATGAAATCGCGACATGAACAAAGACGGGCCACCCCTCGCAATATACGACACTGATCTCGACCAGGTAGGTGCCAACTATGTGCCACTTACGCCGCTCGGCTTTCTTGAGCGTTCGGCCACGGTCTATCCGGATAAGACGGCCGTCATCCACGGTGACCACCACTACAGTTATCGCGAATTTGCCGATCGTTGCCGGCGATTGGCGGGCGCACTGGCGGCGCACGGTATCGGCCGCGGTGACACGGTTTCAGTGATGGCGCCCAATGTACCAGCGATGCTCGAAGCGCATTACGGTGTACCGATGACGGGCGCGGTGCTCAATGCCTTGAACTATCGCCTTGACGCAGCCACCATCGGTTTTATTCTCGATCACGCGCAGACTAAAGTGCTGATTACCGATCGGGAGTTCTCAGAGACTATTGGTGAGGTCATCAAGAACGTAAAACACCCACTTTTAGTAATCGACATCGATGATCCGCTTTACGAAGGCGGCGAGTTATTGGGGGAATGTGACTACGAGTCGTTCTTGCTGCGAGGCAAACCAGATTTTGTTGGTGTGCCGCTTGCAGACGAATGGCAAGCAATAAGTCTCAACTACACCTCCGGCACCACCGGCAACCCCAAGGGTGTGGTTTATCATCACCGTGGCGCCTACTTAAATGCCTTGGGCCAAATACTCGTGTTTAACCTGAGTGAGCCGTCCATCTATCTGTGGACACTGCCCATGTTTCATTGTAATGGTTGGACCTACACCTGGGGTGTCACGGCGGCTGCGGGTACGCACGTGTGCCTGCGTCGAGTAGATCCAGCCCTGATCTTCCCGATGATCAAGCAACACGGTGTGACTCACATGTGTGGCGCGCCGATTGTGCTGAATATGTTGGCCCATGCGCCGGCAGAACAGCGGGTAGACTTCGGCCGCACGGTGGAAGTGGCCACCGGCGGTGCGGCGCCACCCAGCAAGGTGATTGCCGAAATGGAGGGCCTGGGATTTCGGGTCACCCACCTATATGGGTTAACCGAAACCTATGGTCCAGCCACTGTGTGTGCCTGGCAACATGCGTGGGATGAGCTCGATCTTGAGACCCGTACGAGCATGATGGCGCGCCAGGGGGTGGCCTACCATACGCTTGAAGAGATCATGATTGCTGACCCCAAGACGATGAAACCGGTGCCTAACGATGGCGAGACCATGGGCGAGCTGATGGTCCGTGGCAATACCGCCATGAAGGGATATTTAAAGAACCCGAACGCCACCAATGAGGCGTTTCGGGGCGGTTGGTTTCATACCGGCGATCTCGGTGTACGCCACCCCAATGGCTATGTCGAGATCAAGGATCGCGCCAAGGACGTTATCATCTCCGGTGGTGAAAATGTGTCTAGCCTAGAGGTCGAGGAGATGCTCTATCGACATCCGAGTATTATGGAAGCCGCAGTGGTGGCGCGACCGGACGAGTACTGGGGTGAGACCGTATGTGCTTTCGTAACCCTGAAGCCGGATGCAGGGGATGTAACGGCCGAAGACATCATCGCCTGGTGTCGTGAACGATTAGCCAAGTTTAAGAGCCCAAAGCATGTCGTGTTCGGGCCTTTACCAAAGACGCCGACCGGCAAGATTCAAAAGTTTGTACTACGTGATAAGGCGAAAGAACTATAGCAAACCATTTTCGAGGAAATCATGCGCACAGACTCGAATTGTATCTTCTGTAAGATCGTTGCCGGCGACATTCCATGCTTCAAACTGTATGAAGATGAATTAACGATGGCGTTTATGGATATCAATCCTGGCAACGAAGGGCATGCATTGGTAATCCCTAAAGAGCATTGGGAAGATGTTTACGCCATTCCATCCGATCTCATTGGTAGCACGACGCAGACCGTAAAGAAGATCGCGACGGCGGTTGAAGAAACGCTAAACCCTGCTGGCATTAATCTTGTGCAGGCCAATGGTAAGGGCGCAGCCCAATCTGTGTTTCATTTCCACATGCACATCTTGCCACGCCGCATGGACGATGAGCTCAAGCTGAATTGGGGTCTGCGTGCGGGCGACATGGATGCGGTAAAAGAAGTCTGCGAGCGCATCAAGAAGAACCTCTAAACGGTTATCGCTATCATCGACCAAGCCGTTCCGCCAGCAGGCGCTGGGCCGCCGATTCAAAGCTGAGATCGCCGCGCTGGACGGCATCGCACACGGCATCGATGGCCGAATCGTCAGTGTCCTGCAGGTGGGTCTCTACGATTTGACCGGCGATCCCGGCCAACACCCGGCGAATCCGCGTGCGCGGGGACCGAGTAGGCCGGTGCATGGTGCACTTCGATTCGATCGTCTCGGCCAGTTCGTTAACGCCAACCCCGGTAGTGGCTACCGTCGCTAACACCTGAACCGCATCGCGGTTGTTGTTTCGCAAATCCAACATCGCCTTGAGTGAACGTATCGTGGTATCTGCCGACGGCAGATCGTGTTTGTTGACGACCAAGATATCGGCGATCTCGAGAAGACCGGCTTTGATTGCCTGCACGTCGTCACCCAACCCAGGTGCGCAGACCACGACTTTAATATCAGCGATCTCGGCGACTGCGACCTCCGACTGACCAGCACCCACGGTTTCGACAATGACGACGTCCTTACCGACAGCGTCGAAGATGTCCACGATCCGCGCAGTTGTGCGCGAGATGCCGCCCAGATGGCCGCGGGCAGCAACTGACCGCACGAAAACGCCTAGATCGGTTGTGTGCTCGGCCATGCGGATGCGATCACCCAGAATCGCACCACGGCTGAACGGGCTCGACGGATCGACGGTGACCACGCCGACCGTCTTGTCACGCGCCCGCAATACTTTGATGTAGGCACTGATCAGGGTGGATTTGCCGGCACCGGGGGCGCCGGTGAAACCGACAATAGTTGCTTTGCCCAATCGCGGCTGGGTCGCGCGCAAAATGGCCGACATCTCTGTCGTTTCGTTTTCGACCTCGGTGATTGCCCGCGCGAGCGCCGCTGGTTCGCCGCGTAAGAGACGCGCTGTCAAGTCTGTTGTCGCTTCTGAATTGGAACCAGTACTCACGCGACTACCAGCGGCTGACCGACTCCCATCTCGCGACGCAAGCAGGCCACAATCTCGCCGTGAGTAACGCCGACATCGGCCGCTTCCACTACACGGGCGAAGATATTTTCGTTTTCGCTATTTGCCGCCGACGCTAATGTATCGAGTGCCGCTCGTATGCGCGCTTGGTTACGGCTTTGTTTGAACGCTTTGAAGCGGCTAAGCTGCGTCGCGGTCACGGCGGGATCGGGCCGTTTTAGCGGCGCATGATGGGACGGCGTTTCCTCTACCTGATATGCGTTGACGCCAATAATTTTTTGCTCGCCACTATCTACTTGCCGCTGAAAGGCGAGAGCTGACTCGCCGATCATTGTTTGAACCAAACCTGATTCCACTGCCTTGTACATACCACCGGCGTCATCGATTTTGGCCATGGTGGTCTCGACCTGTTGCTCCATCTCGTTGGTCAGGGTTTCGACATAGTAAGAACCGCCGAGTGGATCGATGACGTCAGCAAGATGGGCCTCGTGGCGCAGAATATTCTGCGTGCTGACAGCAACACGAGCCGCTTCCTCGGTGGGGGTGCTGAAGACTTCGTCAAAGGCATCGGTGTGCAGCGACTGCAGGCCACCGAATAGCCCAGCCATCGCCTGTAAGGTAACGCGGGCAATATTGTTTAGCGGTTGTTGCCGGGTGAGGTCGACGCCCGAGGTCTGGGCATGAAACTTGAACCGCCAGCTACGTGGATCCTTGGCCGCAAGACGTTGACGGGTGACTCTTGACCAGACACGCCGGCCGGCCCGCAACTTCGCGATCTCTTCAAAGAAGCTGACAGAGATATCGAAGAAGAATGTGAACCGTGGCAGGAAGGTATCCGGCGCCATGCCACGCGCCATGCAGTCTTCAGCGTACTGCAGCGCCGTGCAGAGTGTAAACGCCATGGCCTCGGCTGGTGTCGCCCCCGCTTGTTGCATATGTTGACCCACAACAGACACTGGATTCCAACCAGGGACGTGCTTGTTTGTAAACTCTATGTGATCGGTCAGAACGCGCCGTGACCCCGGTAACGCGATACGGAAGAACATGTGATTGGCAACAAAATGGGAAATATAGTCGCTCTGGTTCGACGTGCCGGTGACCTTTTCCCAAGGGATACCCCGACGTTTGGCGACCGCGAGCACAAAGGCGAGTAGTGTGAATGGTAATGGATCGTTCTGGGCGGCGGATATCTGATCGATCGGAATATCGCGTAGGAATATATCCATGTCCTCGACCGAGTTAACGATGGTGCCGCAAGTTCCGAGTAAGAGGGGGTCCACTTCGTCCATGTCGTAACCGCGGTAAACGGAATTGCATGGAATAAGACTGATCGCCGATGCGCCGGCCTTGAATATCGATTTGAGTCGGCGGTTGTAGTCTTCCGGTGTGCCAAGGCCGATCAGCTGACGTTGGCTCCAGGGTCGACCCCGATGCATGGTTGTATAAATGCCGCGGGTCATCGGTAACTGACCAGGAAATCCTAGGTCGTCCATGTATCGCTCGCTGTCCCAGTCGTGTGGTGTATAAAGCGCGTTCACTTGGATGCCAGAGCGATTACGGATCGCATGGTCGTCGGCGATATGCTTGCTGTAATCCCGTTGCCACGTTGCGCGGGCATTCTCGAATCCAGGCAAAGGCAACTGCATCGGCTCCTGGTTCATCAGGATCTCCTTTATCGGCTTATCTAGACCGCGCTTCACTTGCCAAGCGATTCATGTCCGACACGATCTCGTCGCGCGAGCTTCCGGGATGGAAGACCTTACTTACGCCGGCCATTAGTAAAGCGGATTCATCTTCAGGGGGGACGATACCGCCAACTACTACTCTTACGTGCGCCAGGTCGGCGCTACGTAGTGCATCCATGAGTTTCGGTACGAGTAGATGGTCAGTCGCCAACGCGCTGATACCGATGACATCTACATCCTCTTCCAACGCGAGCTTGACCACAGCGAGGATCTCCTGCCAAGGTCCTGTATAAACCACCTCCATGCCCGCATCCCGCAGTTGGGTCGCAATCACCCGACTACCCCGATCGTGGCCATCGAGCCCAATCTTTGTGATTAGGATTTTCGGGGGACGCTGCGATCGATTAGACGTGGATTCCACCGCTATGATTGCCCCGTGTCGAGACCGACGGTAACCTAACAAGTAATCGTTCGTGTCGTACCACGGTGCGGCGAGCAGGTCAACGCGTGTTGGTGCGATTGCCGTGATTGTGCGGTTTATTCCAGCTTTTGAAGGCCGCGGCGGGATAATTTCAATAGCGCTTCACGCAAAGGGCGATGGCGATCGAACAGATGTACGTAATGAGATTGTTGCTGCCCGCCTTTGGCCAGCAAAACCGCCCTCAACGCCGTCTTGTCATTCTGCGACCAACCAGGAACGGATTCTAGACTTGCGATCAGCGGACTCCATCGACGTAACCATAGGCGTTGGTCGCTAGATAGTTTTGGTTGGTCGATATCTAACCAACCGCACACGGTCTTTGCGCAATCGACTTCGGCTTGTGACCGATCTACTCCATGCCATCGGTTCAGATAATCCGTGACGGCAAGACCACAGGCCTCCAGATCGACTAGCCCCAGGACGTCTTTTCGGCGACGTCCGAGATGCAGAAACATCGGTGCCTGGGCGAGTCGTCGCAGCGCCGAGGGCGAAGATCTGTAGTTTTTGCGGGCTCGCCGCTTTTCGTTCTCCCATTTCGCTAGGCGACTTGCTTCTCGATCGTAGGGCTTGTAGCCGAGCTTGTTGTAGAACCACCAAGCACCGGACTGGATTGCCTCCTCGTTCTCTTCGCCCAATTGATAGGGCTCCACCACGAACGTATCCGCATTGAAGAGTTGGTGAAACACGGCGAAAGTCTTGGCGTAAAGCCACACACCCTGACCGCCGCGGAACGTCGGAAATATGTTGAAGTTCAACAGACATGTCCCGTAAAGCGACCAGGCCGATCCATAACCAACTGGAATACCATTCTTGAGTATGAGGTGGCCGTATTCGCATTCCAGTAGGAAACGACGCTCGGCAACGACGCCATAGAGCACGATCTGAACGCCCTGCCCAGCTTCGATCACGCTGACATCATGTGGATCGGCGTAGGCAATCGGGTCGAGATCTCGGAAGCGAGAAACCATGGCGCTGCGCGCGAGTGCGATGAGGCGGTGCGCCTGCGCGCCGGTGGCGCTACCAAAGGTAAGCGGTTGGTTGGCCACTTGTTTGAGATTGATCGTGGACAATCCCAGCGGTTGGTCTTGATAGTGGATCTCGCTTAGGCGGAGCCCGGCCTTGGTGCGTGAGGGCGTTTTCGGTCCGGGGCGCAACACGAACGGTAGCGACAGGTGGTCGTAAAAATGTTCTTTGATGCGCGGGGCCATCGGCAGTAGTTCGAACAGTGAAATGAGGAACGTGCCGTCAGCATTGTTGTTGCTATCCCGCATCTTTTGCATGCGCTCCATGCCATTGAAGTCATAGCTGTCCAGACCTTGCTGCTCGGCGAAGACCGCCATGTGCTTTAGCAATTCGTCTAGCCGGTCGTGCTCTTCAAAATTTGCCCAATCCATGTCGAGCTGTTGCGGATAGTGCTTTGCGAGCCATTTTGCCGTTGGCAGGTAGAAAGTGAATGCAATGTCGGTGCCGGCAATACCCGTACCTTTAAGTCGCTTCCGGAATCGCCACAAGTCCGGGCGACGATCGAAATTGTTTGCTATTCGCCGACTTAACCGAAGGACCCGCGGGCTATCGGGCCAGGCGCGCGCAAAACAAACGAGTTCGTGATAACGCTGGACTTGTGATGGTGTTCGGAACACGCCGGCTTCCATTCTCTTTATAAGCTCAAACCGTTGGCGTTCGAATTCGGCGCCAAATTTGAGCCGAATCGATTCTGCCCGGTCAAGATCGCTGATCATACTCATGATGGGGTACGGGCCGATTCTGTTGCCGATGGGGGCTTGGAACTAAAGCCGCGTCTATTCGGATATCTTACCGTAGGACTATTCCACGTTGAACGCGTGGATGGCTGGTAGCCGTATGCCGGCATTGGCAAGGTTGTGCGAAAATGCGAGAGCGGCTAGCATAGCCGAGATTCGGCTGTATATATCTGTATAAGAACAGTTTTGCCTCCGGGTTAAACGCACCCCGTCGGGAGGATCATCGCTGCTTTGCGATTCGATTGTGGCAACTTGTTCTCGGTCTACGAAAGCGGGGGGTAGGGCTTCATGAGCGACCTTCAGGTTAGTGCTGTTACCGATTCCGCAACCAGCGATACGCTAGACACCTTCCCAAAGTTGTTGCTTGAGAGGGCCAAACGCGGTAGCGCACGACCCGCGATCCGCGAAAAGGACTATGGCATCTGGCAAACCTGGGCCTGGGGTCAGGTGGCGCAAGAGGTACGTGCCCTAGCCTGTGGTCTCGCGGCCAAAGGGTTCGCGCGCGGCGATAAACTCGCCATCATCGGTGACAATCGGCCGCGGCTTTATTGGTCAATGTGCGCGGCTCAGTGTCTCGGTGGGGTACCGGTACCAATGTATCAGGACGCAGTCGCGGCAGAGCTTCGGTATGTGCTGGAGCACGCCGAAGCACGCTTTGCCATCGCCGAGGATCAAGAGCAGGTAGATAAGCTATTAGAAATCAGGGACAACTATCCCAAGCTGGAGGTAATTATCTACGATGATCGGCGCGGACTGCGCAACTACACGCAGGAGTACCTGTACGATTTCGAAGACATACAGCAGCTGGGACGCGATTTCGACGCCAAGGACCCCGGTTTCTTTTTGGATCAGGTCAATACCGGCCGTGGCGGCGATGTTTCGGTTATCCTGTACACCTCAGGTACGACCGGGAGCCCAAAAGGCGTTGTCTTGACGCACGATAACGTGGTCGTCTCGGCGCGCAATGGCATCAAGTTCGACGGGCTGCACCAAGACGACGAAGTGCTGGCGTATCTACCCATGGCTTGGGTGGGCGACCATGTATATTCATATGGCGAGTCTTACGTAGGTGGGTTCTGCGTAAGCTGTCCCGAAAGCAGCGCAACCGTTTTGACGGATCTGCGCGAGATTGGCCCCACATATTTTTTCGCGCCGCCGCGCATCTACGAGAACATTCTGACCACTGTAATGATCCGCATGGAGGATGCCGGCTGGCTTAAGCGGAAGATGTTTGATTACTTTATGAGCGTTGCGCGGGATGTAGGCGGGAAAATTCTTGATCGCAAGTCGGTGATGTTGCACAAGCGAATACTCTATTGGATTGGCAATGTGCTTGTGTATGGACCGCTGCGAAATACGCTTGGATTCTCCCGCATCCGTATCGCTTACACAGCGGGTGAGGCCATCGGTCCGGATATCTTCGACTTTTACCGATCACTGGGGATCAACGTGAAACAATTGTATGGTCAGACAGAAGCGGCTGTGTTTGTCACCATGCAGCCAGACGGACAGGTCAAGCCCGACACGGTAGGCACACCGGCCCCGGAGGTAGAGATCAAGATCACCGACGATGGTGAGGTCATGTATCGAAGCCCAGGTGTATTTCAGGAATATTACAAGAATAGCGAAGCCACCGCCGCGACCAAGACGCCCGACGGCTGGGTCCACACTGGCGATGCCGGGTTCTTCGACGAGGATGGGCACCTGAAGATTATCGACCGCGCCAAGGATGTGGGTAAGCTGAACGACGGGTCCATATTTGCTCCCAAGTACATCGAGAACAAGCTCAAGTTCTTTCCTTATATCAAGGAAGCCGTCACTTTCGGCCACGGCAGCGACTACGTGACGGCGTTTATCAATATTGACCTCGAGGCAGTCGGCAACTGGGCCGAGCGGCGCAATATCGCGTACGGAAGTTATCAGGAGCTTGCCCAGCGCCAGGAGGTCTACGAGCTGTTGCAGAGCTGCGTGGAGCAGGTCAACCGTGACCTCGCCAGAGACGTGCACCTCGCTTCCTCGCAGGTCAAGCGATTTCTGGTGCTGCACAAGGAGCTCGATGCCGACGATGGCGAGCTGACACGCACGCGCAAGGTACGGCGGAGCTTCGTCGCCGACAAGTACGGTAAGCTCGTCGATGCGCTCTACTCGGACGAATCGCACTGCAATATCGAGACCGAGGTGACCTTCGAGGACGGCCGCAAGGGATCCGTCAGCGCCGATGTCGAGATCCGCGACGTCGCACGCGGCCAGGCTGCCGCCGCCGCCAACTGAGGAGCCGCTACGATGGCGAGCGCCAGGCAGTTCGATGAGGTATTGCTCGACGTCGAGAATGTCAGTCTGGCGTTCGGCGGGGTACGCGCACTGGAGAACGTGAGCTTCGATGTGTGCAAGGGCGAGATCCGGGCCATCATCGGGCCAAACGGTGCCGGCAAGAGCTCGATGCTCAACGTAGTTAACGGCTTCTACCACCCTCAGGACGGGGTCATTACCTACAAAGGCAAGACGCGCAAGCAGATGCACACGCACGAAGCGGCGGCGCAGGGGATTGCGCGCACGTTCCAGAACATTGCGCTGTTCAAGGGCATGAGCACGCTCGACAACATCATGACCGGGCGCAATCTCAAGATGCGAACAAACTTTTTGCTGCAGGCGTTTTATCTCGGACCAGCGCGCAGGGAAGAGATGGAGCATCGGCGGGCGGCTGAACGCGTTATCGATTTTCTTGAGATTCAGGCCATTCGAAAGACACCGGTTGGGCAACTCCCCTATGGTTTGCAAAAGCGCGTCGAGCTTGGGCGCGCGCTAGCAGCGGAACCCGAGCTATTGCTGCTCGATGAACCCATGGCAGGTATGAATACAGAGGAAAAAGAAGACATGTGTCGGTTCGTTCTCGATGTAAACGAGCAGTTTGGCACCACCATTGTACTTATCGAGCATGACATGGGTGTCGTTATGGATATCTCAGATCGTGTGGTGGTATTGGACTACGGTCGAAAAATTGCAGATGGCATGCCCGACGAAGTCCGCACCAAGCCGGAAGTAATCGACGCCTATCTGGGTGTGGCTCACTAGGCGAGTAAGAATGTCACAAATCATAAAGTGGTAACGATGGACATCTTATATTCATTTCTTGTGGCGCCTTTCGTAGACATGTGGGGTTACCCGGTGTTTTTCGCGGAAGTAGTAATCAACGGTTTGTTGACGGGAGTCATGTATTCTCTCGTCGCCCTCGGGTTTGTGTTGATCTTCAAGGCGTCGGGAGTTTTCAATTTTGCACAGGGTGTGATGGTATTGTTCGCCGCCTTGACCTTGGTCGGTCTGATGGAACATGGGGTGCCGGTATGGCTCGCACTTGCCCTGACCATGGTGGTTATGGTCGCACTTGCCTTTGCGATCGAACGGCTAATGCTGCGACCGCTGGTGAATCAGCCACACATCATCTTGTTTATGGCGACTATCGGATTGACATTCTTCCTCGAAGGATTTGGTGAGCTTCTATGGGGTAGCAATGTCAAGAAGCTGGATGTCGGTATCCCTAACGAATCTTTCGAAGTCGGTGGTATTTTGCTAAATCAGTTTGATCTGTTTGCCGCGGTAACGGCGGCGGCGCTGGTCGGGGTGCTGGTGGTATTCTTTCACAAGACAGCGATCGGCCGCGCCCTACGCGCAGTGGCCGATGATCATCAAGCGGCACTGTCGGTCGGTATCCCTTTGAAGACGATCTGGGTGGTGGTGTGGTCGGTGGCCGGCATCGTCGCTATGGTGGCGGGCATCATGTGGGGCGCCAAGAGCGGCGTGCAGTTCTCTTTATCACTAATTGCCCTCAAAGCCCTGCCGGTTTTGATTCTCGGTGGCTTTACATCGGTACCCGGCGCCATTATCGGTGGGTTGATCATCGGCGTGGGCGAGAAGATTGGAGAAATCTACTGGGGACCGCTGGTCGGCGGCGCCATTGAGAACTGGTTCGCTTACGTGCTCGCATTGGTGTTCTTATTATTTAGGCCGCAGGGGCTGTTTGGAGAACGAATAATAGAACGAGTGTAACGCCATGCTCTACCGAGAAGCTGGGCAGTTCAAAGCCACTTACGTCGCCGACCAGGCGATGCTTCCCATCGTACAGGATCGGTGGTTTATCGCCGCGGTCCTGGGATTGGCTTATGTCGTGGTGCCGTTTGTTGCTAGCGAGTATTGGTTACAAGCGGTTCTAATTCCATTTCTGGTGTTCTGCATGGCGGCCATTGGCCTCAACCTGCTTACTGGTTACGCCGGTCAGTTAAGCTTGGGCACCGGCGGTTTCATGGCGGTTGGTGCCTATTCGACTTACAAGCTGGTGACAATGTTTCCAGAAATGAACGTCATCGTGGCGTTCCTGCTTTCCGGGATGATCGCGGCTGGCGTCGGGCTGATCTTTGGAATCCCCAGTCTGCGCATCAAGGGTTTCTATTTGGCGGTGGCCACGCTGGCGGCGCAGTTCTTCCTGAGCTGGATGTTCAATAAGGTGCCTTGGTTCTACAACTACAACCCATCCGGCACTATTACTGCACCACCGCGCACCTTTGCCACGCTCATGGTGACCGGACCAGAGGCCACGGCGGAGACGCGCTATCTGATCGCGCTTATATTGGTGACCGTGTTTGCGCTGGCGGCCAAAAACCTGGTGCGCGGACGTATTGGTCGTTCATGGATGGCTATTCGCGACATGGACATCGCGGCTGAGATTATCGGGATTCGCCCGTTTCAGACCAAGCTGCTGGCGTTCGCGATCTCATCGTTCTACTGTGGCGTTGCCGGTGCGATGAGCTTGTTTCTATGGCTCGGCAGCGCGGAGACGGAGGCCTTCGACCTTCTGACGGTGTCGTTCCCAGTGCTTTTTATGGTTATCATCGGTGGCCTCGGCAGCATTCTGGGGTCATTTCTGGGCGCTGCGTTTATTACCCTGGTACCGGTTTTTCTCACCAATGCCCCGCAGTTGTTCGGGTTTACCATGGCCACCGACTTGCAGAAACATCTGGAAGTAATGATTTTCGGCGGCCTAATCATCTATTTCCTGATCGTCGAGCCACAGGGCTTTGCCCGTCTGTGGCAAATTGCCAAGGAAAAATTGCGGCGCTGGCCTTTTCCTTACTAAAAGGATTGTTGTTCTGGCCGGCGCTTTGCGGCGTTCTCGGTCCGTGCTAGAGTTTTCCGCTCGCGGCGAAAAATTGATCATCGCTCTACCAATAGGCAGGAGGAACAATGAAACCGAGTAGACTAGCCGTTTTTGGCCTGGGCGCATTGACCGTCTTCGCAGGCCTGTTTGCCACGCAGGCGGTGGCGCAGAATGAGCAGTTCATCCCCATGCTCGTGTATCGTACTGGCCCCTATGCACCGAGCGGGATCCCGGTCGCCAATGGGTTTCGTGACTACTACACCCTGATCAACGAGCGCGACGGGGGCATTAATGGTGTCAAGATCACGTTCGAGGAATGCGAGACCCAATACAATACCAAGCTGGGCGTAGAGTGCTATGAGAAGCTCAAGAACAAGGGCCCCACCGGCGCCTCACTGGTCAATCCCTATAGCACCGGCATCACCTACCAGCTGATTCCCAAGGCGCCCGTGGACCAGGTACCGATTCTGTCCATGGGTTACGGGCGCACCGCCGCCGCCGACGGCCGGGTATTTCCTTGGGTGTTTAATTTTCCGACTACCTATTGGAGTCAGGCATCCGGCTTCATCAATTATGTTGCCAAGCAGGAAGGTGGTTTGGACAAGTTAAAGGGCAAGAAGATTGTCCATGTCCATCACAATTCCGCCTACGGTAAGGAAGCCAACCCAACCCTGGAGGTGCTGGCCGAAAAGTACGGCTACAATCTTACGCTGCTCGCGGTTGATCACCCGGGTCAGGAGCAGAAATCCACTTGGCTGCAAATCCGTCGCCTGCGACCTGACTGGATTTTCATGTCCGGTTGGGGTGTCATGAATCAGGTTGCGGTCAAAGAAGCGGCGGCCATCAACTATCCGATGGATCACTTCGTCGGCAATTGGTGGTCGGGTTCCGACGCCGATGTGATTCCAGCCGGTGACGGTGCCGTCGGCTACAAGTCTACGTCTTTTCACGGGGCCGGTGCCAATTGGCAAGTCCACAGGGACATCATCAACTATGTCTACGGTGGGGACGAGGCCAAGGCCAAGGCCAACAATCTGGGCGAGGTTCTCTACAATCGTACCTTGGTGAACGCCATGTTCGGTGTCGAGGCGATCCGCACCGCGATGGAAAAGTACGGCAACAAATCCATGACCGGTGAGCAAGTCCGCTGGGGGCTTGAAAACCTTAACGTCACCAAGCGACGCCTGAAGAAACTCGGCATGAAGGATATGTTGCGGCCAGTCAAGGTCAGTTGTGTCGACCACGAGACCGGCGGTCCCGTCATTATTCAACAATGGGACGGCAAGCAGTGGAAGATGGTAAGCGATTGGATCCCGACCATCCGCGATGTCGTACGCCCGATGATCGAGAAGGCCGCGGCGGATTACGCTATGGAGAACAAGATCGAACCGCGTGATTGCGGCTAAGCGTCGGTTGTTTGCAGTTAAAGGCGGAGGTGCGGCGTGACCAACAATGGAACGTCGCTACTTGCCGTCAACAACATCGAAGTGATCTATGATCGCGTCATTTTGGTGTTGAAGGGTGTTTCACTGGAGGTTCCCGAGGGGGGTATCGTCGCCCTCCTTGGGGCCAACGGCGCCGGTAAGACCACCACCCTTAAGGCTATTTCCAACCTGCTTAAGGCCGAACGCGGCGAAGTTACCAAGGGCTCCATTGAGTATCGGGGCGAACGCGTGGACCGGCTCACTCCATCTGATCTGGTGAAGCGCGGCGTGATTCAGGTCATGGAGGGCCGACATTGTTTCGAGCACCTGACGGTGGAGGAAAACCTGCTTACGGGTGCGTACTCGCGCGGTGATGGCCGCGCTGGCATTCAGCAAGACCTAGAGTTGGTCTACAGCTACTTTCCAAAACTGAAGGAACGACGTCACGGACAGGCTGGCTATATTTCTGGGGGCGAGCAGCAGATGACGGCATTAGGTCGTGCGTTGATGTCGCGGCCGAAGATGATTCTATTGGATGAACCCTCGATGGGATTGGCACCCCAGTTAGTAGAGGAGATCTTCGATATCGTAAAGCGACTCAATCAAAATGAGAACGTAAGTTTCCTGCTTGCCGAACAGAATACCAATATGGCCCTGCATTATGGGCAGTACGGGTATATCCTAGAAAATGGGCGTGTGGTCATGGACGGTGACTCTAAGGCCCTATCGGCGAACGAGGACGTGAAGGAATTTTATCTCGGGGTGAGCGGAGAACAGCGTAAGAGCTTCCGTGAGTTTAAACACTACCGCAGGCGCAAGCGTTGGTTATCCTGATATCACGCTATTAGCGCGGCGCAATTCGTGAACCGGCGGCTACAGTAGCCGAATGTGTCTCACGAAGAAGTCGGTCGCCATGAACAAAGATGTCGAATACTATGATGAGCTTGAAACGCGGGATCCGCAGGCTCGCCTGGACGCTCAGTTTGCGGCGCTGCCAGAACAGATCAACCACGCGCAGCGACGGTCACGGGCATTTGCGCGTATCCTTGCCGACATCGATAGCGCTAGTATCAGAACTGCTGATGCGCTGGCGCAGCTGCCGGTAACGCGAAAATCAGCGCTCACCGCGCTGGCCAAGCAGGATCCGCCCTTTGGTGGCCTGGCGACGGCTGAACCTGGCGAATTTGCACGTGTATTCTCTTCCCCGGGTCCAGTCTATGAGCCGGAGTCCCATCGACCCGATTACTGGCGTCTTGCGCGGGCCTTGTTCGCAGCCCGGTTCCGCCGCGGTGATCTGGTGCACAATAGTTTTGCTTACCACTTCACGCCGGCCGGCTCCATGGTAGAGGGGGCAGCGCGCGCATTGGGCTGCGCCGTCTTTCCCGCCGGCGTCGGACAGACCGAACTTCAGGCGCAAGCGGTGGCTGACCTGCGACCCAACGGGTACGTCGGCACGCCTTCGTTCCTCAAGATGATTTTGGATAAGGGCGCCGAAATGAAGCTCGATACGACTAGTCTGCGCAAAGCGGTGGTATCCGGTGAGGCCTTGCCGCCGAGCCTGCGGGCCGAAATCGGTAAGCATGGGGTCGAGGTCTTGCAATGCTATGCGTCGGCCGACCTGGGGTTGATCGCCTATGAGTCAGCCGCCAAGGAGGGACTTATCGTCGATGAAGGGGTGATCGTCGAAATCGTGCGCCCGGGCACGGGCGATGTTGTGCCTGATGGCGAGGTCGGCGAGGTTGTTGTCACCACGTTCAACCCTGACTATCCGTTGATTCGTTTTGCCACCGGCGATTTGTCTGCCGTCATGGCCGGTGTAAGCCCGTGCGGGCGTACCAACATACGTATCAAGGGCTGGATGGGCCGGGCTGATCAAACCACTAAAGTGCGCGGTATGTTCGTCACCCCGACACAAGTGGCCGAGGTCGTCAACCGACACCCGCAGATAACAAAAGGGCGTCTGGTAGTCGACCGTCAGGCCGATAGCGACACCATGACGTTGTATTGCGAGACCGAGACAAAGGGAACCCCCGGCCTCGCAAACGATATCACGGCGAGCCTTCGCGACGTGTGCAAGCTACGTGGTGAGGTTGTATTTGTTGCCATCGATAGCCTCGCTACCGATGGTAAGGTGATTGATGATATTCGAAAATACGACTAGGTGCTGGCAGCTATGACTGACATAGCCGTGTTGCGGCGAATCCTGGATGAAAATCGAGTGATTGCGTCTGTGGGTCTATCGGCCAACTGGTATCGACCTAGTTTCTTCGCGGCAAAATATCTCCAAGAGCATGGCTATCGCGTTATTCCAGTTAACCCGCGTTACGAGGAAATTCTCGGCGAACGATGCTATGCAAGCCTGTCCGAAATAGCGGAGCCGGTCGACGTTGTTCAGCTATTTCAACGAGCGGATAAGGTACAACCATTTGTCGATGAAGCTATCAGGATGGACGCCAAAGTTGTTTGGATGCAGCTCGGCATCGTAAATCAGCAAGCGGCGGAACGGGCGCGTGAGGCCGGACTGGAAGTTATCATGGATCGCTGTATGAAGATCGAGCACGGGCGTTTGTTTGGCGGCCTTAACTTCGTTGGCGTCAACACCAAGGTCATCTCGTCAAAGAGAACCAAGGTTATTTCAAACTGATAGCAATGTATCAGTAGGGGGTAAGTAACTATGGCCGACAGAGAGTTCGGTATCGAGACATTGTGCCTGCATGCAGGACAACTACCTGATCCTGCTACCGCCGCCCGCGCCGCGCCAATTTATCAATCCGCCGCCTATGTCTTCGATAGCGCCGATCATGCCGCTAGCCTGTTTAATCTACAGACGTTCGGCAATATCTATAGCCGTTTGACCAATCCGACCAACGCCGTATTTGAAGAACGCATGGCGGCGCTGGAAGCCGGGCGTGCGGCGGTTGCCGGTTCCTCCGGAATGGCGGCACAGATGACGGCAATCCTGACGCTGCTGGAGGCCGGCGATCACATGGTGTCCGCTAGCACACTATATGGTGGAACGGTTTCACAGTTCGCGGTCACGTTCGCGAAGTTCGGCATTGAAACAACCTTCGTTGATCCTGACGAGCCGGAGAATTTCAGACGAGCGATTACCGCAAAGACGAAATTGCTTTACGCGGAGACCATTGGCAATCCACTTAATAACGTACTTGATATCGAAGCGATAGCTACCATCGCCCACGAACATGACCTCCCACTGATCGTCGACAACACGCTTGCCAGTCCATACCTATGTCGGCCGATCGAATATGGCGCCGACATCGTTGTTCATTCGGCCACCAAGTTCATTTGCGGGCATGGTACGTCGATTGGTGGGGTGTTAGTCGAGTCCGGCAAGTTTCCCTGGGACAACGGCAAGTTTCCAAGCATGATGGAGCCATCCAAGGGTTATCACGGGATTCGTTTCTACGAAACCTTCGGAGACTTCGGCTACACGATGAAGGCTCGCTGTGAAACGCTTCGGACGTTGGGGCCTACTCTCAGCCCGTTTAACGCATTTTTGTTCCTCCAGGGCCTAGAAACGCTTCATGTGCGAATGGATAGACACTGTGTAAACGGGATGGGGGTTGCGCAGTTTCTCCAAACACACCCGGTTGTGAGCTGGGTAAAGTTCGCTGGCTTACCGGATCACCCACAACATGGGTTGGCACAAAAGTACTTGCCTAAAGGTGCCGGCGCCGTCTTATCCTTTGGGGTCAAAGGGGGCCTGGAGGCGGGCGTTAAGTTTATCGAAGCGGCTCAGTTTCTCAGTCACCTTGCCAATGTAGGTGACGCCAAAACGCTTATCATTCATCCGGCGTCAACCACGCATCGCCAGCTGTCGGAGGAAGAACTGGCTGCCGCCGGTGTAACCCCTGATATGATTCGTGTTTCGGTAGGGCTCGAGACCTTGGACGATATTCTGTGGGACATCGATCAAGCGTTGACGCAATCGCAACGTAAGTAACGCCTTATAAATCTTATGAGGCTTATTGAACCCGACCAGAGAAACTTCGACGAGATTTGTGCATCGTTTCGGTGGGAAATTCCTACGTACTACAACATCGCCTACGAAGCCTGCGATAAACACGAACGACGGTCCAACGACATTGCGCTTTTTTATGAGAACGACCGCGGCGACAAAAAGTCGTTTACGTTTGGGCAAATCAGGTCGCTGTCCGACCAGTTTGCCAATGCCTTGCGCGCCCTCGGTGTCAGTCGTGGTGACCGTGTTGCTATCATCTTGTCGCAACGTGTCGAGACCGGTATTGCCCATCTCGCGATATACAAAATCGGCGCTATAGCCTTACCGCTTTCGATTCTGTTCGGACGCGACGCGTTGGAGTATCGATTGCGCGATAGTGGCGCAAAGGTAGTGCTAACCGACGCCAGTCATTCGGACATGTTGGCAGACATGAAGCAACAGTTGCCGGACCTTGATGTGGTCATTGGTTGTGACGATGCTCAAGGGCGGATGGGGTTTTGGCCGTTACTCGAAAAGGCAAAGGATTCACCGCCAGCCGTCACCACCGGCGCCGATGACCCGGCGCTCTTGATCTATACGTCCGGGACCACCGGCCCGCCCAAGGGCGCGTTGGTTGCGCATCGCTCGTTACTGGGAAACCTGCCTGGCTTCGAATTGTCGCAGAACTTTTTTCCACGCGAAAACGACGTGTTCTGGACGCCGGCCGATTGGGCCTGGACCGGCGGGCTTATGGATGGATTGTTGCCGTCCTGGTATTACGGCAGTCCTATCCTTGCTTATGAGGGTGGCAAGTTCGATGCCGAGCGCGCCTGCCACTTGCTTGAGAAGTATGAAGTCACGAATGCCTTCATCCCACCGACGGCGCTGAAGATGATGCGGCAGGTACCGGACATCGGTAGCCGCTTCAAACTCGCTTTCCGCAGCATCATGTCGGCCGGTGAGACCTTGGGCGAAGAGGTTTTCCGTTGGGCCGAGGACGGGTTGCGGGTGTCGGTTAACGAGATGTGGGGGCAGACCGAGTTCAACTATCTGGTCGGCAACTGCAGTGCGATCATGTCGGTTAAGCCGGGCTCAATGGGTAAGCCCTACCCGGGGCATTCGATAGGTGTCATCGACGGAGACGGCCAGGCGATGCCGATTGGTGAGCCTGGCGAACTTGCGGCTCGGATCAATGATCCGGTCATGTTCCTTAATTACTGGGGCAAGGAAGAAGCGACTCGCGAGAAATTCATCGGCCAATGGTTTTGCACCGGTGATGTCGGATACTACGATGACGACGGATATCTTTGGTTTGTTGGCCGTAAGGATGATGTTATTTCTAGCGCCGGTTATCGTATCGGCCCTGGGGAGATTGAGGATTGTCTATTGAAGCATGCCGCCGTCGCGCAGGCGGCGGTTATCGGCAGCCCCGATGAACTGCGCGGCAGCATTGTTAAGGCATTTATTGTGTTGGCTAAAGGCTATGAACCAACGGATGAACTAAAAACGGATATCCAAGCGTCCGTACGTACGCGTCTAGCGGCCTACGAATACCCCCGCGAGATCGAATTCATTGAGGAAGTGCCGATGACTACCACCGGCAAGGTGCGCCGGATGGAGTTGCGTCGGCGAGACTTGGATAGCAAACGCGATCGCGGTTAATCTAGCAGCTAATTCATCTTCAGCATTCGGCCCAGACGACGTCCACCGAGTAAGTGCATATGTAAGTGATACACTTCTTGGCCACCGTCGGGCCCACAATTAACGATGAGCCGATAACCTTGCTCGGCAATCCCTTGCTCCTTCGCGAGCTTTGCGGCAACGACAAACATGTGGCCGAGGTCTGCTTCATCGGCGGGCGTGACATCGTTCACAGTTGGAATGATCTTGTTTGGGACAATGAGTATGTGGGTCGGGGCCTGGGCATTGATGTCGGCGAAGGCGGTGATACGTTCGTCTTGAAATAGGATGGTCGCTGGGATTTCGTGGCGAATAATTTTACTGAACATCGTTTCTTCTGGCATGAATACATGCCCTCCTTTATGATATTTTCGCAGCCTTCAAGATGTGGTCAAAAACGTAGTATACCGTGATCAGATTGTACTGAGAATTTTTCATCTATGGATTTACATCGTTGCTGAGAAATTGTGCGCATGTCTAACCACGCATCGAGAGCCAATGAAGCCAGGGGTTGTTTTCGGCATTTCCTGGCGATACCGACACGTTGGAAAGACAACGATATATATGGCCATGTCAATAACGTTGTTTACTATTCCTATTTCGATACGGCCATAACCCATTACTTGATGGTCGAGGCACAGATCGACATCCTTACAGGTGCGGTGTTGCCGTTTACGGTTGAAAGTAAGTGTCGATATTATCACTCGTTGTCTTTTCCAGAAATCGTTGACGCTGGCCTACGTGTTGCACGGCTAGGTAATTCGAGTGTGCGCTACGAAATTGGGTTGTTCAGGCAGCACCAAGATCAACCAGCGGCAGCGGGTTACTTTGTGGACGTGTTTGTAGATCGACAGACTCAAAAATCGGTCCCGATGCCGCAACATATTCGATCGGCGCTGGAGAAATTAGTGCCTCAGGATGATGAGGCAGTTCCATGAGTGGTTTGCGTGTTGTCAAACTGTCAAACAAGTTCTTGAGACCGATAAGCCTGAGCGTGCCTTCCGGCAAGTGTCTTTGTCTTTCAGGGCCATCAGGTGTTGGTAAGACCCTGTTGTTGCGGGCCATAGTCGACTTGGATCCGTCTCATGGCAAAGTCTTCCTCGGAACTGTCGAGCATATGAGCGTCGATGGCCCGACATGGCGTCGCAAGGTGGGGTTGCTGCCAGCAGAGAGCCACTGGTGGCGCGAACGGGTCGGCGCACATTTCGCTGAAGCACAAACAGTCGGACTGGAGCAGCTGGGTTTCGACGCCAAGGTCCTTGATCGCAGAATTGCCGGCCTTTCGACTGGCGAACGACAACGCCTGGCCTTGCTGAGGTTACTTAGCCAGCGTCCTAAGGCACTGCTGTTGGATGAACCGACGGCAAGCCTCGATCCTAAGAATGTGCGCCGAGTGGAAAAACTTATTGTTACCTACCGATCCAAGCACAAGATTCCGGTGTTGTGGGTTAGTCATGATTCACGGCAGATCAAACGTGTCGGCGATCAGCATCTGCGCATGACGCCCCACGATTCCAGCTAGCATGATATGAACGTCGTTTCATTAACACCTACGGATTTGGCGCTGGCAGCCGGACTAGTGCTGGCGCTAGCGGCGTTGTCTTTGCCGATGGGCCTTGCTATTGGTAGGCAGCTTGTGGTTGCCGGTGCGCGCACGGTGGTGCAGTTGTTGTTAGTCGGGTTGGTTCTTAAGGCTTTGTTTGATAACGTAAATCTAGGCTTGATCACGTTGATTGCGATGATCATGTTGTTGGTGGCGGGTTGGGAGGCGATGGCCCGACAACGACAGCGGTTGGTAGGCTGGTGGGGATTCGGGGTCGGTAGTCTGTCCATGTTTGTATCGACCTTCGCCATTACTATCTTGGTGTTAGTGGTTATTATCGATACCGAGCCGTGGTATGCGCCGCGATACGCCATTCCGCTATTAGGCATGATGCTCGGCAATACTATGACCGGAGTCGCGCTCGCACTGGACCGATTGACACGAACAACACAGCAACAACGCGGATTGATTGAAAACCGATTGATGTTGGGCCACACCTGGAAGCAGGTCATCGAGGATATACGCAATGATAGTATGCGCAGTGGCATGATCCCAACCATTAACGCGATGGCGGTAGCAGGTATAGTAAGTCTTCCAGGCATGATGACCGGCCAGATCCTAGCCGGCACGCCACCATTAGAAGCCGTAAAATATCAGATCCTTATTATGTTCATGATCGCTGGTGGTACGGGGTTCGGTACTGTCGCAGCCGTTTCAGTGGCAGCACGGCGTCTCTTTGACGAGCGCGAACGTCTGCGTCTAGAGCGTATCAGGGAGACAAGTTGATTGTTTGGGTACCGTAATCGTTAATCTTCACTACCCATGATTGCAGAGGATCCATACACAAAAGAAAGGGCACGCATGGTCCAAGAGATCGAGGCTGAGGCTGAGTATACCAGCCGTCTCACTGGCAAGGGATCGTTCGACGCGCGCGTCATGGCCGTCATGAATACGGTTGCACGCCACAAGTTCGTGCCATCAGATACAGAATCGTTGGCCTACCTCAATCAACCTCTCAATATCGGTTTTGGTCAAACAATATCTCAACCTTACATTGTCGCACTGATGACCGACCTTTTGGCGCTGCGTAAGGACGACATTGTCTTGGAAGTCGGCACAGGTTGTGGTTATCAGACAGCAATATTGAGTGAACTCGCGAAGCAGGTATATACGGTCGAAGTGATCGGAGATCTTAGCGAACAGGCCCGACAGCGCTTGAGTGCCATGGGTAGGAAAAACATCGAATTTCGTGTGGCTGATGGTTATCATGGTTGGAGTCAACACGCGCCGTTCGACGCCATTATGGTTACAGCCGCGGCCGACACCATACCAAAACCACTTGTGGACCAACTCAAACCTGGTGGCCGCATGGCGATTCCCGTGGGTACTGCGTACTCCGGCCAGACCTTAACGCTCGTGCAGAAGGACAAGGCGGGATCGATCACCAAAAAACGTGTTCTCCCGGTGGCGTTTGTACCGCTTACCGGTAGACACTAGTACCTTGTTAAACACCTTTTATTTTTTTCTAGCATATCGCTATGTCTAAGGGGACATGGCAATTCTGGATAGATCGCGGCGGCACATTTACGGACGTGGTCGCACGCTCACCCGATGGCGAGCTAGCAACACACAAGTTGCTGTCAGAAAATCCAGAGCATTACTCCGACGCTGCCTTACAAGGCATTTGCGATGTGCTCGGCCTTACTTCTGATGCGCCCATGCCGGTCGATCTCATCGATTCCGTCAAGATGGGTACGACGGTGGCGACTAACGCGTTATTGGAACGCAAAGGCGAGCGCACGCTACTAGCAGTAACACGCGGTTTTGGCGACATCCTGCGGATCGGATATCAGAATCGGCCGCGGATCTTTGCGCGCCACATCGTTTTGCCCGAGCTGCTTTATGAGCGTGTGATAGAAATAGATGGCCGTTATCGCGCCGACGGCGAGGAGCTGGTGCCACTAAATACTGGCGCCGCTCGATCTCAATTACAGGCAGCTTTTGACGATGGCATACGATCGGTCGCGATCGTGTTCATGTACGGCTATCGCTGTCCACAACATGAAAAGCGGGTGGCCGAGCTGGCACGGGCGATCGGCTTTACGCAGGTGTCGACTTCCCACGAGGTGAGTCCGCTAATGAAGTTAGTAGGTCGCGGCGATACGACGGTTGTAGATGCCTATCTATCACCAATACTCCGACGTTACATAGACACCGTAGCCGCACAGCTCAGTGGTATACAGCTACTATTCATGCAGTCGAACGGCGGCCTGGTAGACAGTCGTTTTTTCCAAGGCAAGAACAGTATTTTGTCTGGCCCCGCCGCTGGCGTGGTGGGCGCAGCCCGCACTAGCGTCGCTGCCGGCTTCGAAAAGATTATCGGATTTGATATGGGCGGTACCTCTACGGATGTATCGCATTATGACGGCGAATTCGAGCGCACGTTTGAGAGCGAAGTGGCCGGCGTCCGCATGCGGGCGCCGATGATGTACATCCATACGGTGGCGGCTGGCGGTGGTTCGATTATACGTTTCGATGGTAGTCGCTTTCGTGTCGGTCCCGAATCGGCGGGGGCTGACCCGGGGCCGGCCTGTTACCGGCGAGGTGGACCGCTTACGGTTACCGATTGCAACATAATGGTGGGAAAGATCATACCTAGCCACTTTCCCAAAGTTTTCGGCCCTAGCGGCAAGCTGCCCTTGGATGTGAATGTCGTGCGCGCCAAGTTTAGTACGCTCGCGGCAGAGATAGAGGCTGCCACCGGAAATGTGCGCACACCCGAACAAGTTGCGCACGGCTTTCTGGAGATTGCGGTGGAGAACATGGCCAACGCGATCCGTAAGATTTCGGTGCAGCGCGGTTATGACGTGTCTGAATATGCGCTTTGTTGCTTCGGTGGTGCTGGGCCTCAGCATGCGTGCTTGGTCGCGGATGCGCTTGATATATCGAAAGTTTTTATACATCCCTATGCGGGGGTGCTGTCAGCGTACGGCATGGGCCTGGCTGATAGGCGAGTCATGCGTGAGCAAGCGGTTGAGGCGAAGTTGACCGATAACCTTGTACCACGGCTCGATCAAATATTTGCGGACCTTGAATCGGACGGCCGGGTAGAGATGGAATACCAGGGACTCGCCGATCACGAAGTCTCCAGCGTGCGCAAAGTGCATGTGCGTTATGACGGTACGGATACAGCATTAATCGTTGATTATGGCGCGCCGGTCGATATCAGTAAGCATTTCGAGCACGCTCACCGGCGACGTTTCGGATTCATAGATCCCGACAAAGCGCTGGTGGTTGAAGCCGCCTCGGTGGAAATAATCGGGGCCGGTGACGTGCGCGACGATCTGGTTGCCCTATCAGCAAGTGATGATGCGTCCAGTTACTCTGACAAGCGCGTCGACCAGGTCGACATGTATACTGCCAACACCACTCACGATGGCGAGAAGCAGTGTAAAGCACCGATTCTTAGGCGTGATCAGTTAGCGCCCGGCAGCTACGTTGTGGGGCCGGCCATCATCGTCGAAGCCAACAGTACCATCGTTGTAGAACCTGGCTGGCGTGCGGAGCCCACCGCGCGCAAACACATAGTTCTAAGTCGAGTCACTCCATTAGCACGTACTACCGCCGTCGGTACCCAGGTCGATCCGGTGCGACTCGAGATATTCAACAATCTGTTCATGTCCATTGCAGAGCAGATGGGCACAATCCTGCAGAACACCAGCCATTCAGTAAACATGAAGGAGCGTCTGGACTTCTCCTGCGCGATCTTCGATGCTGATGGCGGACTGGTGGCAAACGCGCCCCATATCCCAGTTCACCTAGGGTCAATGGGTGAGAGCGTGCAAAGTGTCATTAGCCAGTGTGGGGCGACCATGAAGCCCGGCGACGTCTATGCCCTCAATGCCCCTTACAACGGTGGTACCCATCTACCCGACGTTACTGTTATCACGCCTGTATTCGACGAAGCCGGTAAGAACATTTTGCTGTACGTGGGTGCACGTGGACACCATGCTGATGTAGGTGGAATCACTCCGGGCTCAATGCCACCAAACAGCGTCAATATCGAAGAAGAGGGCGTACTGATAGACAACTTCATGCTGGTAGACGGCGGTCGGCTGCGCGAAGCCGAGTTAAGAAAACTTCTCACGTCGGGGCGTTACCCGGTACGCAATCCCGATCAGAACATTGCCGATCTTAAGGCCCAGATCGCGGCTAACGAGGCCGGGGTGCAAGGCTTGCGCAAGATGATCGACCATTTTGGCCTCGACACTGTGCACGCGTTTATGGGCCACGTACAAGACAATGCCGAAGAATCTGTGCGCCGTGTTCTCGACGTCCTAAAGGACGGGGATTTTGCCTATCATCTAGACGACGGCAGTGTTGTGCGCGTGGCCATCAGCATTGACCGATCTGCCCGTCGGGCGCGCATTGATTTCACCGGCACCTCACCACAGCAGCCTAGCAACTTCAATGCACCGGCGGCTGTCTGTAAGGCAGCAGTGCTTTATGTATTTCGCACGCTGGTAGCGGACGATATTCCGTTGAATGCCGGTTGCCTTAAGCCACTGGAAATCATCATACCCGAGGGAAGCATGCTCAAACCCAGACACCCAGGCGCGGTAGTGGCGGGTAATGTCGAGACCTCACAGTGCATCGTCGACGCGCTATATGGGGCGTTAGGGGTGATGGCGGCAGCCCAGGGCACGATGAACAACTTCACGTTTGGTAGCGCGCGTTGGCAATACTACGAAACGATCTGTGGCGGGTCCGGCGCTGGACCCGATTTTGACGGTACTGACGCGGTCCACACCCACATGACCAATGCGCGTATTACCGACCCAGAGGTATTGGAGTGGCGTTTCCCGGTGCTAGTGGAAAGTTTCTGCATCCGCCAGGGTAGCGGCGGGGCTGGCCACAGACGAGGGGGTAACGGCGCAGTCCGGCGCATAAGATTCCTCGCACCGATGACTGCCGCGATTCTGTCCAACCGACGCATTGCCCCGCCATTTGGTGTTCACGGCGGCGGGTCGGGTGCCCTGGGTATCAACCACGTCGAGCGTACAGACGGCCGTACGCTTGAGCTGGCGGGCTGTGATCAAGTCGATATGAACCCCGGTGACGTGTTTGTGATCGCGACGCCGGGTGGCGGTGGTTATGGATCCACGCCGGCGCCCGCGCCGCGGACCTGAGCCAGCGTAGAGCCATAACCGAACCGGCACCGGTAGCAACCTGTGCCTATGCGTTACTTCAAAATGATGCGCGGCGCGCAGACAGTGCTACCCGTCCTTGGGCTAGATTCGTCTCGCTAAGACCAGAAAAGAAACGAGACTTCGTCAGACCATATCCTTCAAGCCCTTCAGCGGCTGGACCTTGACCACGTTGCGCGCTGGTTTGGCCTTGAAGGTCGTCTCTTCCTTAGTGAAGGGGTTAATGCCTCTGCGTTCCGGGACAGCAGGCTTGTGTACGGCCTTGATCTTCATCAACCCAGGGACGTTAAAGACACCGGCACCCCTTCTTAAATCCCGCGCGATCATGTTGGAGAGCGCGTCGAATACCGCACTCACGTCTTTCTTTTTCAGATTGCTGCGTTCACAAATGTAGGTGTAGATTTCTGACTTCGTCGATGGTTTTGTTGGCATTTATCGCTCCTACGAGGAAGTTGGAGATTTTGTGCGCCAGTAACTTAGCACAATAGACAGCGCCGAGGGTAGCGTTTGGTCAAAAAAAAATCGACACGCAGGTGGAACTGGGTTGCCTGCCCTTTAACCTGTGCATAGTCGAGTGGATCATAGTGCGTTGAGAAAAAAGATTCTAAACTTTTATTAATTCATTAATTTACAATCTCTTTCGGGGCTGACCCTGGGGTTGGTTGGTGGCAATGATGGGAAGACTGCCGCCTCGGGAATCTGGCGCTGCGCCGATCAACTATCTCTCAAACTCGTCAATGCGGTCGAGATTTTTTCTTTTAAACCTTAGGCTTGATGACAGTGCGTGAGAATCACTATCGCCGGCAACACAAAGGCAGCGTGGTCAGTGGCCCGCTCATCTGTTCCGGCGAACCGACCGTCGGATCTTCGTTTGTTGACCGCTCCCAACCCGCCTTGTTAGGCAAGTTTAATATGTTGGCCCGCTATATGCATACGCGCGACCCACCGGACGCGACGTCCGCCGCCAGCAAGTTCGCAGCAATGGGGTCTGAAGGAATCGGCGTTCGTTGCTGTCAGCCTTGGGCGTGGCTGGGCTCGCCGCGGCTGGGTGCACGTACTGGCCTGATGATGGTATCGAGAATGCCTGCTTGCGGGGTGTAGTGCCGCCACAGCTGGCACAGCACGAACTGGTGCAGGGGCTGCCTGGCCAGGGATTGACCCTAATTACCTTTGGATGTCCATCGGCCGGGTAGCCGCCCCATGCTTCTCGCATTCGACTACTTGTTTGACCAACCCGGTCGGCGCAAATCGAAACACAGCGCTTTTCACGTTCCCAATTTGTATGCGCATACACTGGTAAGTCACTTTCGCAATCGATTTGAATGGATTGCCTCCATCCATCCGATTGACAAACATCGCTTAGGAAATAATGCGTTACCCAGGGGGGCTCGCTATAATGCGCCGTTGATTTATGCGTGCATGACCCCCCCTCTGACGAGGGGGTGTATTGCCGGAGTTAGCAAGAATGCCAATCTATGAATACCGATGCGAAGCTTGTGGCCATGAGCTTGAGGCTATCCAGAAGTTCAGTGATCCAGCCCTTAGGGATTGCCCGGTCTGCGGCAAATCGGAGCTAAAGAAGCTAGTTTCAGCCGCCGGTTTCCAACTTAAAGGTACCGGATGGTATGTGACTGATTTCAAGGACGGTGGTAAGAGCAAAATGAAGGAAGATTCCGAAACTGAATCCAAGCCTAAGAAGGAAGAAAAAACCAAAGACAAGAAAAAGGCTAGCGGTTCTAGTAGTAGCGACGATTAATACCGATGGGCCACATTCGACGTTATCTTATCGCTGGCCTTCTCGTCTGGGTCCCGCTCGGGTTCACAGTCTTGGTGATCAAGTTCTTGATCGACCTGATGGATCGGACACTGCTGTTATTGCCACCTGGCCTACGCCCTGACAACTTGTTGGGCTTTAGAATTCCCGGGCTGGGGGTACTGCTGACGGTTGTCGTGGTCTTGGTGACCGGCGTGATTGCGGCCAACTTGGTCGGTCGAAAGCTCGTACAGTTCGGCGAACGCATGGTGGCTCGGATTCCGTTAGTGCGTTCGATCTATTCGGGCGTCAAGCAGGTCACGGAGACGATGTTCTCTAACGGTGGGAGGTCTTTCCGTAGCGTCGTCTTGATTGAGTATCCGCGAAAGGGAGTATGGACGCTGGCGTTTTTGACCGGAGAGCAGGGCGCGTCCGAGATAGAGGCCAAAGTTGGGGGTTCGGTGAGTCATCTATTCGTACCGACAACGCCGAACCCGACCTCTGGCTTCTTTTTAGCGGTGCCTACTAATGATGTGATCGTGTTGGATATGACGATAGACGAGGGAATTAAAATGATCATGTCCGCCGGCGTGGTCGTGCCCAAGGAAAGCAAAGATGCGTTGGTTGCCAGTGGGCAAAAGAATAAGTGACGTCTGTCCTCGCTAGGCCGTCTAACCAGAGATAGTACAAGGACACGATGCGTAGCCATTATTGCGGACAGGTCGATGAATCCTTAATCGACCAAGAGGTTACCTTGTGTGGTTGGGTGAATAGCTACCGAGATCACGGCGGGTTGATCTTTATCGACCTGCGCGACACTAAGGGTATCGTGCAAATCGTTTTCGATCCGGTGGAATCGCGGGTGTTCTCGCTGGCGGAAAGCATTCGCAACGAGTATGTACTGCGCGTAACGGGCCAGGTGCGCCAACGTCCGGCGGGAACCGAAAACCCGAGTCTGGGTACGGGTCAGGTAGAGGTCGTCGGCGCCCAGTTAGAAATCCTCAACCAATCGGATGTATTGCCGTTTCAACTCGACGAACCAGATGTTGGCGAGGCGGTGAGATTGAAGTATCGGTACCTCGATTTGCGTCGACCGGTTATGCAGGAAAACATGCGACTGCGCCATCGAGTGACGACTTCTCTGCGTGATTTCCTAGAGCACCATGGTTTCGTCGACATCGAAACGCCGATGTTGACGAAGTCTACCCCTGAGGGGGCGCGCGACTATCTGGTACCGGCGCGCACCTATCCTGGTCATTTCTTCGCGTTGCCGCAATCACCTCAAATTTTCAAGCAGATCTTGATGGTGGCGGGGTTCGAACGCTATTACCAGATCGTACGCTGCTTCCGCGATGAGGATCTACGCGCCGATCGCCAGCCGGAATTCACCCAGTTGGATATAGAGACATCCTTTATGGGCGAAGAAGATATCATGGCGCTGATGGAGGCGATGATCCGTGATCTGTTCAAGGCAGTGCTCGCGGTCGATTTGCCCAATCCCTTCCCGCGGTTGACTTACGCCGAGGCCCGTGCCCGCTATGGCACCGATCGACCCGATCTACGCAATCCGCTTGAATTAGTCGACGTCGGCGACCAGATGAAGGATGTCGAATTCAAAGTGTTCTCGCAGCCGGCTAACCGCAGCGGCGGTCGGGTCGCGGTTTTACGCCTGCCCGCTGGCGGCGATCTTACCCGCAAGGAGATCGATGACTACACGAACTTTGTTGGCAATTACGGCGCCAAGGGGTTGGCCTATATAAAGGTCAATGACCCTGCTAAAGGGCGTGATGGTCTGCAATCGCCAGTTCTCAAGTTTCTGTCCGACCCTGTGGTAGCCGTGATCTTAGAACGTACCGGTGCCCAGGCGGGTGACATGCTGTTCTTTGGCGCTGATCAGGCCGACGTGGTCAACGATGCCCTGGGTGCGTTGCGTCTGCTCCTTGGTACCGACACCGGCATCGTAGAAGGTGGTTGGCAACCGGTCTGGATCGTTGACTTTCCTATGTTTGAGTATGATCCAGACGCCAAGCGCTGGATGGCGCGTCATCATCCATTCACGGCGCCGACAGATGTGGATGCAGAACGCGTGGACATTGATCCCGCCAATGTGATGTCACGCGCATATGATCTAGTTGTCAACGGCAGCGAAATCGGCGGTGGTTCGATCCGTAACCATCGGCTGGATGTGCAGCAGAAGGTGTTTGCGGCGCTTGGCATAGAAGAGCAAGAGGCGCGCGAGAAGTTTGGCTTTTTGTTGGAGGCTTTGAAGTATGGTGCACCACCTCATGGTGGCATTGCTTTTGGTCTCGATCGCATTGCGGCGCTGATGGCTGGTGCTGAGTCGATTCGTGAGGTAATTGCATTTCCAAAGACACAGAAAGCGGCGGACCTGATGACCGAGGCGCCAAGCCTGGTCGATGACCGACAGCTACGCGAACTACACATAAGACTGCGCAAACCGTCTACGCCCGCGAAACAATAGCTTGTCGGTAGTTATGTCTAGGTATAAGAGGCCGGAGTCGGTGTTGGTCGTTGTTTACACGAGAGCTGGCAAAGTATTGTTGTTGCGGCGCTCAGACAAAACCGATTTCTGGCAGTCAGTTACTGGCAGTATGAGATGGGATGAAAGTGATCCCGAAATCACCGCAGGTCGCGAACTTAGAGAAGAGACCAGCATTGAAGTAACTGATGACCTTCGTGACTGGGGGAAGACTTTCCGATTCCAAATCTTGCCACAGTGGGCGCATCGGTATGCGCCAGGAACAAAACAAAACATCGAGCACATGTTTTCGCTAGAGTTGCCGGAGGAAGTGGTGATCACGATGAATCCGGTGGAGCACGCAGAGTTTGTTTGGTTACCGTTTGCTGAGGCGTCGCAACGCGTAACATCGTGGACTAACCGGGAGGCAATCGATTTAATTCAGGCAACGTGCAACCTTGGCGCGTAGCACCGGGCAAGAGACAGTAGTACTGGTTCACGGCCTGTGGCTGTCAGGCTGGAGTTTGTATGTGCTAGGTCAGCGGTTGGCGCGCCACGGATTCGAAACCTTTTCGTTTTCATACCCTTCGGTTAGCCAAAATCTCCTGCAAAACGCGGAGCGTTTGCAACGATTCTTGGTCGACTTGGAGCGCCCGGTGGTGCACCTGGTCGGACACAGCCTTGGCGGTATTGTCATTCGAGCGCTGTTTCATCAGCACCCAGAGCAGCCACCGGGCGGCCGCATCGTAACGCTGGGCTCGCCCCACGGCGGTAGTTACCCGGCGTCGATGTTGGTACGAACCGCGCTTGGGCGCAAGATTACGGGGCGCTCTATACAACAGCTTTTGGCGGGCATGCCGGCCCACTGGCAGCCGGTAGACCGAGATATTGGGATAATCGCCGGTGACCTGAGCGTCGGTATGGGACGATTGTTTCGGCGGTTACCACGACCCAATGATGGCGTAGTCTCGGCGGCGGAGGCGGCGTTGCCAGGCGCCACCGACAGCATTACGTTACATGTATCCCACACCGCAATGGTAGTGTCGTCGCAGGTTGCGCAGCAGGTGTCTTGGTTTCTGAAACATGGGCGTTTCCAAACGAACCGTTAATGACAATTACTGACCCCAGCCCCGCTGCGGGCCCAGCCATGTCCCGAGCGCGCCTTTTGGCTGGCCGCTTACTGCCGCTTGTCAGCCCGTTTTGTCCCCGGTTGGGAGTCAATTGGCGCTAGTGGTACACTGCTGCCGGCCGCTTTGGAGCCTCAGGCATATCCGATATAGCAAGCATATCTATGGCCGGCCATAGCAAATGGGCCAATATCCGTTTCCGGAAAGGCGCGCAAGATGCCCGGCGCGGCAAGCTTTTCACCAAATTAATCCGCGAGATCACTGCTGCCACGCGTCTTGGTGGGGAAGATCCGGCGGCCAATCCGAGACTGCGAACCGCCATCGATAAGGCGATGGCGCAGAATATGCCTAAGGACAACGTCGAGCGCGCCATCAAACGCGGCACTGGCGATGTCGATGGCGTGAGCTATGAGGACGTGCGGTACGAAGGCTTTGGGCCGGGAGGCGTAGCCATACTTGTCGAGTGCACGACCGACAATCGAAACCGTACCGTGGGTGAGGTGCGCCATGCCTTCACCAAGCATGGTGGTAATCTCGGCACCGATGGTTCTGTTGCCTATCTATTTAGCAAACAAGGCATGCTCAGTTTTCCCGCCGACGTCGACGAGGAAGCCATCATGGAGGCGGCGATATCGGCAGGGGCTGAGGACGTTGTCAGCAATGATGACGGAACATACGACGTCATAACCACCCCGCAAAGCTTCGAAGCTATCCGCGACGCTATGCAGGCCAGCGGGTTTGCACCCGAGGTGGCCGAAGTGACCCAACACGCATCCACCGGCGTGCCGCTATCCGATGAAGATGCGGAAAAGACATTGCGACTTTTAGAGACGCTTGAGGATTTGGACGATGCGCAGAATGTCTACACCAACGCTGACTTTCCAGAAGAGTTGGCAAAACAACAGCAGGGCTGAAACAGCCGCAAGACCCATGACGACATTCCCTCGGATACTCATCTAACCGATGCGCGTGCTGGGCATTGATCCAGGCTCACGCATTACTGGGTTCGGGATGATTAACGTTGCTAGGGACGGTGGCATAGCGTACGTCGATAGCGGTTGCGTGCGTACCGAGGGCAACAGTCAATCACAGCGTCTGAAGACCATCTACGATGGGATTTCTGCGGTTATCACCAGCTACATTCCCGACGTACTGGTGGTTGAAAAAGTTTTTATGGCTAGGAATGCGGACTCGGCACTCAAGCTGGGACAGGCCCGAGGCGTAGCAATCTGTGCCGGTATCAATCATGAACTGGAAGCTATGGAATATACGGCGTTACAAATCAAGCGCGCAGTGGTTGGTAACGGTCAGGCACGGAAGCAACAGGTGCAGCACATGGTAAAGGTATTGCTTAGTTTGTCCGGGACCCCGCAAGCCGATGCCGCCGATGCGCTTGCCTGTGCGATTTGCCACGCACACTATGCGATGGGCCATGCGGCGGCAACCCGCGGAATAGGGGCGCGGACGAGGGTAGTCTGATGATCGGTAGGCTAAGGGGGAGATTACTGGGCAAGGAACCGCCATCACTACTGTTGGATGTGGCGGGTGTGGGTTACGAACTGGAAGCGCCGATGACGACCTTTTACGATCTCCCGGCCATGGGAGAGGACACTACCCTGTACACGCACATGGTGGTGCGCGACGATGCGCACCTGCTATATGGATTTAGCCGCGAAAACCAGCGCCGATTGTTCCGCAGTCTGCTTAAGATAAGTGGTATCGGGCCGCGGGTAGCCTTGGCGATCTTGTCTGGATTGTCGGAAGAGGAATTCATGCATTGCATTAGTAGTGAGGATGTGGCGCGGCTGAGCCAAACCCCCGGTATCGGCCGCAAGACCGCGCAGCGTTTAGTAATGGAGATGCGTGACAAAGCGTTTGTCGGCCATGATGAGGTTGAACTGACAGGTGTTTGTACCACCACTGCAAAACAAGATCCGGTTGGCGAGGCGGTTAGTGCACTAGTGGCACTTGGCTATAAGCCCAACGAGGCCAGTCGCGCTGTTCATGGTGTGGCCCCCAGCGGTATGACGACCGAAGAAATAATTCGTCGGGCGCTTAAGGCTGCCGTAGGATAAGAATGTGATTGAATCCGATCGTCTCGTTTCCGCCCACGTTCTGAGTACACCCGAAGATGCGAACCGAGAACCTGGCTTACGGCCAATAACCCTTGGCGAGTACGTTGGGCAAGCACACGTGCATACGCAGATGGAAGTCTTTATTCCGGCCGCGCGTAAGCGTGGTGAGGCCATGGATCATGTATTGGTATTCGGCCCGCCAGGTCTTGGTAAAACAACGCTCGCGCACATCATTGCTAACGAGCTTGGCGTAAACCTGCGGCAAACGTCAGGGCCGGTGCTCGAACGTCCCGGCGATTTGGCCGCGCTGCTGACTAACTTGCAACCTAAAGATGTATTATTTATCGATGAGATCCACCGCCTAAGTCCAGTGGTTGAAGAGATCCTCTATCCTGCCATGGAGGATTATCAACTAGATATTGTGATTGGCGAGGGCCCGGCCGCACGTGCGATTAAGCTCGATTTACCACCGTTCACCTTGATTGGAGCGACCACTCGTGCCGGTCGCCTAACTTCGCCGCTGCGTGATCGCTTCGGTATTATTCAGCGCTTGGAATATTACACAGCCGAGGAACTTGGCAAAATAATTAATCGATCTGCGACCATCCTCGACGTGCCGGTCGAACCAGAAGGGGTATCGGCCATTGCCCATCGCGCCCGCGGTACGCCGCGTATTGCCAATCGGCTGTTGCGTCGGGCACGAGATTTCGCACAAGTTAAAGGAAACGGGCATCTTACCCGCGAGAGTGCAGAAATGGCGCTCACGCTGCTGGACGTCGATGAAAGCGGTTTCGACATGCTGGACCGCAAGTTATTACGAACGGTAGTGGAAAAATTTGCCGGTGGGCCGGTGGGCATCGATAGCCTGGCCGCCGCTGTCGGTGAGGAACGCGGCACCATTGAGGATGTGGTCGAACCATTTCTGATTCAGCAGGGATTCTTGATGCGCACACCGCGTGGGCGTACGGCAACCCCCAGGGCCTGGCAACACTTCGGCCTTGCGGTTCCATCAAGCCAAGATCAGCGACAAGCCGGTATTTTCGAAAGTGACTAACCCAAACTCGGGGCGCAAGCGTTTATGATTGAATCAGAACGGTCCAGGCAGGGGAATTTTTCCATACCGGTACGTGTCTATTATGAAGACACTGACGCGGGTGGGTTGGTTTATTATGCCAACTACCTCAAGTTCATGGAGCGGGCACGCACGGAATGGCTGCGGGGGTTGGGGTTTGAACAGGATGCGTTGTCGGCGGAGGAGGGTGTGATATTCGCAGTGCGCGCGGTTAAAGTGGATTTCTACAAGCCCGGACGGTTTAATGACTTGCTTGAGGCAACCGTGAACATACGCCGGCGAGGCGGTGCGAGTCTGACCCTGAAGCAAGATGTTCAGCGAAACTCTACTACGCTTTGCGAAGCAGAAGTTAAGGTGGCGTGTTTGGATGCGCGGTCTCTTTCACCACGCTCGATTCCCAATCGTGTTGTCGCGCAGTTAGATACGGTGACCCTCTTTTGAATATCACGACCTCAGTCGACGCGATCGTATTGTTTACCCTAATAAAGCAAGCGAGCCTATTAGTACAGTTGGTTATGTTGATGTTGGTGTTGGCTTCTTTAATTTCGTGGTACTTCATTATTAGCAAGTGGTTCGTGTTCCAGTCGGCGGCACGTACCGCGGATCGTTTCGAACATCGCTTTTGGTCGGGCGGTAACTTGAACCAAATGTACTCTGACCTCAGTCGTGGGGGCGTTGTGCCTGAGGGGATGGCGAGCGTCTTTGTCGATGGTTTTAGGGAATTCAAGCGACTCACCAAACCGCCTAAGATCCAGCCCGGCGACATCATGGAAGGTGTGCAACGGGCTATGCGTGTGGCGTTGTCGCGCGAAATCGATTTCCTCGAAACCCATCTACCTTTCCTGG
Organism: Gammaproteobacteria bacterium; assembly: GCA_029861845.1. Classification (GTDB taxonomy): domain Bacteria; phylum Pseudomonadota; class Gammaproteobacteria; order Acidiferrobacterales; family SPGG2; genus SPGG2. Next base: position 47,312 of record JAOTYM010000001.1, on the reverse strand, counting down.
CCACGGTTGGGTCCATTAGCCCGTATGTGGGGCTGTTTGGGACGGTGTGGGGTATCATGAACTCGTTTATCGCTTTGGGCTCGCTGCAACAGGCCACCATTGCCCATGTGGCGCCCGGGATTGCTGAGGCCCTCATCGCCACCGCTATGGGCCTGTTCGCGGCGATACCGGCGGTTATTGCCTATAATCGGTATTCGACCCGAGTAGAACGGTTGGTGACCCGATACGAGATCTTCATGGATGAATTCTCTAGCATCGTGCAACGACAGGCGTTAGTACCGAAGGCCTAGGCGTGGAAGCGTATCGCGCCCGTCGTAAGAGGCTCATGAGCGAGATTAACGTCGTCCCCTACATCGACGTCATGCTCGTATTATTGGTGATTTTTATGATCACGGCGCCACTGCTCAGCCAAGGCGTGAAAGTGGAATTGCCAGAGACAGCGGCCAGCCCAGCGTCTAGCAAGGACTCGGAAACCCTGGTGGTGACGGTCGACAAAAAGGGCCAATACTATCTCGACGATCGCAAAATCAAACCGGCTGCCTTGCGCAAGAAAGTTGCTGTGGTCATGCGGTTGCGACCGCAGACGCCGATTTTGGTTCGAGGCGATCGTCGTGTGCCTTACGGTAAGGTCGTTGAAGCAATGGCTCTGCTAAAGGCGGCAGGGGCACCCAGCGTCGGCCTAATCACACAACCTATCTTGAAGAACTAAGGTGCGGCGACTCCGGGCTCGTAAAACGCCGGGTAGGTTTAGAGCGCTTATACTTGCGATAGCGGTGCATCTCGTGGTTGTGGCGATCGCGGTGATTGCGTTTCGTTGGCCGAGCGAGCCAAGCCCGGGCGCCGATGTCGTAAAAGCAGTCGTGGTTGATGATACCGAGGAGCTGAAGAAGCAAGAGGCGAAGAAGAAGGCCGAAGCCAAGCGCAAGAAGGCGGAGGCGAAACGCAAGAAGGAAGAGCAGAGGCGTAAAGCTGAGGCGGAACGTAAGCGCAAGGAAGCGGAAAAAAAGCGACTCGCGGAACAAAAAGCCAAAGAAGAAGCGGAACAGAAACGCGAAGAAGAAGAACAAAGAAAAGTAGAGGAGCAACGTCTTGAAGAGGAAAGACGCCGGTTGGAGGAAGAAAAGCAACGCTTAGCAGAGGAGCAACAGCGCATAGAGGAAGAACGTAGAAAACGAGAGGAGGAAGAACGTCAGCGTCAGGAAGCCGAGCGACAATTGGCCGAATCACTCGAGGCCGAAGAGCGCGATCGCAAGGAGGCAGCCCGTAAAGCGCGCGCGTTGACCGTGGCCGAAAAGTATAAACTCCTTATTCGTCAGAAGGTTAGCCGAAACTGGGCACGCCCCCCTGGGGCCCAGACGGGATTGCAGTGCACGGTGCGGGTAAGGCTAGTGCCCAACGGTGATGTGCTCCAGGTGACGGTGGCCAAAACCAGTGGTGACGAGAGATTCGACCGATCGGTAGAAAATGCGGTATATAAGGCGTCACCACTGCCGTTACCGGAAGACAGGGATCTTTTCGAGTACTTTCGCGAGATCGAGTTTATATTCAATCCCGAGAATTAGCGGAGCTATTTAGTTACGATGTTTAAGCATCTTATTAACTATCTTTTGTTTGTGAGCGTAGGTATTTGGAGTACAAGCGTCCACGCTGTTTTGACTATTGAGATTACTCAAGGAGCAGATGTCGGCATCCCGGTCGCCATTGTGCCGTTTAGTGTTGAGGGTCAAGTGAAACCGGTGCACGATGTGCCCGCCATTGTCGCCTCCGATCTCGCCCGCAGCGGTCGCTTCTCTCTGATCCCGAAGCAGGATTTTCTTTCTACGCCGCATCGTAATAGTGAAGTCATATTCAAGGATTGGCGCATAGCGAAGGCAGAGGCGTTGGCGATTGGCACTATACGCCAGCGCAGTGCCAATCAGTTCGAAGTCACATTCCGACTCTATGATGTGTTTCGCGAGCAACAACTTGCCGGTATCCGGTATTCGGTGAGCGCCGACAAGTTGCGAGCCGTGGCACACCAGATCAGCGACGTTATCCATGAAAAACTTACTGGCGAGCCGGGCGCCTTCAATACTCGCATTGCTTATGTCACCAAGGAAGATGGGCCGACCGGAATCACCTATAAGCTCCAGGTGGCAGACTCGGATGGTTACAATGCGGTAACGATTCTCAAGTCGCAGGATTCGATATTGTCACCGGCCTGGTCGCCCGATGGCAGCAAAATCGCGTACGTCGCGTTTGAAGAACGAAATTCTAAGGTTTTTGTTCAGGGTGTGGCGGACAGATCTCGCGAGTTGATCGCGAATTTCCCGGGCATCAATGGCGCCCCCGCCTGGTCGCCAGATGGCAGGCGCCTGGCATTGACCCTATCGAAGGACGGAAATCCGGAGATCTATGTGCTCGATCTCGATACCAAGCGCTTGAAACGGCTTACGAAAAATCGTGTAATTGATACTGAGCCTGCCTGGTCGCCGGACGGGCGTGATATCATATTTACCTCGGATCGTGCCGGCAAGCCGCAGATCTATCGGATGAAGGTGGGTGGGCGTAGCATTGAACGCCTGACGTTCGAGGGTGATTCAAACGCGCGGGCATCGTATTCGGCGGATGGGGAAATGATTACCCTCGTAACTGCATTTCAGGGTAAGTACCATATCGGTGTGTTGCGACTCAAGGACAAGGTACTGCAGGTGTTATCGGACACGCCACTTGATGAATCGCCCAGTTTTGCACCTAACGGTCGCATGATACTTTATGCCACCGCTGTGGGAGGGCGGGGTGTGCTGGCATCGGTGTCTTCGGATGGGCGCGTACGACAATTGTACAAGCTCGAGGAAGGCGATGTTCGAGAGCCAGCTTGGTCGCCATATAATCGTGAACTAGCCTTAAAGGAGTAATGCTATGAAAAATTTTTCTTATATCGTGTTGGCACTAATATTTGCGGTCGGTGTGGCCGCGTGTGGAGGTGGCGCTGCCGTCCAAGAGCCGCTGGTGGATGAGCAAAGCACGAGCAGTTCGGGATCAAGTAGTGCCGAAACGGGTACGGCCGATAGCGGCAGCATGACAGGGGAGAGTATCAATGAGCAGATGCAGATGGCAATGGCGGGGGAAAGGCCCACTAAGCTGCGTGTGCACTTCGAATTTGACAGCAGTGCGATAGATAGTGAATCGCGGGCGGTTATCGAAGCCCACGCCGCCTATCTCGCAGCTAGACCTGATGTTAGGCTTAACCTTGAGGGCCATGCCGATGAGCGTGGTACCCGCGAGTACAATCTAGCGCTAGGCGAGCGCCGGGGACAGGCGGTAAGACGCATGTTGCGGTTGTTAGGTATCAACAGTGAGCGATTAGCCGCTCGGTCCTATGGTGAGGAGAATCCTGTCGCGACCGGCCACGATGAATCTGCCTGGCGGCTAAACCGGCGCGTGGAATTTGTCTACTAGTAGTCACATACTCACCGTTGCGCGTGTAACGAAGACAATAATTACGGCGGCTTGCCTAGCCGTCGTGAGTCTTCTGTCTGCGCCTGTATTCGCGCAACTCTCGCAGGACACGGTATTAGAGTTGCTGTCGCAGATGGAAGCGATGCAGACGGAATTGCGTGAACTCCGAAACAAGGCTGAGTTGCAGAGCCACGAGCTAGAACGTTTAAGTACTAGGCAGCGCGAACTGTTGCGCGATCTCGATCGACGATTGACCAACATCGAGCGCGGCGCTACTACGCAAACGACGCGTCCGCAGCCCACGGCGCCGACCCAAACGCAAGCCGCGACGGTACCAGCGCCTGCTACCACGCCATCGACTTCGCGTTTAACCGCCACGGCTGAGGAGCAGCAGCAGTACGAGGCAGCATTCAATCTCCTGAAGCAGGGGCTCTATTCGCGCGCGAGCCAGGCCTTTCGAGCGTTCACCCAACAACACCCGACCAGCCCATTGGCCGGGAATGCCCAGTACTGGACGGCCGAGGCGAATTACGTCATACGCAACTTCGGGCTTGCACTGAAGGAGTTTGACCGTGTGGTCAAGGAATATCCGGACAGCCCTAAGGTCGCCGATGCCTTGTTGAAGATTGGTTACAGCTACTATGAGATCGGCACGTGGGAGAAGGCGCGCCAGGCACTGACTGATGTTGTGGCCCGTTTTCCGAATACGACTGTCGCCAAGCTCGCACAGATTCGCCTGACCAAGATGGACGAAGAGGGGCGCTAAAAAGCGCCCCTACCTTTTCTGAGCTCAGTGGCGCTCTTCGCCGCTAGTCGGGGAGGGATGGGGAGGGGTATAATGCGCCCGCTTTTTCCCTCCGATTGTTCATACGGGCCGTTAGCTCAGTTGGCAGAGCATCTGACTTTTAATCAGAGGGTCGCTGGTTCGATTCCAGCACGGCCCACCAATAATCAATAGCTTATCGGTCTTTTCAAAAAACCGCTGCCTAATAAATCACCGATTGCCTAATATTTTCGGCTTGAGTGGGGTCACTCTGCGTGGTCCCCGGCGATAAACCCGATTTGTTGTCTTTGGATCATCATGCCCTAGCAGCTCAGTGGGGTTGTGCATAACTGATTGCCCGTCTATTAAACGGCCACTTCTAATTGAGACTCACCATTCAGAAATCGGCTTTCGAACTCGCCTGGGGGTACCGCGGGGCTCACGAGATAACCCTGCATGATGTCGCACCCGTGATGGCTGAGGATGTCCAGTTGTGCCTGCGTCTCGACTCCCTCCGCGACAACTGTCAGTTTCATGTGATGCGCCATCGCGATGATGGCCGTCACGATTGCTTCGTCGTCTGCGCTTGTCAGTAAGTCGCTGACAAAGGACTGGTCAATCTTCAGGATATCAATGGGTAGCCGTTTGAGACGGCTAAGGGATGAGTATCCGGTTCCGAAATCGTCCAGGGAGATGGAAAGACCAAGCGCCTTGAGTTCGGCGAGGAGTCGATCGCTTGCCCTCGTGTCCTCCATGACGGCACTCTCGGTAAACTCAATCTCTAAAAGGTGTGGGCTAATGCCTGTGGCCGCAAGCGCTTGGCGGGCTTGGGAAATCAGAGATTGGTCGCGAAATTGACGAAATGACACATTGATTGAGATTGGCATGCGAACGCCTGCATCCTCCCATTGCTTTATCTGATTGCAGGCGGTACGCAATACAAACTCACCTAACGGGACAATGAGACCGGTCTCCTCTGCAATCGGGATGAATTCCCCGGGGCCTACCATGCCAAGCTCGGGGTGGTGCCAACGGACCAGGGCCTCAGCCCCCACCACAGTACCGTCCACTACGCTAATCTTCGGCTGATAGTGCAATATGAGTTCGTCTGTTTCGATGGCGTGTCTGAGATCTGCCTCGAGCGACAGTCGCTCAAAGGCCGTCGCGTTTAAAGTCTCCGTGTAGAATTGAAAGTTATTACGGCCATTTTCCTTGGCGTGATACATGGCAGCGTCTGCGTTCTTGAGCAATACTTCGTCGGTGTCGCCGTCGTTTGGGTACAGCGCGATGCCGATGCTTGCGCCAACCACTACGTCGGTGGCGTCAAATCGTACGGGAACCTCCAGGGCTCGAATAATGCGCCGAGCGACCCGCGCCGCATCCTGCACATGAGCCACTTCACTCAACAGGACAATAAACTCGTCACCACCGAAGCGGATAATCGTGTCAGTGCCACTTTTGTCCATCGGCGATGGGCGCTCTGGCCGGGAAGCATGTGTGACGACATCACTCTCGCGGACACAAGCCTTGAGCCGCACGGAAACTTCTCGCAAGAGGTCGTCGCCGCGACTGTGCCCGAAGGTATCATTGATTCGTTTAAAGTTATCGAGGTCGACGTAGAGCAGCGCAACGGTGCGCTCGTACCGCTTGGCCTGGCTCAGCACGTAGGTGAGGTGCTTCGTAAGGAAGGTGCGATTGGGTAGCTCCGTGAGTTGGTCAAAATACGCAAGATGGCGAATCTGGTTCTCCATTACCTTGCGTTCGGTGACGTCCTGCACCGCTCCGATCATCCGACAGACGTTGTCCTCCGCATCGGTCGCTATGACTTCCTGGCGGATATATCGCTCCGACCCATCGGGCGCCCTTATGCGGTATTCAAGGCTCCTAGCTGTGCGCTCGCGCACTGCGCGATTGATGGCCACCTGAACTTGCGGCTCGTCGTCGGGATGGATGCGCGACCAGAGCGTTTGAATCGGTCCGCTACAGTGGTCGACCGGCAAACCGAACACATTGCACAGCTCGCGCGACCACCAGGCGTAGCCCGTTTGTGGGTCCAACTCCCAGTACCCGAATTTGGCGATGCGTTGTGCCGTCTCGAGGCGAACCTGGTTTTTTCGAAGTGACTGCGCGCCGCGCCATTTGGCGCCGAGCGACGAGACACATTGGCGAACCTCATGGGGGTGAAAGGGCTTCTGCAGGTACAAGAGCTTGTCGACTGGTGGTACGCGGGCGGCGATTTCTTGTGGGTCGACGTCAGAGTAGGCGGTGACGATGACAATCTCGATGTCGGGGTCGAGCGCCCGGATTTGCTCGGCCGCCCACACGCCGTCCTTTCCTGGGGGCATGCGAATATCGAGAAACGCAACCGCGAACGGCTGGCCCGCCGCGAGAGCTTGCACGACCGCGTCGACCGCCTGCTCCGCTTGTTCACAGCAAACGACTTCAATCTGGGGACGCTCGGCCGGTTGCGTATCCGCACCAAAAAGCTGGGCCTTCATGGCGCCGAATTTGTCGCCGGCGGGTGTTTTGGAACTGTTCGGCGCCAGGATGTCCCGGTAAGACTCCCGAATCACAGCCTCGTCGTCGGCGATAAGCACACGTAATGGTGAGGCCGGCGGCTCAGGCTGCGTAGTCACGCCGCAACCTCGGTCACTGACGTCCCCGTGGCAGAGGAGGATAGAGGTAACAATAGATGCAGACAGGCACCGCGCCCCGCACCTTCACTTTCTGCGTAAAGTCTCCCGCGCATCACCGAAACAGTGTTGGCGCTCCAGTGCAGCCCTAGCCCCGAGGCGCCAGACGGTTTAGTCGTAAAGCCACGCTCGAAGATGCGCTCAATATTCTGTGGATCAATGCCGCAACCGTTATCCTTGAACCGAATGTGGAGCATTTCATCCCCGTCGACACGTGTCTCCTCGGCTGAAATCTCAAGCCGACCTTCGTCGGCAGGCATGTGCTGTATAGCTTCGGCCGCGTTGATGATGAGATTCGCCACCACCTGCTGTAATGGTGTTCGCGCGCCGTCGATGGGATGCATGTCTTTGAGGGCCGAATCCTGTTTGACTGACATCGACTCGAGGAGAGTCGTCGACACAAAGCCTAGAGACTCCGCAACAAGCCCATCGATGTCGATGGCCTCGAGGACGCGCTCTGCGCGACTGAACTTCTCTTGGTCGGCCAAAATCTGTTCAATGTGGCTGATCTGACTCGTGGTTACCTCCACATCTTGAGCTGTACGGCGTACCGTCTCGGCAAGCTCTTGACCGGCCATCGTCACAAACTCTTTGAGAGCCGCCTGGCGCTCAGCCGGTGCGGCGCCCTCAGCAAGCTCCGCATGGGCCTGGTCCACCTCGGCAAGCGGTGCCTTGTGCAGTGTCTGCGACAAATTTGCCAGCCGAACCGTCACCGGGGTCAGAGCGTTGCCAATGTTGTGCAGCACGCCACTTGCCATCTCGGCCACACCTGACTCATAGGATTGTTCGATGAGCCGGCGGCGCGCGTCGGCAAGCCGCTCAACCATTCGGTCGAACTCTTGGGCGAGCGTCCCAATCTCATCATCACGCTCCATTGCTATGCGTGCCGCCAAGTCGTCACTCTTTCCGAATTGAATAACGTGGTTGGTGAGGCGGGTCACCGGCTTGAAAACGGTGCGCTGGAGCAGCAGGAGCAGCACCCCAAGCGCCAGGAGGCCAGCGATGGCGAGAGAACCAACCGCATAGCGGACAGCGGTCTCGCCGCGGGCACTGATTTCTCTTGGGACATCGACCTGCAGCAACAGCGCTGGCTTGCCGTCGACGCCCTTAAATGTCGTAAAGACGCGGGAGCTGGTATCAGTTTGCTCGATGTAGGTAGGCGCCTCGTCGGAAATGTGCTGAAGTGCATCATGCTTGATGGCGTTGGCACCCATGAGCGGGGCGACGACGAGGTCGACCCGAGCCTGCTCGGCGATGGTGTCGATGGCCGCCTCGTTGAGAAACCGCGCCATGATGATCGCGCCCGCAGGCGGTCCCTTTATCTCATTCGTCAAGACAGGCTTGGATACGAGCAGCATCGGTCCACCCTGGGTCATGAAGACCCCTGAAACGACACTATCTTCTGTCTTATGGGTGATGAGGGCGCTCTCTACCGTCAGCGCACCCTCGGCAAACTCGGATACTTCGATCTCCTCCTCCGTCTCAAGGTCGAAGCTTTTCCCCCACACCAGCTTCCCTTCGGTGTTATAGAAGTGCATGAGGTGGACCTTGAGGGCGGTGAAGCTGGTGAAGACAAGATTATCCTCCACATACTCGGGATTGGTGCCGGAGACAAACTCATACGTGTCGTCCCAGAACGCCCAGTCGCTGACTGAAAAGCCCAGGTGCTCGATTTCACGCTCCATGGCCTGGACGGCTCGCTCCATGTTTTTTGTGGCTTCGTCGCGCTCGAGCTCAGTGAAGCTCGGCATGATGACAAAGCGCTGAACACCAATATCCAAAGCACCGTAGGTGAGGAACAGTGCCACGATGATAAAAATCACTTTATTTCTTAATGACATGGGATTCGCCCCTAATTAGGTTAATGCTCATTAACCATAGTCCTAAAACCATAGTCCTGGCTGACCTAGTTTTCGAGGGACGGGGGGGGGAAGCCTGCAAAGTACGGCGTTTCTCCTGCGGCCCCTCTACCTTCGTCTTTCGACCCTAGGCAGGTAGCTTTGCGTCCCACCCTTTCGGGATGGTTTGCCTTTGTAACGAAACAACTGGCCCTATGGTGCATAAGGCATGCCAATGTTAGCCAATCGTTGATAAAACACTGGGACGAGGTTTCGAAGGAGAGTGGTCGCCTTGAAACTACACAAAAAGGGGTGACGTATCAGGTCAGCTTATAGACGTAGCGCTGGGCAACGCAATACTATTCGTGATGCTGCCAAATATCCGCTGCCAAATAAAACCTAACGATTTGATTCAAAACAAAGTACAAACTCAGCGAAATATTTGGCAATTCGCATTTAACGTATTGAAACACAACGTTTGAGCATCCGCCTTTTAATCAGAGGGTCGCTGGTTCGATTCCAGCACGGCCCACCAAAACTAGTGGTTTGCTCACCCTGAGTCCTTCATGGACTTTGTCTAGATGAAAGTTCTTGCGCTCTGCTGCGCCTGGAAAGGGGATGATCATCAAAGTGGCCTCCTTGTGATTGGTACGGGATGTGCAGCAACTTCACGGCCTTTTTCTTCGCCTGCTCACCCCGCCGATCATACTTGGCTGTGGTGCTCACGTTGGCATGGCCAGCGAGCTTCTGAACGGTAGCGATATCTGCCCCCGCATCGAGCAGATCTCCAATGAAACTTCGACGCAGATCGTGTGGCGAGAAGGTTTTGATGCCAGCCTCCCTAGCGCGTTTGCGAAGTACGTTGTACACGGCTTGCTCGGTCATGCGCTGGGGTTGGATACGACTACCCTTGTTAATCGGAACAAAAAGCACCCCGGAGCTGTCTTCGCGCAAGCGCAACCAGTCTTCGAGCGCATCGTGCGCGCCGTTGTCGAGATAGACAAGCCGCTCCTTGTTGCCCTTGCCTTGCACTTTAAGCTCAGCCGTGTCCCCACCAAGGGTGCAGTGCTGTAGATCGAGGGCTACGATTTCGGCCCGGGGTAATCCGGCGCAGTACATAATGCCGATCAGCGCCGCATCGCGGATACCGGCTGAGGCTTTATCACGGGTACAGGCGGCCATCAGCGCGGCGATCTCTCCACGGGAAAGAGCGCGACCAGCTGGGAGTCGCTCACCTTTTACCGGGCGCACGTCTCGCAAACGCTGGTAATCTTCCGCAGTCATGAGTCCCAGGTTGAACGCAGCCCTCGCAATACCACGGAGCGCGTAGAGCGTTGCGTTCACTGTTGTCGGAGCCTTGCCGAGTTCCTGGAGTCTGGCGCGGATCGCGGTCGCGTGTTCATAGCGCAGCGCGTGCCAGGGGACGGTACGTATGTTGGTGTAGCCGAGTAACTCGGCAACGGTCTTCAAACGACCCGCCATCGCACGTCTGCCCGTAGGTTGAAGCGAGGCGAGATAAACACTCGCCGGGTTACGGGTGGCACGAGTGGAGAGACTTTGGCCAGCAATAGGCCGTGGTAGGATGACAGCAGCCATGGCGCACCTCCTATACAGGTTGCGTTGTGGTTAGAGCCTCGTAGGTGTTCGCGCACCTGCGGGGCTCGCCCTTCCCCAAATTAGCTTTTGGGAAGACCTCTTATCATAAGCTATTCAGGGGTTGATTCCTAGACTAAACTTGCAGTCCTGCAAGACTTGCAATACTGCTAATAGCTTGGGGGTCGGTCGTGCTATTTCTCACCCCCAGCGGGCTCTGGCGGGGCCTAGCGGCTATGTTTTCGATGTTCCTGGGGCCATGCGTAGAGGGCGAACCTTGATGAAGCCGAGAACGAAGCTCCGAAAACTCCGGACCTTGATGAAGCGTTACGAGATCTCGGCCAAGGAGGTAGCCAAGATCCTCAGGGTGTCAGAGCTACGGGTATACGGGTGGCTGTCGAAGGGCCAAACAGCGCCGATCCCTGAGACAAAGTTGAGGCTTCTAGAACTCGAACTAAGTCGCCGAAAGGAGTAGGCGCGGACGGGCTGCCTACCTCGCAGGTAGAGCGTTCATTTCTCCCTCGTAAATTCCCGCGTCACCACCTGCGAGATCTGCATCATCGTAGACAGGAGTTGATCCTCACTCCCACCTAATAGCTCCCACGCCTGTTCCCGATTAGACAAGATCTGGCTGTGTAGGCTTGCGAGTTCTTCTTTCGTGTAAGCCCCTGGGTCCGCCACAATCGAATCTACATCGTACAAGGCTTCGGCAATACAGGCTCGGAGATTTGGTTGTAGTCGTCTTGTTCGGGGGTTAGGTAGAAGGGCATGGTGGTTTCCCTCTCCGTGTTGTCTGTTGGGCAGAACGCTCAGCGGGATGGCAACCGAAATGTCAATCATTGGTAGTCCCCTTGTGACCACCGGTCCTAAGGGGCAATAACGGTCTAACCACACAAAAAACCTCCCGTGCCGCCAGCACGGGAGGATGCAGCAACTAACTATAACAAGACTTGAAAGTTACTAGGCACTATCAAAATTGCTCGTTCTTAATCACGTCCCACCTTATTGTTGTTCTTGGGCCGTCTTTCACTTCCTCGGTCCAGATAATCTTGCTGTAAGCAAACTTCACTGTTTCCGAATTGCCGGACAGCGTGTAGCTAGTGATAAATGCGTCCTCTAAGCGCATTCGCGACGCCAGGCCAAATAGCTCGCCCGTCTCATCACGAGTAAACCTGTTGATCTCGACAGCGTTAAGGAGCTGGCCATTGGCCGCAGCACCGAAGAGACAGGGACTAATGGCCAACTCACTGGCTATGTCCCTGGTTACGTTCACAGTCTGAAAAGTCGTTCTTCCAGCTCCAGAGCCAGTACTGTCGACAACGCTACTGAAACCAAGGCTTGAGCTTAAGAACTCGAATTGCTGGCCCTCATCGGGATTGATCGGCGTCGCGTATTTCAGTGGGTCCGGTAACGTACAGCCGTTGACATCATTCCTGACAACGTCCCACGCAGCTGTTATCTCTGCCCCCGGTGTGCCGTCGGCCTGACGTGGAGTGACGGTGAAGATCACTTTGCCATAGTTCAGAGCTATCTGCACCGCAGGCCTGCTGGTGGGGTCGCCGCTCCCTGTAAGGTTCACAGAATTGATAAAAACGTTCTCTAACTCCAGAACCAAAAAAGGGGCTGGTTCTCCCGCATCCCTACGAATAAGGAATACCTTAACCTCGGGGATAACCGTACCTTGAGCAGCGGCCAATTGCAGCGGCAGGATCAGGGGATTGCTGTCCAGCTGCAGCTGCACGTCGAACGGGGTAGCGCGAACTGTACCGCTTCCATCCGTTGAAGCAGTGAGACCGAAGCCCAGCGCAACCACACTATGACCTCCCTCAAACCCTTCGATAGTACTATCGCCTGGAAAATTATCCCCAAACATCGCCACAATCTCTGCTCCCCCGAACACGCCTCCGCCGACGCGCTGTTCGACGGCTGCCGGTTCTCCTGGCGGTCCCGCTGGTCCCTGCGGACCTTGTTCACCCTGGTCACCTTTGTCACCCTTCATTCCTTGGATGCCTTGCTCTCCCGTGTCACCCTTCATTCCTTGGATGCCTTGCTCTCCCGTGTCACCCTTCACTCCTTGGATGCCTTGCTCTCCCGTGTCACCCTTGTCTCCTTTATCGCCTTTATCTCCCTGATCACCCTTGTCTCCTTTATCGCCTTTATCTCCCTGATCACCCTTGTCTCCTTTATCGCCCTGGGGTCCTTGCGGGCCTACCGCGCCGATGGTCAGATCGTACTCATCGTTTTGGCTTTGCCCATTGCCCATGGAGACAGTGAGCAGGCGGTCACCCTCCGGGCACATATATCCGGTCAAGGTCAACGGACACTTGACCACAATCTCCGTAGCAGTGGCGCTGACGATGTCGAGCGGGCCGAGATCCCCGAAGGTGACGACCAATGGGCCAGGTCCAAAATCGAAGTCCTCGCCGGTGATGGTAAGGGTATCCGGCGGGCCAAAGGTTACTAACACCTCAGTGATATTAAGATGCCCCCCGGGCGGTTTCGCCGCCCAGGCGGATGGCCCTTGGATCGATATCACTAGGAGAAAAAGTGTCAAGAATATCGGCGTGAGCGATTTGAGAAACATCTTATCTACCCCCTTATCGCGGCGCCGACGTGGTGTTCCGGTCACGGCAGCCCCGATTGCGCTTCGTGCGCTGCCTCCGTGCAGCCTCCCTTATCCCCCATCGCCGTGCGGCGCCGCCTAGCACAAGCGGGCCGCTAGCGATGCGCTCGCATCGCCATTCGGATCGATCACTCCCCGTGTGGAAATTTAGGCTAGAAGAAGCCTATTTAAGTGGCTTGATGCCTTTATTGCGTTGGCCTAAGCAGTATAGACAACGCATCCGGCTTTTCCAGCCAGCGGGTTGCGTCGCAGAAACGGGAGGGGGTGTATATCAGGCGCTAGAAAATCGCCAACATCACCGCAATTGAGCAGTGGCCCAGCCCGTGTGCAGACGATCAAATACACTATGGTCTGTGAGACTTTCAAATCCAGGATTCGAGAGATAAGGAATGGCAGTCCGTGTAATTACGCTTTTCTTGGTATTTCTCCTCATACCAGCCTTGGCCGATACCCTCACCGGCAAGGTCGTCAAGATTGCGGATGGCGATACCCTCTATGTCCTCGATAACAACTACCAGCAACACAAGATCCGTTTGGCCGGGATAGAAGGGCATGGCGGGCCTCCTGTCTTCCTAGTGGTGTGACCACGGTAGCGATCCGCGCTGAAAAGAAAAAGGCGCGCACGGGGCGCGCCTATCATGAACATCGACACTGAGGCCAATAGTTGTCTTCATTGGTGCTAGCCTTCTAGGCTGTTTTATATGTCGTTACCTCCCCGGCGGTTATCTCTGGTGGGTTTGGGAGAAGCGAGGCCAAGCTCTCTTTTACCCACGCTGCCGCCATTGCGGTGGATTCGTCTGCCCCGGCTTGATCTTGAAAAATACTGACCGAAGCCACGATGCCGTTTCCCGCGTTGACGATGTAATAGGCGACAAATCCTGACGCTTTGCTGATAATTGGGACAAAGCCCTCATTTGCTCGCCGCGCTATCTCAGCTTCCGTACCGGAATCGACTTTGTATCGACGTATACTTGCGTACATAGTTACCCTCCTTTATCGAATGCCCCCATGTCGTAGCGTCGAGGTGTCATAGCCTCCCCAATCGCACGAAGGGTTGACGATCAACAACTAGTTATCGGAAACGGAGGGCAAGACCCCTCATAGAGCGAAAGGACAACAAACTGGCGGGTGGTGAGGGATTATCGTTAGTGGTTGTGCAATTCGGGCAGGCTTGAGTGCAAACTAAGTCGTCCGCAAATCCATCACCCGTCGTAAGGCTCATGTATCACAGCATGTCACTATGCAACTGCCGCCGCCCAGTTGTGGCCCGACGGTCCGTACTGGCAAAGAGTGGCGATTTGTATGAGCGGCGGCGGTCATCTTCCCGCCCATCTTTGAAGTGAACATATCGGCAGTGACAGTGTGCAGCTCCACAACCAGGCAGTGGCAAATGTGGTGCCTCTTTCGAGAGGAACCTTTTCCCCTCAAGCTTCTTGACCGCTTCGCAGGCATTGCCGTGGTGATACAGGTAATACCCTATCGGCACGCTGTGATATCTACTAGAAAAACGATCCAATTTAATGAGGAACTGGCGCTGCGCTTTGGCGCGACGCCGCCCTAGCCACGCCGCAACAGCGATAGCGATAACGACAATCAACAGCACTAACGCGCCAGTCATCACACCAACTGTGCGAAAATTAAGGTCAACACGGCTGACATTAGCTTAGTTCGGTTGTTTCTCATTCGGTTGTCTCTCACCCGCCAAGACGACATTCCGTGGAGTTACGGAGCCGTATGTATGGGAGACGGAGGGCAAGACCCCTCAGAAAGCGGCAAGCTCTACCCGGCAGGTGAATCTTTGGGGGTTGGTTCTTCCAGGAGCGCTAATCGTCCAGCACCTGCCAACCCCAGCAAACCACGGTCGCTATGAAATAGCAAGCGTTAACGCACTACAATGTCATTGGTGAAGCATTCAAATCTATGATTCTAGGGATATAAAGCAATGATTGCCCGTGTAATTGTGCTTTTCTTCCTCTTATTTCTCTCCCTAGCAGCCTTTGCCAACACCCTCACCGGCAAGGTTGTCAAGATTACGGACGGCGATACCCTCTACGTCCTCGATGCCAACTACAAGCAGCACAAGATTCGTTTAGCCGGGATCGATGCGCCCGAACGAAAGCAGGCGTATGGACTGGCTTCTCGTAAGCACTTAGCTTCGATAGTCACGGGGAAACAAGTCACGATTGAGTACGAAAAGCGGGATCGCTATGGCCGCATTGTAGGAGAGTCCGATGGCACAGGCAGTGGCGAAACCATAAGTGACGTAGTGCCGCTGCATAACATCTCTTGTCATCGCGTCAAACCAGCTATGCCAAGAACGATAATTACAATCGGAATGATGACGACTAGCCCGGCCAGAAATACATTGCCAAGAGCTTTCCATGCAGAAAAACCTTGAACTTGCCCTAAGCATTTCAGGAATACCACAATTACCCAAATTCCAATTGTTATTTCAATCGCAGCAAATCCCAAAAAGATAAGAATCAAAGAAGGGGTTGCATCAATAATTGGGGGCTCTGTTGTGAATAACTCTTGGCCGAATAGAATAAGCGCGGGAATCCAGAGTATCAGCGCCCAAATTATCGGCACGCTGGACCACGCCATTGCGGCCCGTATATTCTGCGATGAAGCATTCCCGCTCATCCAGTGTCCTGTCCAGCGAATTAGCGCACTACCTATGTATAAAGTAATTAACCCGCTAATCGGCCCAGCGATCGCGGCGATAAGGAAAATTGTGGGCCATTCCAATGTATCTCCGTTACTGTTCATACTGGCGCGATCTAACGCCTGGGAGAAACCAGCAATAGCTGCCAATACCAAAACTAAACGTTCTGGATTCGTGTCAACTATTTGCTGAATAGTGGCACGTGGCTTAGTCCACATTGATACCCAAGGATTCAGAATTTCATTGTTGATGCTTTCCATTGTTCCTCGTTTATACGGCTGACGAATATTGAACATCTCAATTGTAGTAAATCTCCGCTCCGGGGTGATGTCGTCGCCCAAAAAGCGCCTGTAATTCGATACATACCGCCCAAAGGATCTTTTCCCTTGATTCATATCAAAGTCGCGGCCTGCCAGTAGTGGTGTATTGACAGCTCTACATACCTACCTGGACCTACCTGGACCTACCTGGACCAATCTGGCCTATCGGAGGGCAACATGAGTAAACAACAATCTCAGTGCCCGAACGGACTCGGCACAAATCATCGACATGCTTACACGGTAACAGGGGCTGTGCTTTTAGCGGCGGTGACCGCCTTAGTCAGCTTTGGAATCCAAGCACAGGCAACGCTCCTCACTTTTGATGACAAGGCGGCGTTCCTTGCAGCAACAGGTGCAAGCAGTGCCACAGGTCCGTTACCTAACGTCGGGGGCGTCAGCACTAATCGAACCGTTGGAAGTGCCACGTTCATCAACAGAACCTCGGGCTTCTTCATCGGTGCAGTCGGTGTACCTCAGGTCCCTACAGGCGATTGGTATGCCCCGCTGCCGGGAAATGACATCGCCATCAACCAGAGGGAAAACATAGACGTGGCTTTCGCTAGCCCGGTTTTTTCTATGGGCTTTGATTTCGCCGAGCCCGATGTGACGATGCCGGTCCCCTATGGCAACCAAGGCCGCCCCTTCGGTGTTGATTCCACGTTTATGGTAACGCTAATAGATGGCGCGACACCTGTGGACACGTTTACGTTCAACGCACCGGATGATGTAATCTCGTTTGTCGGCGTTTGGAGTGATACGGCTTTCGACCGCGCAGAAATCCGTGAAATTGAGGGCGGCATAGACGACGAATACTTCGGTGAGTTTTACACCGGAACAATTCCTTTGTCCGTGTTTGAACCCGTTGCGCTCGACATCAAACCCCAAAACTGTCCCAATCCGCTCAACACCAAGAGCAAAGGGGTAACCCCTGTAGCCGTCCTCGGTACGGCAGATCTTGACGTCACCCAGATTGATATTGCCTCTTTGCGCCTTGAAGGCGTAGCTGCCATTCGCTCTGCAATCGAGGATGTAGCCACACCGTTCACCCCCACCAATGGCCTCGTTGATGCGCTTGACTGCAATGATTTCGGCCCGGATGGATTCGATGACCTGACGCTGAAATTCGACAGCCAAGAGTTGATCCAGGCGCTTGGTGATGTAGAAGACGGTGAGGTACGCGTTCTTACGCTGATCGGAGTGCTGTTGGACGGCACGCCTATAGAGGGCCATGATGTCGTGGTGATTAAGGCTAAGGGTGGAGGAAACAACTAGCCGATACTAATTGTTGCTAGTGGTGAGAACTCAGATCTGACCGTACACACCCTGTCCGATCAGATCGAGCTCGATAGGCTGCTTTCGCCGCTAGCGGCATCACACTCTCGTGTATTTCTCTTATGGTACATTTCCATTTGCACAGTGGCCGAGTGCTTTCTTAACCATCTCCTGAACCCATAGGAAAAACTGCATATTCATACCGTCTTTCAAGTCGATTGACGATTTTGTCCACTGACAATTCTGTTTCAGCCCCGACGGACCGTTTCTATTCGTCATGAAATCCTCGAATTCTTTAGAATAACGCTTCGCCCTACTTCCAGGCGCGTGCGCTCCCGTATGTCTGACGTGTTTCCATGCCTTCAGCTCAAGCCTTTCTTCGGCTGAAACCCACTTGCAGTGTTCATCGAATCCACCTTCATCGAGCAGCGCCCAGATGTACGTGAGTGAGATCAAATTGCTCGCCTTATTCAGTTGCTCCTGGATTCTTTTGACGTCCTCCGGCTTTGCGTTTGGGTAATCAACTTTGTTCCTATGAACGGTGCAGAGCCATCCAATCATGTCTCTTTCTTCCACCATCAACCGGTTTTGGAGCGCCAGCAAATTCTGCGCTTCCAATTCGCGTATTTTCCAGAGCTCGTCTGACTCTGATGGAAGCCGACTCGTTATGGTGGTCATGGTTCTTCTTCCCCTACGTTCTATTCATTAAGGCAGCTTCGGGTCGTTCTCCGCCGGTCGAAATTCTATCACTTGACCAGCAGCTCTCAGGGTTGGAGCAGCCAGTCAATCGACTATGAAATCGACATCGTGGTAGGCAGAGAACGGCCAAAACCGACCGGTCGTGGTACCAGTTGTAGCTCCCAAGACCGGTCATTCCGTAGCTCGCTGACAGCGGGCCAGAAAATCAACACATTACAGTGGGGGTTATCTTGCTCAGCGGGAGAAATGATAGAGTTCACTATCGAAGTGTTCACAACATCCCGAACAATCGGTTAAGAGAGCCAGTGAACGGTATATTCATTTCCTATCGCCGCGAGGACAGCGAGTGGGCCGTCGACCTCATCCAAGATCGACTCGCTAGACATTTTGGTTCAGACGCCATCTTCACGGATATCGACTCGATACCGCTGGGTGTGAATTTCAAAGACTACATTGATGAACAAGTGGGCAAATGTGACATCTTTCTGGCGGTTATTGGTGAAAAATGGCTGAGTGTGACCGATGATGGTGACCGTCCGCGACTTCAGCAGCCTGGAGATTTTGTCCGTCTCGAAATAGAGTCGGCGCTGAAGCGAGAAATTCCCGTTATACCCTTGCTTGTGGGCAATGCCGCAATACCCCCAGCGAATAAGTTACCTAAGTCTTTGAGGGAACTTGCACTTCGTAACGGCACGCCGATTCGTCCGAAGCCTACGTTTGATTCAGATGTGGGGCGACTCATAAGGGGGATTGAGAAGAACCTAGGCATCCAGGTTAAAGCTGTGGAGGCAGACGAGGTCGCAGAGCAAGCGCCGCCCCCGGGCACCGTATTCCGCGACACACTCAAGGACGGTTTCTTTGGGCCCGAGATGGTGGTGATTCCCGCCGGCAAGTTCACGATGGGCTCACCTGAAGATGAACTATGCCGCAACTGGAACGAGATTCCGCAACACGAGGTCGTATTTGCGTACCCGTTTGCCATCGGGAAGTACGCGGTGACCTTCGAAGAGTACGACCGGTTTGTCGAGGCGACGGAGCGCGAGGCGCCGGCGGACGCGGGTTGGGGTCGCGGCAACCGACCGGTCATCGACGTGTCCTGGGACGATGCCCAAGCCTATTGCGCGTGGTTGTCGGAACAGACGGGCAAGCGCTATCGCTTGCCGAGCGAAGCGGAATGGGAGTTCGCGGCGCGAGCTGGTACGAAAGGTCCGTTCAGCTTCGAGGGCCTCATCACCGACAAGCAGGTGAACTACGCCGCGACCCTTTCCTACGCGGGCAGTCCCAGGGGGCAATACCGGAAACAGACCGTGCCGGTTGGTAGCCTGCCTGAGAACCCTTGGGGCTTGCACGAGGTGCATGGCAATGTGTCGGAGTGGGTGGAAGACTGTTGGCACGCGGACTACAAGAACGCGCCGGATGACGGCCGCGCCTGGCTAGGGGAAGACGGTGGTGATTGTGACCAGCGTGTAATCCGGGGCGGCTCCTGGGTCGACATACCGGATCACATTCGTTCGGCGAACCGCCAAATGTCCAACGCGGAGGGCGGGACCACCGGCGTGGGTTTTCGTCTTGCCCAGGACCTGTGACCGCTTGTTCTTGTCCTTTTACCCTTTGTGGGGGTGTAGGGGGCGAAGCCCCCTGCTCGCTACGTAGCGCCTCTTCGTCAGGGTTTGCAGGCCACGGTGCAATGTAGCCACAACCATGTGCGACACCTATCCCGCTGGCCTACTCCCGCGCCCGCGGCGACGTCGGTATTCATCTGGCCAACGCATGTCAATTGTCGGTATTCGCCGACTGAGAAATTATCTTCTCGAACGTCTGCTTCTTCATATTCTTCGAGCCTAGTAAGGACGATGGGAATGGCTCCTCAGGGTCGCCAGCTGCCTGTTGGTGTTGGCTAACATCCAGGGCCGCTTCGCAGCAGGAAGCAGCCGCTCAAACAACGCTGATTCGCTGGTTGGTAGAGGCGGCAGTCGGCCATGACCCGTCATTCAGCCATGTCGGATCTATTGCGTCTGAAGGACTGGTTTAGATTCTTATCCGGACATCCACCATGTCGAAGGTAGTTTCGCTCTTACAATCTTCTGAATGACTATCTACAGCATCAAAATGTTTCGATCCTGGGACAACCGAAATACAAACGACTCAGCACTCCGTTCGGATGTGAGCCGTCGCCTCCGGCTCAAGTCATTGCCTCGAGCAGTACCTTCGATCAGTATTAAGTCATTCGCAATTTTTTTTGATAATTGCTGTAAATCAATGACAGCGTGCTGCGGGAAGAGTATTCAGAGAGCCTGAAGTAATGGGCGCCTCTACGAGGGCGGTGGCGCCATTCCACCACCGCATTCTGGCCCGGATTTCGGTCGGAATCGCAAAAGAAGCGGAGGACGACGATCATAGTTTAATAAGACACCGCAATACTTCTCGAAAGGTTGCCAAGCCCTTTGGCACAACATCTAGTGCGTACGCGTTCCACGCTATCCGTACTTTGAGAGAGGAGACATAGCCATGAAAACAACCGCTACATTTTTTTCCTGTTGCATTGCCCTGGCGGCCATGACCATCTTGGCTCCGCCGGCCGAGGCCTACCCGACGTATTCGGCAGATAAAGTCATAAACCCCGACGGCGCGGAGGAGGCCGTCGGAAATTGTAAAACCTGTCACGGGCACTTTCGGGCTACTGACGAGACTAATGGCACTCCTTTTTTGCAGGACGAGTACATCTCGCCCGCCGATGACAAGCCCTGGAGGGAGATGTACCAAGAGGTAGAGGCGGACCCCCCTGTGCCCGAAGAGGAAGTTGGTCTCCACGACATCCATCGACACATCATGTTGGACAAGATTGGTCGCAGCAGATGCAGCGTCTGTCACACAAGGCCCCCGTTTTATCCGGTATTCCTGGGTTCGTCCACGGGAGGTGAAGGTTTGGAGGCGATCTCCTGCGGGGGGTGCCACGGGCGCAATGAAGACGCGGGTAACGACTCCATATCTAGAGGGCTCGGCGCAGGACTGCGGCAGCACCACACGAATGCCGGCGTAACGGAATGTAAGACCTGTCATCGGGATGCGAACCCGGCCAACTACACCCCCGTGGGGGAGGACGTCTCACCATCCTACTATGCCGCGCCGAATGATGTCTTCGTTAACAAGCCGACCGACCCCTGCAACCAGCGCCGCGACGAAGACTACGCCGGTGGCCCTAAGGGGCTGGACAACGACGGCGACGGCAGGTACGACATGAGCGACCGCGACTGCAAGGGATCCAAACCGTAACGACGACAACGACTAGGTGGAACTGCTGGCGTCATGGCTGAGCGCTAGGCGCGCGTAACCGACGGCGGAGGGAAGGACCCCTCCGTCGATTCTTTGCGAATAGTCAGGGTAGCGTTGGATCTCGCGCGCGTTTTACACGGCACGCGCCTTGGGGATCCTACTGTGCTTGTTCGAATATAAAGGCCCCTAAAGCCTATAAAGACTCCTGAACCCCCATATCCGATCGGCCATTCAGAGCTGACGATGACCGCGACGACCGCCGGTATCGCCGTCCGCGCTCGTGAGCCTTAGGCCAAATGCGTCGCGGCCGGCGAGCGACCTCGGTTACCCAGGGTGGCCGACCCCGACATACGCCCACGGTCGTCGTGTTACCCTGCATGAGCGAGCCCGTGGGAGTTCCAGCACAAGGTGCGTTACGACCACCCGGGGACCGCAATGCCGGGCATCGTGGTCTTCGGCGGCACGATCGAGCAGGCGAACGACATCGGCGCCCACGCGCAGCAAAACCTGCCGTAGATAGCGCCGCCGCCGGGTTGGTTGACCCAGCGGAAGAGCACTGCGTCTCGGGGCCCCTGGACGTCGATCCGGGCGCCCTTTTTTTGAGACAACGAAGGGGGGTTAAAGGGTAGAGTGCGGGACAGGCTCAACCGCTCTTCGGTTAATCTTTCGCAGTATCCACAGTTTCCTGCCTCGTGCCCGTAAAGGATGCGCCTCGCAACAATAGATGGCCTGCCGGGAAGATACCCAGACCGTGCTCTAGCGGAGTGTAGGCAAGGATAACCCCCTCTTTTGTGAAAACGAGTGTCCCATTGCCGTGATTCGGACCCATGTAATTAGCGGTGATCGCTGTCCTCGGATGCTGTGCACGCCCGAGTTTCCTTGCCACGGCGATGGGCACCTCCGAAATCAGCGCGATGACGGGCGTTTTCGTCTGCGCTGGTGAGCCGGGCGGAGGATGGGCGCGAGAGGGTGTAAACCTTATTCCGTCAGGCTCGGTAGTTCACCCTGCGGTGGCGCTCGGGCTAAGGAGCAGCCGGTCGGCGTGCAAGGCTGGACGGACCAACCCGAGATTTGAATAGTTGTAGTCAGACGTTTTCGCAATTAGAAGAAGCGCAACTGTCTTACGAGCCTTAGATCAACCGCTAAGTGTTTCGCTTTTTTATGAATAGCGTAACTGTTTGAAATGACCGCACTAGGGCTGAATACCGGACACTCAGGTTGCCGAGGCTCGAATGGCAGCAGCGGGTCGATTTCCGCCTGTTGTCATCGTAGCACTCGACCGACCGCTGCGCGGGCGAGAGCCGCCATTAAGGCGAGGGTAATTCTGACGGTGTTTGTACGGTCGGGCCTGAGTTATCACAACTCAGTCGAGGACGGGAACTGCTGCGCCTTTCCGACAGATGGGTGTTGCTCTAGCTGCTTGTCGGCCAGATGTAAGGCCAAGGCTACTTGTCTCGCCACCACTAGCAGGTTTATCGGCTTCTTATCGTTAATTTGATCCTCCGCCCCGCCTTGAATGACTTGCAGCCGGGCGTGGCAGTAGGGGGCAGCGGCCTTCGCCATTTCGTCCCGACGCTGGGCTTCCGTTGCGGGATCTCGCATGACCTGCAACATGTACTCAAGCGGCGATGAACCAGCTTCCTTGGCCGCCTGGCGTATCGTCTTTGTTTGGTTCTGCTGCGCGATGGTACGCTTATTCAGCGACCCTCGCTGTCGCCCGCCTGTCTTTGGGAGTCCTTTTGGCCGTGGCATGTGTTTCTAGCTTACATGTTTCTAGTCTGTTTCTAAAATAGGGAACTGCCAAATATCCGCTGCCAAATAAAACCTAACGATTTGATTCAAAACGAAGTACAAACTCAGCGAAATATTTGGCAATTCGCACTTAAGTTATTGAAACACAACGTTTGAGCATCCGCCTTTTAATCAGAGGGTCGCTGGTTCGATTCCAGCACGGCCCACCAAAACTAGTGGTTTGCTACCCCTACTTTTTGTGTGGTGTGGCCTTCGTTCATTGAACCGTTCTCCGTCATGATGCCATCTTCTCGATTTCCTGGCTCGCGCCCACGTTGGTCTTGTGCTGGCGCGCCTCGCCGTTCTTCAGCACACAATGCATGTCGAGGTCAATCGTCATGGGAAACCGAACCTTTAGGGTAGCGTTTGTGGTACCGATCATCCGCATCCCTTGAATGACTTGGCAGGTGGTATTCTTGAGGGCTTCCTGCGCGGTATATGCGGCAGAATCGCACCCCAATACGAGCACCGCCTCATAGTCCCGGGCGCGTTTCAGCAATCGGCGGCGCTGCCCCTTGGTCCAAAGGCACATCATCGGAGTTGGCGTGTGTATGGAATACGCGCCGGTTGGCATGCCGCGTTGCTCGAGCGGTTTGCGAATAGACTGGATGTAGTCTTCGAAAGCCCCTGTCTTGAGGCCCCGCTTGAAGAACTCAATGAACGGCAAGTTCTGCTGCATCGCCAGACACATCGGCGGACAAACGGGACAAGAGACAATCAAAACCGAGTTGAAGTTTTCAAGGTCAGCAGAAACGTCTCGCGGCTCCAGATGAACAGGCATGGTCTACCTCCTCTCCTTTGTGACGACATTCGTTATGTAATTATTGAACGATAATTCCGCTTGGGCGCAATTGCATTGCGCTGAATCAAGATTTCATGGCGTTTTCTTCAATTGGCTATCCGCACAAGCCGAAGTCCTTGAGCGGATTGGCTGATGATGCAACTAGTGATATCGCCGGTCACGCGATAGCAGACCTTGTGAGAATCTCAGCTGTGTGAGATCTGTGTGACTCGGTTGTGCGCAGTTATGCTCAGTCGTGATATTTGCAACGGGTGTCGACACCGCCAGTTTGAATCGAATCAGTAAGTTGCGTTTCTGGTACCTTCCTACGAACCAGGTGGTCGGAAGTTCGAATCTCTCCGGGCGCGCAATTTAAAACAAGGGTTTGCCTACTGGGGCAAGCCCCTTTTCGTTTGCGACCGAGATTACTTTGAATCCACTACAAAAGTCCGTTGAGCCAAGGTCTTCATGTAGCGTACATACGCTTTGGTTGACCAGCCGCACTTTATTGTGAGGTGCTCCCAATTCGGCACCAAGAGCATCGTCCATAAAGCATCCGTGGCTTTCTTGGGCGACCATTCGGGTGTAAGGGTGCCGTCGGCGTGCAGCGCTTCGATCGCCGCGCGGCAGCCTTCTCGCATCGCCAGCATGCGGTCTTGCCAGGCTGCAGCCGCCGCCTCGTCCGTGTCTTGCGCCAGCAAGAGCGCTTTGGCCACGCCGAAGATGTCCGGGATGTAGTTACCCCAACACTCGATATACAGAGCAAGACGTTCGACGCCAGACGTCGCCGCTCGTGACGGGGCGAGTCGGCGATCCACGTCCAGCACCTCGTCAAGATACCTCGTTGCCGCCACCAGCAACTCCGTACGCGACGCAAAGTGTAGGTAAACCGCCTGGCGGGAGATCTCGGATTCCTTGGCGATATCACCCATTCGCACGCCACGTCCCCCGTGCTCTTCAAGCATGCGGACCGTTGCTTCCAGGATCCGTGTGCGGGTTTCGATATTTTCACTTGACATGGTGTCAATTCTGCCCTAAGGTTAACACCGTGTCAATTGACACAGTGTCAAGTTAACAACAGGAGAGAACGATGAAAGTCGACATGAACAGCATCACACCATCTGACGGAATGACCCTCGTTCTGGGCGGCACCGGTAAAACCGGCCGTCGCGTGGTAGATCGACTGACAAGCCGTGGTGTAGCCACGCGCGTCGCATCCCGATCAGCCGATCCAAGCTTCGATTGGAACGACCAGAGCACTTGGGACGCGGCGCTCGATGGCGTTACCGCGGCGTACGTGAGCTATGCACCGGACCTCGCGATTCCAGGCGCCACGGACGCCATCCGCGACTTTGTCGAAAAAGCCGTGGAGCAGGGTGTCCAGCGCCTTGTTCTGTTGTCCGGCCGCGGCGAAGAAGAGGCACAGCTTTGCGAACGGATCGTCCAGGAAGCGGGTATCGAATGGACTGTGGTTCGCGCCAGCTGGTTCAACCAGAATTTCTCGGACGGCGAATTTCTCGGCATGGTACTGGACGGCGCGATCGCGCTGCCAGCCGGGGATGTCCCGGAGCCGTTCGTCGACGTGGATGACATAGCTGATGTCGCTGTCGCGGCGCTAACCGAAGACGGCCACGCCGGCGAGATCTACGAAGTGACGGGACCCCGGATGCTGACGTTTGCTGAGGTAGCGGGAGAGATTGCCCTAGCCAGCGGACGCGTTATCGACTACATCCAGATTCCGAAAGAAGCCTTTGCAGTCGGCATTGCCGAGTCTGGCGCACCGGATGACATCGCGTGGTTGCTGGATTACCTGTTTTCCACCGTGCTCGACGGTCGCAACGCATACCTGTGCGATGGTGTCCAGCGAGCGCTGGGTCGGGAGCCGACAGACTTCTCGGAGTATGCGCGCCGGATCGCCGATACGGGTGTCTGGAATGCACCGTCAATTGAAGAAGAGGTTGCGGCATGAGTCAATTAACCACGGTCATCGGGACGACGAACCCCGACGCCATCAAATTATAGAAGCTCTACCTTGACCGGTGGACGATGTGGAACACCGTTCGGACGGTGGCGGCAACGCTGTTGTACATCCTGCGTTTAATGCGAAACGCAACTTCGTGAGGCGAAAGTCATGAAAAATTCGAAAGTTCTTAGAATGGTACTTTTCCTCTCCGGACTGATTGCAACCGGAATTGGCGGAGCGATTCTGTTCTTACCCGCGGCATTTCATGCCACCAACGGCATCGACTTGGGTGGTAACAGCTCGTTACTGAGTGAAGTTCGAGCTCCTGGCGGCGCACTAATGGCAAGCGGCATACTGATCATGTCAGGCACCTTCGTCGCCAAACTGACATTTACTTCCGCGGTGGTATCCACGTTGCTCTACTTTTCCTACGGTTTATCCCGGATTCTGAGCATGGCAGTGGATGGATTGCCAGCTGAACGGCTTGTTCAGGCAGCCGTTTTGGAGTTGGTCATTGGACTGGTTTGCGTCCGCGCTTTCGTCAGATCGCGGCGCTTCGTTAATACTGGCAAAGAAACCCGGTCACAGGGCTTCTGACAAACAAGAAGCGTACGCACAACGGAGACCACAAACGTCATGAACCGCGCTCAACGCGTTTTATTTTGGTCATTACATTACGATTTTCGTGTTTTAATTGATGACTTCGAGCGACTTGGTCGAGTCTAGCGATGAGCGCGCATGGTCTCAGTCAAATAAGCAGGGGATGATGGTGGATCAGTCAACTAAGTTTTGGGACAAGATTGCAGAGCGCTATTCAAAACAACCCATCGCTGATGAAGCGGCCTATCAGAAAAAACTGCAGGTCACACGCGAGCACTTTCGGCCGGATATGGAGGTATTGGAGTTTGGCTGTGGAACGGGGTCGACCGCCATCACCCATGCGCCTTATGTGAAACACATTCACGCCATCGATATCTCATCGAAAATGATCGAAATCGCCCAAGGTAAAGCTGACGCAGAAAACGTCGAAAACGTTACTTTCGAACAATCGACCGTCGAGGAAATCAGCGTTGCCGATCAAACCTTGGATGTCGTGTTGGGGCTCAGTATTTTGCACTTGCTGGATAACAAGGAAAAGGTAATTGCCAAGGTGCACAAAATGCTCAAACCGGGCGGCATATTCGTCACCAGTACGGCATGCATTGGGGACACGATGATGAGGTTCTTAAAGGTTATCGTGCCGATTGGAAGATTCTTCGGTTTGATGCCGCAGGTTATGGTCTTCACCACGAAAGAACTGGAAGACAGTTTGACCGATGCCGGTTTTCAGATTGACTACCAATGGCAACCGGGAAAAGGCAAAGCCGTGTTTATTGTGGCGAAGAAGGCTGAATAGGCCGTGGTGAGAATCAAGACCCGGTACCCTACCGCCACAGCTGCGAGCCGGCATGTTTACTGTCTAAGCCATGTGGGGAGATTTTGTGGGGATGAGTCGTGCACGGGCCTGCACAGTACGGCAAATTACGCAACGGGCGTCCCGGTAGTTGGTTTCTCGATCAAATACTCTCCGGGTGCGCTAAGAAAAAGCAAAGTTCACCATGTGTGAACTTCGCTTTTTTAGCACGGGAGGTTCGAACTCCCGACGAAATCATAAGGCGTTTGATCAGTATCGCCGGGAGCGATGTGGAACAACGCTACGGTTCGTAGTAAAGGTCACTAGGTCGTAAACTATCCGTAGCCGTAGTGCGGCAACGGAAGAGACGGATGAAAAGTTCGATGAAGATGTCGTTGGCGGCGATGCTTCTGACGCCGACGCTGATATTAAGCTTCTGTGTTGGGATCGCTGCCGCAGGTCCCCCTAGCCTTGACGAGCTACGGAGAAACCATGCCGCGTACCAATCGTGGAAGCAGCGAAACGATTCGGATATCCCGTTCTTCTTAGAGACTACGAAGCTTGAAAAAAGTACGTTCGTAGCCCGAATGGGGGTCGAGATGGCAGGGCGATCGTTGGCCGAATTGGCTACGATACTGGGCGAGCCGGCTGCATGGTGTGGCTTCATGCCGCTGCACCTAAACGTAAAGGCATGTGTATCAGTTGCAAACGGCAGTGATCGTCGAGAGATAACATTATACCTTGGCAGGAAACACTACCAGCCTCCCAAGAAAGCCAAACCCCTGACCCTTCACTTCAACAGCAAGCATACGCAGGACTTGCTTAGCGTCAATCTGTACTCAAAGAAGGGGCCTTATGGCACCTTCCATTATCACATTGACCTCTACGCAATACCGACAACCGGCGGCGTCTACAGTGAGCTGAGGGTTTCGCAGCGATTCGGTAAGGTGGCGAGGAGACTCGGAAAATTATATTTGGCGACCCTTGGTCGACACAAAGAGGGATTTACCGTGTCCCGTTACGACAGAGAC
The DNA here is from genome assembly GCA_029861845.1 of Gammaproteobacteria bacterium. GTDB lineage: Bacteria > Pseudomonadota > Gammaproteobacteria > Acidiferrobacterales > SPGG2 > SPGG2. The sequence goes on along the minus strand of JAOTYM010000001.1, from coordinate 19,173 downwards.
GGCGAGCCACAATATGTTAGGGGTATACAGGGCGTTGTCGAGCGTAATGTCGTCCGCTATCTGCTCGCAATTAGAGTGTTTCTCGAATCCCAAACGTTGACGGGTAAGGAGGCCTTTGAGCGCCGTGCCGAACTATGGTTTGATGAGACCGAAGCTTACAAGAGACAGTTGCACGAACTCCCTCGTGAAGAGTACCTCGATAACGTACGGCGCGAGTACGATAATCAAGTTGCTCTACAGCAGAGTCTGTAGCCACAACTGTGGTGACAAGGACCTGAAAAACGCCGGCAGCGCAGATCGCTCAGGCCGACTGTTCACACTTGCCGAATTTTGGGAACCGCGGTTGCTTGACTTCTATAGCACCCGAAATATCTGCCAGTGTGGCGTACCGGATACGATATAGACAGTCTTGGTCATGACTCAGTCAAGTGTCACAGGCTTGGGTTGCCATCCAACCTACGCCCTAGGAAACACATTTCCGAGTAGTGCAGGAGTTCTGCAAGAAGCAGGCTCAGAAGAGTGGTGATGTAGAGCGGGCTTATGTAGCTTGTATGGCCGAGCTGACTCTGGTCGGTGAAGACGACAGCTTGCGGATCGAGGCGGGGTGCAACCAAAACCTCTGCGGTGGGCGATGCCGGCCGACGCGACGGTACCGCGGCCACACAGGAGGTTAGCACGAGTAGACTCAGGTAAATTGTAAGCCAGCGGACCAAGCCAGACGAGAAGCGATCTGTGCCGCTATTCTGGCAACTCGCAATCGGGCGTTTATGCTCCCGCGTCATGGCGCCAGTATCGATCGCGCATGATCGATAGGGTGCGCGGCCCGAAGAAGCCCAACGGCCTCAGCTGTATTTCGTCAGGCGACAGCCCTGCATTGTACGTTGCTTGAAACGTCTCGAGTGCCTTATTGGTAGAGCTCTGTTCGCCGTCCGGCGTACCCTCGAAAGCATTAATAGACGCAAGCGCCCTCTGGATTAAGCGCAAGACGTTCGGGCCGCTCTCCGTTCCCTCGTTGGTATTGATGTAGCCGCCCGATCTAGTGATCGCGCGCTCTAGCTCCACGAAGACGAACTCCATGCTCTGAGTGACCTCATTATAAGCATCGGCTATCTTACTCATCGCTGTGATTTTCCCAATTATTTGCGCCTTCGACTCATGAGGCTCCCAAAGATCAGGAAGATCCGATTGCACCAACGCGTTCACCGCCTCGGCTTTCGCCTTCTCCACGTCTATCTTGAGTTTCTTTACCTCGTCTCTCATGGGCCGCTTCGCCAATTCCTGTTCCAGCGTTTCGATTCTGGCAAGTAGACTCTGGTCTGTTTGGCCGATGCTGGCACCAAAGAAGCTTATGTAATGCCCCGAGTACACCGCATAGATGATTGAGGCCGCTAGTACACCTCCGGCGATCGAGACCATGACAGCAATCGTCCGGAATGCGATCAGCCATCGGCGCGGTTCTTCGATAAAAATGTTCCGTCTAATCATCAGTTATGTTTGGTCGTCTCGATCACCTACAAACAATATCCCGCTCGATGTCGTAAATACGAATTAATCTGACAGCCACCGGCGAGGAAGCCAAGAAGGCAATTCTTAATCTTAAACTGCCTTGCCACCCTCTGTGAAATCTAAATCATAGCCCTGTTAATCGGTCTTCGCTCTCGCCAGTAATCTCCCACGCTCGTTCGAGGTTAGAGACGATCTAGTGCGCACCTCAGCGTTGTATGGTCCAAGAAATGGAGAGACGGGCATTGGGCCTGGAGTTTGGTCGAGAGCGCAAACCTAATCCACCGTGGGAATATCGGCGGCTCTATGGATGGCACGCGAAACCAAATCAGTCTGTGTATACCAGGGTAACAGATGAGCTGGTTTATTTAGGCTGTATGGCAAGAATTTGTTTAAGATAGGAAGCTTTGAACCTGGCTTAAATGTGACCATGCCTATGACACTGCCAAATATCCGCGGCTAAATAAAACATAATGATCTGATTTAAAACGACGTAGAAACCAAGCGAAATATTTGGCAATTCACACTCAATTCATTGAAACACAACGTTTGAGCATCCACCTTTTAATCAGGGGGTCGCTGGTTCGATTCCAGCACGGCCCACCAACTAAAACAAAGACTTACTTCTTCTCCGTTCCTACTTCCCTGCCTTAAACTGTGACCGATTTATGACTACAGCTATGGCAGGCATTCCCCACAACAATTTCGATTAGTTAAGGGTCTAACGATCCGAGGGTTGGTACAATTCTCAAGACCTGTAACAGATCATGTCGAGGCCAATGATTTTCCGAACTCGGACCGTTGCACTGAACACGACCCCAATTAAGGTAGTACTACTCTCGGCGTATTACTGCCTAATGATGGTTCCTCACGCCGAGGCGGACGAACGCGACCGGATCGCTCAAGTTCTGGAGATCAAAGAGGGTGCCGTCGTTGCGGATGTCGGCGCCGGAGATGGCCGGTGGACCGTCGACCTGGCGCGACGCGTTGGCAAGACAGGCCGGGTCTATTCCACCGAAATCAAGCCAGAGCGCCTGCGTGCCATCGAAAAGACCGTCGCCGGTGCTGCACTCCAGAACGTCACGGTGATCGAGGGCACCATTACGGACACCAAGCTACCGGAGCAGTGCTGTGACGCGATCCTTCTTCGGCGCGTCTACCACCACTTCGCGGATCCGAATGATATGGATCGGAGCATGTTCGCGTCGTTGCGCCCCGGTGGCCTGATCCTCGTCATCGATTTCCAACCCGGGGCGCCGGGCGCCCCTACGCGCACTCTACCTGGCATTCCCGAGCGGCGCGGCGGTCACGGGACACCCAAGGATCAACTGATTGAGGAAATGACCGCGAACGGCTTTGAGCTCGTTCGCCGAATCGACGATTGGTTCCGCAGCGACTACGCGATGCTGTTCCGCCGACCAGAGTGATTCGATGCAGGGGGCTGCGCGTCAAGGAGGCTTTCACTGACGAGTAGTTCGTGAAGGCCAACAACGGCTTGACATCATTTTAGAGAGTACAACGACCTCTCGAGTGCACCGCGTGTGCGACCCACTAATCTCTCATCAGGTGGTCATCGAATTACTAACCCCTCATGACACTGTAGGATCAAGCCGTTAAATGCGACTGGCCTGCGAGACTATTGGGCACTGTGACCGTCAATGTGACTAAGCCTCGTCGGGGTAGCTGAATTGCAGTATAGATCTGTTGGTGGGCGAGTCCTGTGGTTCACTGGCCGCTTTGTGATCATTGTCGCAAGCCTGACCCTGTTCCTGGACACTCTGTTCCACGCCATTCCACCCTACTGGCACCATGGACCAATTGATTCAATTGAACTGGCCCTACATTGCTTGCAACTACGGGCCTATTGTTGATGCCTCTCACGCGTCCGTATCCTTTACTGTGTCGCTCCGATTTCGGCGCTAAGATACGAGGACCCTCGCAACAGAACTGTTACCAACAATTTCAATGCGTCACTGACAGGAGGAGAGAGCGCATGAAGAACACACTGTTACTAGGTGTAGACGGCAGCGACAGCAGCAGCCGAGCGACCGAGTTTGCAGCGGAACTGGCTCTCAGCGCGAAGTCTCGCTTGCTCGTTGCCTACATTATCGAATGGTCCCCATTCACCTTCAACACGCCCGAGGAAAACGAAGTTCGACACAAACGGCGAGAAGAAGAGCTGAGCCGGGCACAGTCTGAAGTCATAGCACCCATTATCAAGTCACTCGAAAAGCGTGGAATTGACGCTGAAGGCATCGTACGCCACGGCAAACCGGTGGTAGCGCTTGCCGAAATCGCCAGCACGAAGGAGGTCTCGCAAATCGTTGTTGGACGACGAGGAGAATCCGACCTGGGTGGCTTATTATTCGGCAGTCTTACCGCCGGCCTGCTTCAAGTGTCCCCAGTACCGGTAACGGTCGTGCCCTGACCTCCGCTGCGTCAGGCCGAGAAACAACTAGGAAGACGATCCAGGGAGAACGATGGTCCTGAAGCTCGTTGTTGGCCTTCCGTGTTTTTTTGCGATTAGCATTCCATCCGTTTTAGCAGACGAGCACGAGTCGGCAGCGTCCCACGTGGGTAAAAGGCATCGTGGCGTATTGATCGGATCGTTATTGCTCACAATAGGAGAAACATCAAATGAAAACACTGCTCGTGAGAACTTCTATTGGAATTATCAGTATTTTCGTCATTTGCCTATCGTCAAGTTTTGCACAAGACCAAAATCAGCAAAGAAAACTTTCGCCAACCGAAGCCTGGATCGAAGGTATAGAAGATGTTAGAGGTGGTTACAGTTCATGGATCCAAGGCATCCAGCCACCCGAGGCGCCACCCGAAGGGGAAAAAGGGATTGATGCAACGATCAATGCTATTACAGCACCAATTGCAGCGTTAGTCGGTAAGATCGTTTTCGTTAAAATTCCGGTTTTTGGAGCACAACTCCCGGTAGTCGTTTTATGGCTAGTTATCGGAGCAGTATTCTTTACGGTCTATATGGGGTTCATCAACCTTCGTGGATTCAAACACGCCATAGAGCTTGTTCGAGGGGATTATTCCGATCCTAATAGCAGCGGTGAGGTTTCGCACTTTCAGGCACTGGCGACGGCAGTTTCAGGAACAGTTGGCATCGGTAATATCGGTGGTGTTGCGATTGCGGTAACGGTAGGGGGGCCAGGTGCAACTTTCTGGCTGATTATGGCCGGATTTTTGGGTATGTCGACCAAATTTGTCGAATGTACCCTGGGGGTTAAATACCGCCAGGAATTTGAAGATGGCCATGTTTCCGGTGGTCCAATGTATTACCTCAGAAAGGGTTTCTCAGATCGTGGCATGGAAGGGTTCGGTAAATTTATGGGTACATTTTATGCGGTTGGTATTTTCATCGGCGCGCTAGGTATAGGCAATATGTTCCAGTCAAATCAGGCCTACGTGCAATTGAACAATGTTACCGGCGGCGCTTTGGATGGGCTGGGTTGGCTAATTGGCCTGATCATGGCAGCGATAGTATTTATGGTAATCATAGGTGGCATCAAATCGATCGCGAAAGTAACTGAAAAAATCGTTCCGTTTATGGCTATCTTTTACTGTGTGTTCGCAATTATCGTTATATTGATGAACTTTACTTCGATTCCACAGGCAATTACGAACGTCTTCACTGGCGCTTTTACAGGAGAGGGCGTCGCAGGTGGTGCCCTCGGTGCGCTAATTATTGGCTTCCAGCGAGCGGTATTTTCTAACGAGGCGGGGATTGGTTCAGCTTCGATTGCGCATTCGGCGGTTAGAACAAATGAGCCTATCACTGAGGGTGTTGTTTCCTTGCTTGAGCCTTTTGTTGACACAATTATTATTTGCACTATTACAGCGCTGGTGATCGGAACTGCCCAGGTAGCTGATCCTAACTTTGCGGGAGACGCGCAAGGTGTCGCCATGACATCAACTGCTTTTGCGCGCGAATTGTCGTGGTTCCCGATCCCATTGGCTTTTGCAGCTGTGCTATTTGCTTTCTCAACAATGATCTCCTGGTCTTATTACGGACTGAAAGGTTGGAGTTATCTATTTGGGGAAGGTAAGGTGAGTCAAATCAATTACAAAAGCATCTTCTGCGTGTTTGTAGCTTTGGGTTGCATTGTACAGCTCGGCCCAATCCTTGATATCTCAGACGCGTTGGTATTTTTGATCTGCGTGCCAAATATCCTTGGTCTGTATTTCCTCGCCCCAATCGTGAAAAAAGATTTGGAGTCCTATTTTGCACGTATTGAGAGCGGCCAGATCAAGAAATATAAATAAAGAGAGTAAGTCAAAAAAAGAGGTGAAGTAATTCGTCCCTCCTTTCGGCGCTAGGTTACCATCGATTTACTTGAGAATGGCAACCCAGTTCCAATTTGATTTGCACTAACCAATCAACGGGCTCAGACTGGACTTCCCCCGGTCAGATAGACACCGTTCCGCTGCGTGTTGAGCTTTCCTCAAAGGTCACGGGGCTGATCGCCAAGATGGCTCAATTGACTCTCGTGCAATGGCGGGCCGATACATTTCTCGAGCACGCCCATGGCCAGTATAGGATGCTGAAGTTTCGATAAGGCGTACTTGATACTGGAATTAGTGCAGGGTTGGAGTTCCATACCGATCGAAACTGGTTAACGGGTCTAGCTCACGCCATAGCCCTAGTCTTTCATCCCGAGCCTTATTTTCAGCATCTGCGTAAACTCTTTGGTCCTCCGGGCTCGGTTCGTGTTGGTATTTCTTGTAGTGCCAGGCAGACCCCGCCTTAGCTTGTTCTAGACACACATCTACGCCGTTTATCAGGGCCTTGGCCACAATGCGGCCATAGCGGTCGCGCTTTTTGGTATTCAACTGTTACTTGTTGACGCGCCACTACCGAACCTAAATGCTTACAAGAAGCTAATCCATACGCCGCTTTCGTTCCGGTGCATCAACCCCGGATAAAATAGATTTTGTGTTGCTGATAATTGGCGTCGAGCACGTAGAGGGGATATCGCTATCCATCTTGACAACCTCCCCGGTGAGGGAATCAGCAGAGGCTGCCAGGGAGAGGAACACTAGGAAGAAAAGCGTAATTACACGGACTGACATTCCGTCATCCCTGGGATCATAAGTTTGAAGAAGCAGGGCATGGTGAGGATCCTATTGGTGCCCGTTTGTCGGTCGAGTCTTTTCATTCTTCAGACGCCTATTGACTTCTCATCAAGAAAATGAGAAACGTTAGCGCCTTTTCGTAAGAAGAACTAGCGTTAACAAGATTCGTTTCAAGGCCACCAGGGAGGAGGCAGCTATGAAAAAGTCACCCACCTAGTTTTAGCAAGCTTTAATCATTGCGTTCGCATCCGTCCAGGAAAGGCATTTCGGATTCCTGGTCACGGACACGTGTATTTGTGAGCCATTATTAAGAATGGAGAATTGTGATGAGAACAAACATCAGGAAAAAACCGTTAATGGCAGCGGGAATTTTGACTACCGCCCTGGCCACCTTGCTAGCTTTATCCGTCGGACCGGCACAGGGAGACGACCACAAGAACAAAAGCAAGAAAAACATGAGGCTGGTGGGCTTCAATGACCTCCAAGCCCGCTCCGCCTATCAGCCTATTACCCAGCAGCAGGGCGACCGGTGGATCGCCTACATTGGGCACCACAATGGCAGTGCGCCGAATACGCTCCTCCCGGGAGCGCCGGTGCAAACGAACGGGGTCTCGATCGTCGATGTGACCGATCCCAAACGTCCCGTCTACCTCCACCACCTCCCGGGTGTGGCGGGTGCGCAGATGGTCCGCGCCTGCAGCGGTGACGAACTCCCGTTCGGGGAAAGCGGCCACACTTACCTGCTTCGGTCCAACGGGAATCTGGAACATCAAGTCTTTGATGTCACCAATCCATCTGCTCCGGTGCTGGTAAGTACACCGGTGACCGGCCTTGGCGGTACGCACAAGAGCTATTGGGAGTGCAGTACCGGCTATGCCTACATCGCCTCAGGCGTTGTAGCGGGCACGACCCTCCCAGGTCAGCCACCGGTCGTGTTTCAGGACTGGCGCACGAACCGGATGACACAGATTTTCGACCTGAGCGATCCCAAGAATCCCGTCTTCATTCGTAACTTCGGCCTCGAGGGCCAACAACCGGGGGCTACGGGAGACGTTCCTCAGTCGCTGCACGGGTGCATCCCCGTTATCGAACGTAATCGCGTTTACTGCGGGCACGGGACCCGGGCGAACGGCCACCTGGTGATTCTGAATCGGGATGAACTCCTCCATCCGACAATCCCCCTGGCAGACCCCGCAAACCCGACTCCTGCTGAGCTTACAGCACCGCTCATCGTTGATTTCCTTACGCCGACTTTCATGGGTGCGCATACCACCTTTCCGGTCCTCGGATACGAGTTGCCCCAATTGGGCCCTGAAAACACAATGAGGGATTTCATCGTGCTGGTGAACGAGGCCATCGGAAACGAATGCACCGAGAGCCGACAGATGACGTTCATGGTCGACATCACCGACGAAGTGCACCCGTACCCGGTCTCCAACCTGAACGTTGCCGAAGCCGAGGGCGACTACTGTACCGTGGGCGGGCGCTTCGGGAGCCACGCGTCGAACGAAAACTTCACGTCGGTCTTCTATAGGAAAATGGTCGCCATTTCATGGTTCAATGCCGGCGTCCGAATGTGGGACATCCGGGATCCGTTTAACCCGAAGGAAGTGGCCTACTTCATCCCGCGGATAACGGAGAACACAGACGACCGTAACGGTAAGTTCGCGATCCAGACCAACAACGTCGAGGTTGACGATCGCGGGTTGGTTTACATCACAGACCGAGCCAACACCGGGTTGCACATCCTTGCGCTCACGGGCAAGGCAAGGAAAATCATCGACGGTCGTGATGACGACAACGGCGATGACTCTGACTGACCGTAAACGAGCGCGGGCGGACTAAGTAAAGCCATCCGTTGTGATGAGCGGGGCCGCTGAATTTCGGCGGCCCCTTCTTTGTGTGGGGCGTACGATCGGGGCAAAGCTGCAGGCGAGCACGTGTTAAATGAGGGAGAAGCAGTAGCTTGTTCAAGGCCCCTGTCATTGTTGTCGTCCTAGTGGGGACCGCGATCTACTTCCGATGCCAGGGATTAGGGCATCGTAGGCCGTGTCATTGCGTTTTGCTTCCTCGTATTTCTGTCGCTAGCGGCCTTCGCCGATACCGTCAACGGAAAGGTCGTCAAGATCGCGGACGGCGATACCCTCTAGGTCCTCGATGCCAACTATCGGCAACACAAAGTCTGACTAGCCGGGATCGATGCGCCTGAACGACAGCAGGCCTTTGGATTGGCTTCCCGCAAGCACTTGGCTTCGATCGTGACGGGTCAACAAGTAACAATTGAATTCCAAAAGCGAGACCGCTACGGCCGCATTATAGAGCAAGTCCGACTTGATGGGGTCGATGCTTGTCTCGAACAGGTTAAGGCTGGGTTCACCCGGCACCACAAGAAATACCAACACGAACAAAGCCTAGAGGACTAAAGACTCTACGCGCATGCCGAAATCAGGGCACGACAGCGACAAATAGGCCTGTGGCGAGACAACAACCCCAATCCGCCTTGGCCGTGGCTGGCGGCGGTTGCATAGGTCTCAGTAGCGGTTAAACCCCTTTTAACTCAGTTAGTTATTACGGATTTGTGATCCTAAGTCGTAACTTTCAGTTGGCGCAAGACTTGCGTTTCGCTTGCGATTTTCGCCTTAGTTACGGACAATGTTTATTCCCACTCTGGGAGGGCAATGTGAGAGAACAAAAATCTCGATGCCCGAACGGACTCGGCATTACACTAACCTTTCTAAACCGTCTGGCTGCGCTTCTTTTGGCGTCCAGCCATGCGCCCTCCTTATCTTTGATCCTTGTAAGACCGACAGAGGACTCGCGATGTATGCACGGTCATCGACATCGGCGCGGCGAAGGCCAGAACAGCGCTTGACGCAGAGACGGCGCCAACCGGATCGCCGCGGCACATTACGTTGGGACCCCAACGGGGGAGAGCGGCGCTATAGCACCGGCCGTCGTAAAGGCGACAACTGGCAGGCGATGCAAGCCGCGCTGATGAGATTATGGGGAGAGACAGAATCTTAAGAAGAACTTAGTAACTAGGTCTGTTTTATACATCCACCCCGCCTAGTTCGAGTGTGACCGACAGGATTGTATCAACAGGAAAATGTTGTAAGGGTGGCAACGAAAGACGGGGTAATGAGTTCAAAAGGGGGTCGCGTTCATGCGTATTAAGAAGTCGAATCGAAAACCTTGCCGTGCCATCGACATCCTTGGTGCGCAAACCGTAGTCACTGGCGACACCACTTTTCATGGTGGGCTGAGAGTCGATGGTCAGGTAAAGGGTAATATCACGGCGGCCAGCCAGGATGATAGCACCCTCGTTCTGAGCGAACACGCCGAGGTCGTCGGAAATGTCAAAGTTGCCCACATGACGGTAGCGGGTAAACTGAGGGGTAACGCGTATTGCTCCGAGCGTATCGAGCTTTTGTCCACGGCCGACGTCGGTGGCGAATTGCACTATAAGGAGATCGATATTGCTCAAGGGGCAACCGTAAACGCCAATCTCGTGTGCGATTGTTCTAGGATGGGGGAGACGAAGAAAGAAGTTATAAGCAGAACTTAGTAATCAGATCTGTTTTATTTTGAGCATCCACCCCGCCTTGTGCGGGGATTTTTTTTGTTCCTGCATCTACGTATCAATTCGGGATACTTGACGACTGCCAAATATCCATTGCCAAATAAAACCTAACGTTTTGACTTGAAACGAAGCACAAACTTGGCGGAATATTTGGCAATTCTCACTCTAAGTTATTAATAAACAGTGTTTGAGCGTCTGCCTTTTAATCAGAGGGTCGTTGGGTCGATGGCGCCCTCAGCCCCGTAGCGGTACACGCCCCGTCCCTATATCACTCCTCCAGCACGGCCCACCAGTAATCAATAAGTCACTTACCATTTCAGAAACGCACTGCCTGATAAATCACCGATCGCCTAGTATTTTCGGCTTGAGCGGGGGCACTCTGCGTGGCCCCAATCGGCGCCATTACCAGTAACAGCGGCCACGCGCTAAATTGCCCCTAAGTAGCGGTAATTATGAGAAGAATATCCAGTACCTTAGCACCAAGCAGGTCGGCGCTGGCCTGAACATTGCATGCAAACGGAGATAATGAAGAAGCAAATCAGTGTTCACGAACTCAGATACGGCATGTGGGTGTCCGAGCCGGACCGCCCATGGCTCGAAACTCCGTTTCTCTTTCAAGGATTCGAGATCCAGTCGCAAGAGGAGATCGAGACACTGCGGAGCCTTTGTGACCACGTCTACATCGATATCGACCTCGGATGCGATGTTGACCCCGGTAGCTCGGCCATCGGTTCATGTACAAATAACCTCACCGATCACGCGGAGTACGCTGGTGCAACTTATCAGGACCAGACGAGGGTTGAGGAGGAGCTCGAGGCGGCCAAAGAAATCTATGCGAACAGCAAAGTAGCGCTTGCTGAGATCGCGGATGGTGTGCGGCTAGAGAAAAAAATCGATCCGCGTCAAGTAAAGCAAACGGTGACAAGTATAGCAGACAGCGTAATTCGGAACCCGAATGCTTTCACGTTGCTCACCAGACTCAAAAGTAAAGATTCATATACATATGCCCATTGTCTCGATGTCTGCGCATTGTCACTGATTTTCGGTCGCCAGCTAGGATTTGCGAAGGGAGAATTGGAAATCCTTGGTATCGGCACCTTGTTGCTAGATATCGGCAAATTGCGGATACCCACCGAGCTACTCGAAAAACCCGATAAGCTAACTCCAGCAGAGTTTAAAGTAATCAAAACGCACGTCTCGCACAGTGTGGACATCATGAGCAAGGCCAAAGGGGTTCTTCCGGACTCTATCGAGATCGCCCATACGCATCATGAGCGCGATAACGGCCGCGGATATCCCAGGAAACTTGCAGGTAAACAAATACCGATCTTCGGCAAGATGGCCGCGATTGTTGATTGTTACGACGCGATGACAAGTGATAGGGCCTATTGTTGTGCGATCTCTTCACATCAAGCCCTCAGAAACCTGTATGCGCGCAAGGATAAAGAATTTCAAGCTGGGCTGATAGAACAGTTCATCCAGTGTATAGGCGTCTATCCGGTTGGCAGCCTCGTGGAATTGACCACCGGTGAAGTCGGCATGGTTTTGTCGCAGAACCGTGTGCGTCGCCTTAGGCCAGAAATCATGCTGATTCTTGATGAGCATAAGAAACCGATCGAGTCGGGGGCCGTAATCGATCTGATGACAGAGCTTTTGGATTCATCGGGAAATCCGTTGGAGATAAAGGACGTGCTTGAACCGGGAGCTTATGGGATCGATTCGAGGGAGTTTTTCCTATGATTTACCGGGACGAAAACCATGTCCTCCAGATACCGCATCGAATCGCGGTTTTGGGTGTGAGACTGTGCCGTAACGAACAACCGTCTCAGATAACGCGTCATGGAAGATAGCCTAACAAATTGTCGCGACCGAAGGTCTTTCTTCGAATGCCTGCAGAATATGATTCAAAACGGGACGCAGGGAAATAAAATCCTGGCTGTTCTTATTCTGGATTTGGATCGATTCAGAAGAATAAACAATGCATTAAGTCATCGTGTAGGCGATTTGCTACTCGAACAGGTAGCCGAACGCCTCCGCGGTATGCTACGCAAATCTGACACATGCGCTCGCATCGGTGACGACGAATTTGCATTGTTAATGCCAACGATGAACATTGGCCACACGAGGTTAGCGGCATCCAAGATCCAAAGCATCATGGAGCCCCCTTTTTTGCTGGACGGCCAACGGGTGACTGTCAAAGCGAGCATCGGTATAGCCTTATTTCCACAGCACGGAACGGATGCAGACCGTCTAATGCAATATGCGGATGGGGCGTTGTCTGTAGCGAAACGCTCAGGCTCTAGATTTGTTATCTATGACGAAGAAGAAAAAGATAGCGCCGTGCCGCACTTCTCTCTTGAAGCGGAGTTGCGAGGCGCCATCGGTGAGGGCGAATTAACTCTGTATTACCAACCCAAAATCAATGTTAAAAGCCGTCAAATCAGTGGACTGGAAGCACTTGTGCGCTGGAACAACCCAAAAAGAGGCTTTATGTTGCCCGATGAGTTTATTCCAGTGGCGGAGCAAACTGGGCTGATTCAACCGCTAACCCTTTGGGTGCTTAATGCCGCTCTCCGACAGAGCGTCGCCTTTGCTGACAAAGGGGCTGACCTCACCATAGCGGTCAATCTGTCGCCTCGTAATCTCGACAATGCGGAACTCCCGGCGTTGGTGTTGCGCGCCATGGACACGTGGGGCGCAGCGCCTTCGCGCTTGATCCTGGAGATCACTGAGAACGCCATTATGGAGGATCCGGCTCATTCTTTGGAAATTCTTCACCGCTTCACTGATATGGGGATATCAATTTCGATCGACGATTTCGGCACTGGGTACTCATCGCTGGCTTATCTCACAAAGCTTCCGGTCGACGAGCTTAAAATAGACAAGTCATTTGTCATGAACATGGTGGACGAAAAAGATGATGCAATGATCGTTCACTCAGTTATCGAGTTAGCGCGCAATTTCGGGTTGAACACCGTTGCTGAGGGTGTACAAAATGAGCGAGCTTGGGAGATATTGGCGGCCCTTGGCTGTAACTATGCACAAGGCTACTACATGAGTCCGCCGATACCCGTGGAAAGATTGAATAAATGGATAGTCGAATCACCGTGGGGGTTGGACAAAGGGGGAGCGCCACAGTGCCGTCCTCAAGACTCATCAACCGAAGCCCTCTAGGCCCTCGGCGCCAGCCATAATCAACACAAAGTCCGTTTAGCGGGGATTGGTGCGCCTGAACGAAAGCAGGCCACAAAAACTTTAACTATACTGATTCTAGCGGGATGCGCATCAGGGGATGATTATGACTAACAAACCGTTGTCAGCCAACCGTCGTTTAGGTCAGCGTCGCGTGACCGACGTCAAGGTGTTTGCAAGTGACGGTAGCGAAATAAAGAAGTGCAGGCTGCGGGATATCAGTCTTGACGGTGCATTTCTAGAAACCAAGAACTTCACGCTGGCCAAAGGCGCCCAGTTGGATTTGGTTCTTAGGATTCTCCGCGAGGGCAAGACCGTAGCGTGTCCGCTGCCAGCCAAAGTCGTGCGAGCTGAGAAGGGTGGGGCGGCGCTTATGTTCGGCAGCCTCGATGAACACCTCTATAATGTGCTGCTCGACATTGTAAATCCGAGATAATCTGACATTCATCGGCAAGCAAACCGAGCAGTCACTGCTCAATCTTAAACTGCCGCGCTACCTGACTGATCCACATCCAAAGTAGAGAATCTGCATCGCCCCGGGAGGTTCGGCGGCATATCGCTCACCCTAGAACTGTGCGCCTTAGGGCTGTTCACGCAGGCCGGATTCTGAAATTCAGAAAGCCCCAGATAAATCCCGCTGCTCCCACCAGCAACGCGTACAGGTCCCGGTATCGAAAATAGAATCGATAAGCAGGAGTCAGCAGCCGCTTTTCTGGCGCGCCAATCTTCGCTGCCAACACCCGTGGCACCCAACCATAGCGCTGTTTTCCAATGAGCACCTTGATCCAGGTCAGTCCGTCTTGCGTGTGCACATCGGCCAACAGCAAGAGCGTGCCCGCGTCAACCGTGCGCACGATCGGTGAGCCCGGCGATGGTTGTTGGCGGGCACTAGTATTGTCCGCCAACACTTCCACAAACAGGTTGCGCGACCAGAAGATTGCCTCGTTCCATTTTGGCCCAGCCTCCAGCGGCAGATAGGTTGCTGGCAGATGGAACACCAAGAACGCCAAGCAAAATCCGAAGCCCGCTTTTATGAGCCGTAGAATGAAATAGGGCACCGTCTTCGCCCTGGCCACCACCAGCACCGCGGCGGCGGCCACAATTGCGGCCACCAGCGCGGCGGGATGGATATTGAGGATGGACTGCGCCTCTAAGGTCAACAGCGCGAGGCCTTCAGCGTCGGCGATGACATGGCGCAGGTATATGAGGTACAGCAGATACGAAATGCCCAGGCTTGCAATGAGATGCACCACGACATTGACCTTCTGGCGCCCTATGACCGGCACAAATGACCGAGGCGGTATCGCCCCGATCAGGCTCGGATGGTCTTTCCATCGGCACCGGTAAACCGCCAACGGCCGCTGTTTGCCTTTGGGCGTGAAACTTCTTTTCTTAACCAGATCGAACACTGTCTGCTCGAGCTTTGCCGCCGTGCTGGCTGAGACGAGGATCTCGTCGCCCGCGCCATGACGTTCCACCCTGGATGCGACATTGACCACATCGCCAAATATGTCCTTGCCCTCGACAATCGCTGTTCCCGTATGGATTCCGATTCGCACATTCGGGCAAGACCACGTGTCTCGCGCTCGCTGCTGTGCCAGTCGCTGCTGAATGCCAATGGCGGCCCTGACGGCGTCGTCAGGCACCTTGAATGACGCCATCACGCCATCGCCCATGGTCTTAAGGACCTTTCCGTGAAACCGGGTGATGATCGGAAATACCAGCCGGTGGTGTTGGTCGAGCATGAGCCGGCCTTGGGTGTCGCCGTGCCTGTCCCAGTACTTTGTTGAGTCTTGGATGTCCGTAAAGAGTACGGTTACTGGTTTCCTGGACCTCCGAATCTGGCGAGTGAGGCCCTTGATGACACGAATTCGTAGTGTGTCGTGCATGGTTACGCTCTAACAGCTGGCCTGGACAGGAATATAGCAGAGGTTACGTGTGCGTATTGTGTAAACAGGCTTACGGGTTAGCCTCCCGCAAGCGCCGAGCTTCGATAATGGCGGGTAAACAAGTAACGGTTGAATACCAAGAGCGAGGCAGGTATGGCCGTATTGTTAGGAAGGCCTTGGTGAACGGCGTCGATGTGTGCCTCGAACAAGTTAAGGTTGGACTTGCCTGGCACTATTAAGGAGTATCAACACGAACAAGCCTAGCGGACCAAAGACGCTACGCGGATGCCGAAATCAGGGCACGAGAGGGACGACGAGGGCTGTGGCGAAAATGTCCTAGGTATGGTACGAAATCAAAATAGTTCGTATCTGCTTGATTTGGTATTGTACTTACGGTTGTCTACAAGTGCTTACAGGTCTTCGTTCGCGGTATCTTGCCTCATCCCAGGCGCCCCACACGGCAGGATTTCGTTGGATCGCATGATCAAGGATTGAAAAGATCGCTCCGGGCCACACTGCTCCCTTGTTGGCGGCATCCAACAATCGTTCCCTTAATAGCGTTGGGCTAACCACCGTCCCCTGGAGCAGGTCGTAAGTAACCCACATCTCCCCGAGCAGGTCGAGATAATCTTCGTACTTGTCAAATTGGGATTTTGGCTTCCCTCGGAAGACTCTCCTCAAGATCTTGTAGAGCAATACGAATGCCAATAACGCACCATATGCAGCCCCACCGACTATCATCCACTCCTGATATCCCTTGTTGAAGAAATACCACCCGACAGCGATGGGCATGCCGAAGAAAATCACAGCTTTCGCTAACTGCACTGTCAGTCGATGTTGTGATCGTTTCCACATCATCTTCTTGATGTTTCCCTTGGTGGAGAAGTACGCGAAATTCAACCCAAGAAAGCCGGCGCCACGAGCGTGCTGCTTCAGCTCCTCCCCGAATGACGTTACTGTCACAAACGTCAAGGCGTCTACCATGATCCACTCTAATTGCTCGTTCTCCATCCATGGGCGAAGCAGATACTTGACTGTCTCCCCTTGTAGGATATCGACTTCTACCTTTCGCGCATACTCCGACTGATAACCCTCCTGAAATGCGAACTGCGGATCGCCGTGGTACCAGATGGTGTGTTCTCCCCATTTATGCTCCCGTTTATCCCGCCTCGCTTGCTGCTCCGCAGACAAGCGGCTGTTAATATGAATATCTTCGTTTGTTGCGTACCGAATTGAAGTGATTACGTCGAAGGCATCATTCAGCCGATCCTCGAATTGATCACGGTCTTCTCCGATAGCCTTGGAATACTTGGCGATCCTTTCTGCGATGGCCCTGACAATGGTGTTGAATTGCGAATGAAAAAAGGTCTGATCTTTAGGTTCTTTCAACAAGTGCTGGCTAAAGTACTGTTTTAGGGCCTCATCGATATTGTTCGTACTCACTCTAGGTCATCCTCTTCGTCTTTCTTGTTCGCTCTGCCCCCATATTTGGCGACAAGCTTGCCGTCTAGTGTGACTTCTGCCAGGACTAATAATGGCTGCGTTACATGACAAGTGGCGCTTGGCGCCTGACTTATCACCAGCCGGCCGGTAGATGCGTTGCGACCACCTGCGCGGGCCAATCGTAATGGACTGAGTCCGCGCCCCTTCTTCCGAGGGTTGGGATCCTTCATCTATCATGTGACGACCCCGCGACAGGCCCTAGTCTCGCACTTGATAATGGGCATCGTCCATGGGTTTACCCATCGTGTTTGGTATGATTAGGGTCAGCCTGCGCCCAGGGTGCTTCGGCGATCCCGCAGACAGGAGCGAAATTTGCTGAGCTTCTGGGAAGGCAAATGGCTGCAACGGTGGCTTGCGAGGCCTGCGCCACGGCGCATTACTGGTCACGCGTGGCGAAGCGACACGGGCAAGCGCTGACGCTCATCCCGGCGCGCGCCGTATTCACCTTTCGGCAAGGACACAAGGCGCATCAAAATGTGTGTTAGCGGTGGCCGAAGCAGTCGGCTGTATAGGTGGAGCCGAAGGCGGCGACGGCTTGGGGGTATCCGACTTGTCGCGTCGGTCGACGCGGGACGTCTAGCTACGTCACTTCTTGGTCGGGAATCTTCCCACACGTGTAGAGCGTGAATGTGCAATTTTGGGTGGCACGCTTGTTGCACTTCTACCAGTGAAGCCCCAACCCGGTCTGGGGGTACATAAGTGTTTCTTTATATTCGGATGTCCCATGGCTGACGAAGCAAAGACTGAGAGAATCAGACGGGCGCCCGGTAACGGAGCGCATGAGGAGCCGTACCTCATCGTTCTCGCGGGCGGCCCTGCGGGGATGATGTACAAGCTACGTTTTGACACAGCTATGGTGATCGGCCGCGGGCTTCACGCCGACATACGGCTGGAGGACGAAGGGGTAAGTCGGCGGCACGTGCAGGTGACAGCAAGTCGCGACGGTAATCCCGTCCTCGAGGATCTAGGCAGCAGCAACGGCACTTTTGTCAATGGCATCCAGATTCAACGGCAACAACTAGAAGATGGCGACAAGATCCAGATCGGATCCATCTCCATCCTGAAGTTTTCCTACCAGGACGATCTCGAAAGGTCCTTCCAGCAGAAACTCTTCGATCGCGGGACTAAGGATGGGCTAACGGAGATCTACAACAAGAAATTCTTCCTCGATCAGCTTGCCAGCGAATACGCCCACGCCCGGCGCCATAATCGAGATCTGAGTTTACTGTTCTTTGATGTCGACCACTTCAAGAGCATCAACGATATGTATGGGCATCCCGCGGCAGATTTCATACTCAGGGAACTGGCACGGGTTGCGCGCGAGACACTGCGGACCGAAGACCTCCTCGCGAGATATGGCGGTGATGAATTCGTTGTTGTCATGCGTGACATCGACGACGCCGGCACACTCGTACTTGCACAGCGTATTCATAGCGTCGTCGAAAGTCATCAGTTTATTTTCGACGGCGTGGAGATTCCTCTCACCATTAGCCTTGGTGTGGCTTCGCTATCAGCTACCATGAACGATGCTAACGAGCTCGTCCAGCTCGCAGATAAGTACCTCTACGAGGCCAAAGAGGCTGGCCGAAACCGCGTTGGCGGTCGGGCCGTGAAGATTGCCACCCAGTCCACTCGGGACTTCCCGACAGTTAGGAAGCGTAGTGGCAAAGCTTAGATTGGCGTACCGATTTTCGCTTGTTAAGTACGCCGAGGATGGCCTGGCCACCATTTTATTATAGCGGTTTAGGTCTCTCGCAATGCGACCGTGATTGATACGAACGTTGCTTTCAACTCCTTCTTATCAGTCTTGTTCAGTCGGGAGTCGTACCACCATAACAGGTATTTTGCAACGGTGTAATACTCGCCACGCCGTGCTGCCCATCAAAATATCGGTTGTGACCCTGCGGCCATGGTTCCCGATTACAACAAGGTCGTAGTTTCCTCCATGAGCCTGTTCTATGATCTCTTCGACGGGATCACCTATCTTCACGACAACTTCATACGTCACATATGGCTGCTTGTCACCTTCGGCCAACGCGCCTTGACAGAAATGATCAATCGCATCCTTGATAGCTGTGTCATCTCTTTTTCTACTGATAAGAATATCCCTCGCCTCTTGCAGGTTTCTCGTCTTGATCTGATCCCATAGATCTTCACTGATGTACCCGACAAGATACTTTTCAAATTCTTCAGTCTCGACAACGTGGAAGACCGTAAACTCAGCTTTGTAGCGATTGGCGATGCTGGCAGCGTGAGGAAACGCAAACCGCCCCGTGTCTGAGAGATCTGTGACATAAAGTATCTTTTTGTATTCTACTCTCGGTAGTTCTTGGGAGACTTTCATTTCCGCTCCTTCCTGCTCGTTAAGCGGCTAATTATCATTCGACCACAGCTTTTTTCTTCGGCATCCAT
>JAOTYM010000272.1 GCA_029861845.1 Gammaproteobacteria bacterium | reverse complement strand
CATCCCGCTCGAGGACGACGCGGTTTTGACGGAACGGGGTATCGAATGGCTGTATCCGGTTAACCAGAAAGTGTTACTGATTCGATAGGTATTTCCTGAGGAGGCTGTCCGCCCATGCTGATAATCGTTAAAGCCGCGCGGCCGGTGATTTACGCTCTTGGCTGTGCGCTAGTCCTGCTAGCGCCGACCACATTGCCTGCACGGGATTCAGGCAGCCTGTCACCGATTTATGACAACACCGAGCAGCGCCCTCCCAATATCGTGCTGATACTGTTTGACTGGGCGAGACGCGATGGCATAGGTGTGTATTCGGCCAAGGACGTTTCAACACCGAATATCGATGCCCTGGCCAACGAAGGCGTGCGGTTCGACAACGCATACACGCCAGCCACGCTTTGTAGCCCGGCGCGTGCGTCCATTATCACCGGCGTATACCCACATGCCCATCAGATTCGCAAGACCATGTATCCGGCAGGGATCAATGGCGGGCTGCCAACCATGTATCCGGATCCCATTGCCAATCCCTTCGACGATGAACGCTTCCATTTGGCGATTAATTTTCCGAAATATGTGACCAACTCAGGATTTGCCACTGCACATATCGGCAAATGGCATCTGGGTACCGGTAATCCGGGATTTTTCGATTTATTCAAGTCCTATAATTCGCTAATGCCGCACTGGATTGGTCAACCCCACCAGTCTGCCTACCGGGAAGATATTCAAACCAGTGAAGGTATTCGTTTCATCCGGCAAAACGCCGATCGGCCTTTTTTCCTTTATCAGTCCTACTACACGCCACACGCGCCTTTTCAGCCACCGCAGAAGTATGTGGATCTATACCAGGATAGAGACATCGATCACAAAAACTATTATGCGGCTATGAGCAGCCTGGATCATAACGTGGGTCGAATCGTTAAATCCTTGCAAGAGCAGAAAATTCTGCAAGACACTTTGATTATCATTTCCGCAGATCATGCCGGCTCGTTTCAGGAACGACCCGGGTCTTATCGTGGTATGGGCATTGCTTATGACGAGGCGGCCAGGATACCGATGATCATGCATTGGCCCAAGGGGTTGCCCTCAGGGGTCATCTGGGATTCGGGTGTCAGCCTGGTTGATCTGGCTCCCACAATGCTGGCGGCTGCAAACATCAACACCAAGAGCCGGATCATGGAAATCATTACCGGCCGGATAGGTTCCCCCTTTCACGGTCGTGATCTGATAGCCGAAGTCACTTCAGGCAACGATGATTGGCGGGTCCCTGTCTTTATGCAAAATATCCCGGAAGCTGCAATCGAGAACTCCTGGTTCGATGAACGTGCCATGCGGTTTCGGCAGTGGAAATTGGTATTGCGCGCTTTCGATGCGGACCCAAGAGCAAGAAACAATGCTTTTTTTGATCTGGCCCGCGATCCAGGTGAAACGGACAATCTTTATTACCAGGCCGATTTTCAGGTGCAACTCGAGGCGCAGCTTGAGCTCATGCTGAAACATGCTGAAGATTTGCAGGACAGCCTGTCGATCAGGCTGGCGACCAGGGAGCTAGACCTGGTGCGGCATCCCGAGAAAGTTCAAAAGAAACTCTATTAGCTGGTTCTCAATCTCCGAGATGATTCCGGTAAACCTCACCGCCTTTCATGACGAGCAGAATATGATCGAGTGCCTTGGCATCTTCAACCGGGTCCCCGGCCAGCGCCACGATATCGGCGTACTTTCCCGTTTCCAGTGATCCGATTTCATTATCGGCGCCCAGCATTCTGGCAGGCTCGATGGTTGCCGAGCGCAGAGCCTGTTGTGGTGTCATGCCGGCTTCCACGTAGTATTGCGCTTCCCTCGCTGTCGCCGTCGTACCGTCCGTGGGTGCCGACGGTAATTGGTCCGTGCCCAGGGCAATATTGACCCCTTCTTCAATGGCCATCTCGAGCGCCTTCCAATGATGTTTGGCCACTGAATCGCGACGCTTCAGATACCAAGGCGGCGACCCGATCTCCTCAAAAAATGGCTGCAATGCTGGCTGGCTGACCAGTATGGTCGGCACCAGCCAGGTGCC
>JAOTYM010000146.1 GCA_029861845.1 Gammaproteobacteria bacterium | reverse complement strand
GTTCATGCAGGATCTCGTCCGGCGTGGCCGTGGTGGTACCAAGCTTACCGACCACCACCCCGGCCGCGATGTTGGCCAAGTGCAACGCGTCTTCCGGGCTGCCGCCGACGGCGAAGGCGCATCCTATGGTAGCGATAACGGTATCGCCGGCGCCGGTAACGTCGAACACTTCGCGGGCACGCGCCGGGTAATGCAACGCCTCACCATTGCGCTTGATCAAACTCATACCCTCTTCTCCGCGCGTCACCAACACCGCACCCAGCTCAAACGAAGACGCCAGCGCGCTGGCCCTTTCCTCGAGTTCTTTCTGATCATTAAAACGCCCGGCAACGTGCTCGAACTCCTTGCGGTTTGGCGTGAGTAAGTCGGCACCGCGATACAAACTATAATCATCGCCCTTAGGGTCAACTACCACTGGGATATCGACACCTCGCGCTGCTGCTATCATCTCGCTAACAGACCCCAGCCCTCCCTTGCCATAGTCTGAAACCACGACAAGTTGAAACTGTCGAAGGTTTTCCAGATAGCGATCGAGAAGCTGAGCCCGGGCATCCTTGCTGCCCGGCATATCGAAGTCGATGCGGATTAGTTGCTGATTTTGGGATATTACGCGAAGCTTGATCGTCGTGTTCAGTAACTTATCTCGCTGCAACCGACAATTGATGCCCTCTTCTCGTAACAATTGCTCAAGCGTATCTGCCTCGTTGTCACTGCCGCTGACCGACAATAGATCACATTTTGCGCCCAACGCCTGCACGTTACGCGCGACATTTGCGGCACCACCAGGACGCTCATCACAGCGGTCGACCGCGATCACGGGGACAGGTGCTTCAGGAGAAATACGTTCCACGCCACCATACCAATACCGGTCAAGCATCGAGTCTCCGACGACAAGGACTCTGGTGTCTCTAATCTTTTGTAATAGCTCCGGTAACATGATGGCTCGATTTTTTGTGGCTTCGATCGATAATAAATCCCGTCGGCCGGTTGTCAACCAATATCGATTTCCCGGTTCATGGTGTCTAGCGCAACCTGTGGGTCCGGTGCGCGCGTAATCGGCCGTCCGATCACGAGATAATGCGCGCCGCGGCCTAGAGCTTCACGCGGCGTCAAGGTGCGTGCCTGATCGTCAGAATCCGCATCTGCTGGTCGTACCCCAGGGGTCACCAAGATGAACTTTTCACCAAACCTGCGGCGCAAGTCCGCTGTTTCCCATGGCGAGCACACAACACCATCGAGACCCGCGTCGTGCGCCAACCGCGCCAACGAAGCGACAGTCTCAGCAAGGCTTCCATGTAACCCGACTTGTTCGACATCCGGCTGAGAGTAACTCGTTAGCAACGTCACGCCGACAAGCTTGGGTCGATTTCCAGATGACCCAACCGCCTCGCGGGCAGCCGTCAGCATATGGGCGCCACCGAGGGTATGCACGTTTAACATCCATACCCCCAGGCGAGCGGCAGCGTCACAAGCCCGAGCCACCGTGTTCGGGATATCATGGAATTTCAGATCGAGAAAGACATCAAACCCGAGCTTTACAAGCCTTTCCACCAACGATGGGCCGGCCGCGGTAAATAGTTCAACACCGACCTTTAGTCTGCACTCCGCTGGCTGCACCTGGTCAACAAAACGAACCGCTTCCTCGGCCGAAGGATAATCTAGTGCCACAATTATCCGCGAGCTGTCCAATTACTCCTCCAATATCGGTTTGATCGTGCTCCAGCGGTTACAACCCGGGCAAAGCCAGTGCAAAGATTTTCCCCTGAATCCACACTGCTGGCATGCGTAGCCCCGATGTTGCTCCCGCAACTCTTCGATAATATTCCTCAGAAGCATGAGATCGTCCTTGTTCGACTCCTGTGCTTCAGCCAAATTGAGCTCGATTAGCCTATGTAGACCATGCACCGAGGGTCGGCGGCGTAAAGACTCTACGACGAATTTTTCCGCTGCTTCGATACCTTCACGATCCCTTATAATTTCTGCAAACGTCAACACCAAGCCAATTAACTGATGACGCTCCAGCGCCGACCTAAAGAACTCATAGACACCATTCTCATCCCCTAAGCGGCGGTAACTGTCTGCAATCTTATCGGCGACGTCGCCTAGGAAATGGGCATCCTGTTCTTCGATGTGTTTCCAGGCTTTGATGGCGTCGCGATGGCGGTTGCCTTCCGCCTCGATGTCACCCAATAAAATGTTGGCACGAACGCACTTGCGGTCATTACTTAGAGCCTCCCTAACAAACGCCCGGGCTGCCAAGTAATCCTTTTTCGAATAGGCAAGCTCGGCCAATTCGCAGTTGTAGTGGGCAATAACACTGTTCATCTTTTCGCCGGAAAGCCGGGCCAATTTTCGTGCACTCGAGATTGCCTTGTGCCACTCTTTTTCTTGCTGATAAATACGCAATAACAACCTTAAGGCCTGCTCACTATGGAGGCGTATTTCGGCAAGTTCCAAAAATAGATTTTCCGCCCGGTCAAACAGGCCAGCTTTAAGGTAGTCCTGGCCAAGCTCAAGCAGGGCATGCGAGCGCTGTTCCTTATCAAGCGTGGGGCGTGCTATCAAATTTTGATGGATGCGAATAGCACGTTCCACCTCCCCGCGTCGGCGAAAAAGATTCCCCAGGGCCAAATGCGTCTCAACCGTCTCCGAATTAACTTCCAGCACTTGGGTGAAGACTTCGATGGCCTTATCCGGCTGTTCGTTCAGGAGAAAATTAAGGCCCTTGAAATACGCCGATGGCAGGTCGAAGGCATTCCTTCGCACACGTCGCTTCTGGTCGATCTTAGCGCCTAACCATCCAGACCCGGCTGCCAGCGGCAAAAGCAGCCACAACAAATTGTAAACATTAAAGGACATCTTTTATGGGCAGGGCTCGCAGATTAGTGACTTCCTGCTCCTTTCGCCGGAGCTCTTTTCGTGCCTGAACCAGCCGTCGTTGCATGCGCATCACTATTCTAAGGCTCGCAAGAAACCCGATAAGCGCGCCGGCAGCGAACACTAGTAACATTATCCATACCAAAGGGCCATGCCAGTGAAATCCGAAATAATAGTTAACGTCGACAGCATGCCGGTTCTGAAAAGCAACCGTAAACCCAAAAAGTAGCACCACAATCGCGATGATGCTGTAGACTAGTTTTTTCATGTCTCCTCCGAACCAGCCGCGCGCGTACGTCGCACCCTTATCGTTTGTGTTCCGCCCGTCACCTTGGGTAGCTGCCCTGACCCACTACGCCCCTGGGTCATATTTCCCAAAATAATGCAGTTACCTAGTGTTGCACAGGAACGAATAGTCTACCGCTTTTCGCAAGTATCTGCGTTCATGGTGTTCAGCGATGGTTGTCATTCGATTGTAATCGGTGGGTGGGCCAGGATTTTGGCCCAAAAAAAACGGCACTGGGGCTACCAATGCCGTTTTTTCTGTCCCAGACCTAGAGGATCTTTATCCGCTATCGCCCGAACCGTTAACACGCTCACGCAGTTCCTTGCCTGGCTTGAAGTGGGGTACGTACTTATCCGAGACCGCTACCGAGGCGCCAGTCTTGGGGTTTCGGCCGACTCGGGGTGGGCGATAGTGCAGCGAAAAGCTCCCGAAACCACGAACTTCGATACGATCTCCAGACGCTAGTGAGGCACTCATCTGTGCTAGCAATTCCTTTACCGCCAGCTCAACATCCCTATAGTCCAACTGCGGCTGTCCGGCCGCTAGCAGACTGATGAGTTCTGATTTTGTCATGGTTACATGCTCTAGTTAAGCACTCTAGAAAACAACCAATGGTTTTTCAAGAAAGCTCTGAATTCCCTTTGAGCTTTTCTCTTAACTTTTCACCCAACGAAGAGGTTCCCGAGCTCGATTTGCGCGCGTATTCCTGCACCGCCTCGGTCTCCTCAGCCAAGTCTTTGGCCTTTACCGAGAGGGAAATCTTGCGGTTCTTACGATCTATCGTCGTAATCTTTGCTTCGACCGTGTCACCTTCCTTCAGCGCCGATCGCGCATCTTCTATCCGGTCGCGCGAAAGCTCGGATGCGCGCAGATAGCCTTCGACATCGCTGCTGAGCTCGATTGTGGCCCCCTTGGCTTCGAGGCTGATGACCTTACCGGTGACAACGCTGCCCTTGCCGTGTTCCGCGACAAAGTTCGAGAACGGATCTCCTTCCAGCTGCTTAATGCCTAACGAAATACGCTCTCGCTCGGGATCCACGGCCAGAATCATTGCTTCCAGCTCTTCACCCTTCTTATAGTCATGTACTGCTTCCTCACCGGTGCGACTCCAGGACAGATCTGAAAGGTGGATCAACCCATCTATGCCACCTTCAAGACCGACGAATACACCAAAGTCGGTAATCGACTTGATGGTACCCTTGATCTTGTCGCCTTTGTTGTGCGTAGCGGCAAATTCTTCCCACGGATTTGGCTGACATTGCTTCATCCCGAGTGAGATACGCCGACGCTCTGGATCGATGTCCAGAATCATGACTTCGACCTCATCACCCACCTGCGCCACTTTGCTGGGATGGATGTTCTTATTGGTCCAATCCATCTCAGACACATGCACAAGCCCTTCAACCCCTTCTTCGATCTCAACAAAACCACCGTATTCGGTGAGGTTGGTGACGGTACCAAACAGTCGTGTGCCTTCGGGGTAGCGACGGCTCAGATCGGCCCACGGGTCTTCGCCAAGCTGCTTTAGTCCTAGGGAAACGCGATTACGCTCACGATCATAGCGCAACACTTTCGCCTCGATCTCGTCACCTACATTAACGACTTCCGATGGGTGCTTTACTCGTTTCCACGCCAGGTCTGTAATATGAAGCAATCCATCAACCCCACCTAGATCAACGAATGCGCCGTAGTCGGTAATATTCTTTACGACGCCGGTAACAGTCTGCCCCTCTTCTAGGCTAGATAGCAGTGCATCGCGCTCGGCCGACATCTCCGTCTCCACCACGGCACGACGAGAAATCACCACATTATTGCGTTTCTGGTCTAATTTAATGACTTTGAACTCGAGCTCTTTGCCCTCCAAGTAACCCGGGTCACGCACTGGGCGCACATCGACGAGGGAACCTGGAAGAAAAGCGCGGATGGTATCGATGGTAACGGTGAATCCGCCCTTGACCTTACCGGTCAAGATGCCGGTAACAACGGACTGTGATTCGTAGGCCTTTTCCAGGTCTGCCCAGGCCTTCATACGGTTGGCTTTTTCGCGGGAGAGGCGGGTTTCGCCGAAACCATCTTCGAATTGCTCGACGACAACTTCGACTTTGTCGCCAACCTTGACGGTCAGATCACCTTTCTCATCTTTGAACTGTGCGGCGGGGATCACACCTTCTGACTTTAAGCCGGCGTTAACGATTACAACCTCGCTATCGACGTGGACGACTTCACCGGTGACCAAGCCCCCGGACTGCAATGGCATCGTCTTTAGGCTTTCTTCGAATAATTCGGCAAAACTCTCGCTCATAATCTCCAATTGGCTGCCTGCAGGGCTATCGTCCCTGCCGTTTCCGTAACAGACTCAACACACGCTCGACCACCTGGGCGATGCTCAGGTGCGAGCTATCTATAATATAGGCGTCGTCTGCGGGCTTGAGTGGTGAAACCTCGCGCTCTTCATCCCGAGCGTCGCGTACTCGAATCTCCTCCGCGAGGCGCGCAAGGTTAACATCCAACCCCTTGTCTTTCAACTGATTATAGCGTCGTTCGGCACGTGCGGCCGGGCTTGCGCTGAGAAAAACCTTGAGCTCCGCGTCGGGAAACACCACGGTTCCCATATCACGACCGTCTGCCACTAAACCCGGGGGTTGGCGCAGTGTTTGTTGCTTTTTCAACAACGCCTGGCGCACCGGTGGCAGCACCGCCACTTCCGACGCCAGGCGGCCGATTTCCTCGGTGCGAATGACGTCGCCGATATCTCTATCGTCGAGCAGGACGCATGCATCTGATCCCACTTGCGGTTCGAAGCGTACGTTTAGGCCCGATGCAAGCCCGACAAGCCCGGTAATATCGCCAAAATCACACCCCGCCTGCCGCGCCGCCAGCGCCGTCACCCGATACAGCGCACCGCTATCGAGAAAGTGCCAGCCGAGCTGGATCGCCAACCGTTGGCCGACCGAGCCCTTACCAGCGCCGCTGGGACCGTCCAGGGTAATGACCGCGGCCGGCCTCGCCCGGCGACTACCAGAGCTGGATCGGGATTTCGCCATGCGCGGGTGACTGGCCACCCCTAGGCAGCATGCACGGTTCGAATGCCGAGGCCAGCCGTTGCCGCCATTTCGACAAAACCGGGAAATGACGTATCCACATTCTCGCAGGCGCCGATGGTGAGCGGCGCTTGGCTGCGTAACCCAGCCATGGCGAAGGCCATTGCCACACGATGATCACCCTGGGTGTCCACCACCCCGCCGTTGATCTGACCACCGCGAATGGTCACGCCATCAGCCATTTCTTGGACCGTGACGCCTAACTGCTGCAGCCCCATCGCCATCACCGCGATTCGATCGCTCTCCTTGACGCGCAGCTCGCCGGCACCGCGCAGCACCGTGTCACCGTCGGCGCAGGCGGCCGCCACAAACAGGATGGGAAACTCGTCGATGGCCAACGACACTTCATCTTCAGGGATGGTGATTCCTCGCAACCGGCTGTGGCGCACGTGAATATCGGCGATCATTTCTCCACCAATCTCGCGTCGATGGTGAAGTTCGACGTCCGCACCCATGCGCTGCAACAAGGTCAGGACACCACTTCGCGTAGGATTTACACCAACCCCCTCTAATTGCAGCGTCGACGCCGGCGCAATCGCCGCCCCCACTAGAAAAAAGGCAGCCGATGACAAATCGCCAGGAACTTGAATGTCGCAGCCCGTGAGTCGGCCACCGCCCTGTAGCCGCACCGTGTGATCGGCTGTCGACACGTCGTAGCCAAACCCCTTTAGCATGCGCTCCGTGTGATCACGCGTAGTCGCCAGCTCGGTGACTGCAGTCACCCCATCCGCGTAAAGGCCGGCCAGCAATAACGCGGACTTTACCTGGGCGCTAGCGACGGGCATGACATAATCGATACCCTGCAGCCTTTGCCCCCCCTTGATGGACAGCGGCGGGCAGTCACCGTCGGCCGTCTTGATGCAAGCCCCCATCGCGTTCAACGGTTCAACCACGCGTCGCATGGGTCGCTTATGAAGGCTTGAGTCTCCAACCAACTCGCTATCGAACGGCTGCGCCGCCAAGATGCCACTCATCAGCCGCATGGCGGTGCCGGAGTTTCCCATGTCTAGTGGATGACCAGGCCGCCTTAATCCATCCAGGCCCACACCACTGATGGTCAAATGTCCCGCCTGCGGTTCGACGATGTCGACGCCCATGGCTCGAAAAGCGGCCAGCGTCGCGAGCACATCCTGGCCTTGGAGCAAGCCCTCGATATGCGTGACGCCGTCGCCAAGCGCGCCCAACATTAGCGCCCGATGAGAAATGGACTTGTCACCCGGCACGCGTATACGCCCGAACAGCCGTCCCCCAGGCTCAATTAGGTAATCAGTGGTCATCGAGGGGGCACCACCCTTAATTCTGGTGCTTAATATAGCTATCTCGCGCGCCCTTGGCTCGAGTGAAGGTGTCAATCAACCACTGGCCGTCGCGTCTG
>JAOTYM010000056.1 GCA_029861845.1 Gammaproteobacteria bacterium | reverse complement strand
GCTTTTACAACCGTCAACGTCGGCATAGCTACCTGGGTTACCTTAGCCCGGTAGAGTATGAGGACAAGACATTAACGACCTAAACGAACCCGTCCACATTACTGAGGCAAAACCAATTGGCCGGTTGCTGCCTGTCGCGATTAGCGTTTTGTCATCGATTGACTGGCCGCTCTTTAGTCGGGAACCGGTCGGTGGAATATTCTTGGAGCGAAATGCTGAAATCGACCGATTGAGTCCGCAACCCTTTGCAGCCACTCGCGGCGTGCTGAGCGAGGGTCCGCTTGTCCGCTCAGAGCGGTCATCCGACCGATACGATCCCGAAAAGCTCGTGACACGGAGGATGTGGCAAACTCCTACTGGTGGGCCCACGTTTAGCCGACATCTGCCTGGCGCAACGAAATCGAAATCTGCCTGGCGCAACGAAATCGAACTGAGGCCGAACACGGGAAGCTGGACCACTTAAGCATCAACGAACGCCTTCATACTGTCAGGGGGTAGCGATGAACAATCCGGGACGCTGTCTTTGCGGTAGTGTCGCATGGGAGATCACGGCAGAGCCGTTTCAGGCATACAACTGTCACTGCAAGATGTGCCGCAAGGCCCACGGCGCACCTTTCGGCACCTACTGGTTCCTGCTGCCGGATCAGTTTCGGTGGACCAGCGATACCGACACGATCGTTCATTACCGCTCGTCCCATCTCCTGACCCGAAGTTTCTGCCGCACTTGTGGCTCCGTCGTGCCGTACCCCAGTGAACGGCGGGGCCTTGTCGTCGCCCCGGCCGGCTGTCACGACAACGGCAGGAAATCAGACTGCGAGATCTTCGTGGCGCACAAAGCGCCGTGGTTCGACATCACGAGCGACCTGCCGCGCCACGACGACTATCCGCCCGAATCGGGCTACGAGCGTGTCGAACACGAGCCTATGCCCGAAGGCCCCGAAGGCGTGGTCCGCGGCAGCTGCCTTTGTGGTGCCATCGAGTTGCACGTAACCGAGCCGTTCAGAACGGTGCACAACTGTCACTGTTCACGCTGCCGGCGCGGGCGAGCGGCGGCACACACGAGCAATGGAGTCACCTCGATGAACGGCGTCAAATTCATCAGGGGCGAGGAACATCTCAAGAGTTACAAGGTGCCCGACGCAAAGTTCTTCACGCAGGTGTTTTGCGAGATCTGTGGCTCCAAGATGCCGCGGATCGACCCCGATCGTCAGATCGCCGTCACGCCGCTCGGCATCCTTGACGACGATCCCGGCATGAAACCTGTCGACCATATCTTCGTAGCGGACATGGCCGGATGGCATGACATTACCGATGACCTGCCGGCATTTCAGCAAGCGCCGGCTTCGCGAAGCCCTGGACCGCCTCGCCATGACCGTTGATGGCATCCCCCTTCACATAGATCTCGGCGTGCATGATGCGCATCCGCGGGCGCTCTACCTGATGCCGGTTGGCAGGCGCTGATCGGCAAATTGCCCCGTAGCCGGTACCACCTCCGAGGCAGGTAAACATGAAAATAGGAGTTGTGGGATTGCACCGCAATCCCTCGCTAGACTTCTAGGGAAGGTAAATGGAACGCGTATCCATCTTCGTTGATGGAAGCAATTTCTATCATGGGCTGAAGAGCTCACGATCCCCGACCAAGTTCGACTTTTACAAGTTCGCCGTTGCCTTATGTGGAACCGATAGGAAGCTTGTCAGGTTGTATTACTATAACGTTCCGCGCGACCGGCAAGCTGATCCACAAAAGTACAATGATCAACAGCGTTTTTTCGACAGACTCCATCATACCCCGTACTTAGAAATGAAACTGGGCAGGCTGGAGAAGCGCGGAGAGACATATGTGGAGAAGGGGGTCGATATACTGATCGCGACGGACATGATCAACTACGCCTACAAGGATGCCTATGATACAGCCATTCTAGTAACGGGCGATGGTGACGTTGTGAGCGCCGTATTGGCTGTCAAGGACGCCGGCAAGCACGTTGAGAATGTTTATTTTAAAAGGGGTCGTTCACGGCACTTGCTGAAAGCGTGCGATACATTCCGCGAACTGACTCCCAAGTTTATTAAGAGCTGCGTTTGATCTGTTAAAGGATATCCGTGAGCCCCGCGTTCTTGAGCAGTATCATTGTAGAGACCTAGTCTACAGCTGTGTACAACCATCTCTTCCGCACTAGCCACTTCTCAAACTCCACGGCCACGGCCACCACCGAGGCCAGCGCAAAACAAACCGCAAGATCAAACGCGGGCAGGGGATGGGTCTTGAAGATCATGTTGAAGGCTGGGATATAGATGATCGCAAGTTGTAGGCCAACCGTGAGCAGCACGGCGCCGAGCACGTAAGGGTTGCTGAGTAGTCCAATGCGGAAGAGGGAATCGCGTTCGGCGCGGATGGCCATGGCGTGAAACAGTTGCGCCAGGGTCAACACCGTGAACACTACGGTCTGCCAATGAGCGACGCCTGCTCGATAGGCCCATGCTTGTCCAGTAAGGGAGAGTCCCCCGATGAGTAAGCCCACCCAGATCATGTGCTGCCACATGCCGTGAGCGAAGATGCTTTCGCGCGGCGGTCGCGGCGGCCGCTGCATCACGTCGCGCTCGGCAGGTTCCGCCGCCAGGGCCAGACCCGGTAAACCGTCGGTGACCAGGTTGATCCAAAGGATGTGAATCGGCAACAAGGGGACAGGAAGCCCCAGGAAGGGAGCCAGGAACAGCGTCCAGATCTCCCCCGAGTTACTGGTCATCGTGTACTTGATGAACTTGCGGATGTTATCGAAGATCTGCCGGCCTTCCCGGGCTGCTGATACAATGGTGGGAGTGCTTGAGGGACAGCTGAACCGGCGATCCGGTCAGTCTCCAATAATAAAAATGATCAGCACGGTAGCTAAGGCGATCAGGAGCGCTTGCAGGCCGCTCCATAGCCACAGGCGGCCGCTGACCCGGCCCAGGAACACGCCGAGGCCGAAGATGGTGAGGAAGGCTAGCCCGATGGCTGCCTCTACGGGCGCCAAGGGCAAGAGGATCCCCGCATCGGCAAGCCACAGTGGCGTGATGATAAACAAGGAGATCAGCAGGGGAGCAAGACTGTTGACAAGTGCCACCAGCAGCGGTACCACCTTGGCCGCTGTCCTGTGCGCGCTGCCACGGAGGTCGGTGATCATCGCGTCTTCCAATTCCGACAACCACCGCTTCCGTTCCGCTGCTTCGCTAATATAGGCGCTGGCCAGGCCGCTCATGCCAAGGGCCACCGCTGCACCTAAACACGCGCTTATAACAACGGAGAGATCCACATTATCGCTCACGTAAAAGCCCATGTTGAGTCCTAACATCGTTAACGCCCCGTCAAATCCGTTCACCACAAAATAGCGTCGTACGATGTCCTCGGAATGCGTGATATTGAACAGGAAACGTAGCTGAGCGAAGAGGTTCATGTTCGATCGTCGAAGGCCACAGACCGGTAGCCGCACGTACGAGTAGTCATGACTCAGTGGTCGTACCCGGTGCGCCTGTCGCCTCCACCTCGTCGATGCTGCGCAAGGAACAGCCCATGTTGGTGATGGTCTCCTTGATACGTTCAAAATCGAGGTCTTCACCTTGGATAACGATCTGCAGAGTCTGTGTCCGCTCGTCCATCTCGGTCATCGTGAGCTTGATGCGGTAATCTACCCCGAGCCTAGCCAGTGCCTTGGTACACTCCAGCGCATCGGGTTGGTGAGGTTTCAACACGTCTAGTACCAGGCGCTTTATACGGACCATGAAAGATACTCTCCAATTCTAATGGGATCGTAGTTTGCGCTCGTTTTCCGAGCGGAAACAAATGCCGTGAGTAAGATGGTAGACGTCAAATGGAGCTGTCTTG
The DNA here is from genome assembly GCA_029861845.1 of Gammaproteobacteria bacterium. Classification (GTDB taxonomy): domain Bacteria; phylum Pseudomonadota; class Gammaproteobacteria; order Acidiferrobacterales; family SPGG2; genus SPGG2. The sequence goes on along the minus strand of JAOTYM010000056.1, from coordinate 23,869 downwards.
GTTGCGCTCATGGAAGTTAAGAAGACTTATAGGCTCCTTTCCAAACCAAAAGCATTGACTTCGATCAAATACCTCCAGTTCGACGACCAGTCATCGTTTTTTGCAGTGTTGCAAGGTATTTCGCCGACTGTAACATGGCGCACATGTGCAGCGCGCTGGCAGCTGATTTCTTGAATGAGAGGACATTCGCGTGCCGGAGTTGCCTGACGAGGCACGTATTTTTGCCTGCACTGTCAAGGTGCGCTATAAGAGGTACGCTATGGACACTGACACTATTGCACTCTTTGCGCTAAATGCTACCCGCCAATTTGGGGAAAGGGTTGCCAAAAAGCTGGGTGTTGCCTTAAGTGAGCACGAGGAACGCGAGTTTGAGGACGGTGAGCACAAATCGCGCCCTTTGGTCAATGTCCGCGGTAAAGACGTGTTTGTCATTCAGTCCTTGTACTCTGACCCACAGCAGAGCGTGAACGACAAGCTCTGCCGGTTTTTGTTTTTCCTGGGTTGCCTAAGGGATGCCTCGGCGGAACGGGTTACGGCCGTAATTCCGTACCTGGCTTATGCAAGAAAAGACATGAAAACCCAGCCGCGAGATCCCGTTACCACGCGTTATGTCGCTATGTTAGTCGAGGCGGTTGCTGTTGACCGAGTCGTCACGTTGGACGTGCACAATCTTGCCGCGTTCCAGAATGCCTTTAGGTGCCGCACCGATCACTTGGAGGCGAAGAAGCTATTCGTAGACTACCTTGCACCTCAGTTGCAGAGTAAAGACCGCGTCACCGTAGTATCGCCTGACGTCGGTGGGGTTAAGCGCGCTAATCGGTTCCGCGATGCGCTGGGGAGGGCGCTAAACAAAGAGCTGCCCATGGCTTTCATGGAGAAAGCACGGGCTAAAGGCGTGCTGAGTGTCGGGCGACTGGTTGGCGACGTAAGCGACAGTGTCATAATCATTATTGATGATTTGATCAGTACAGGAAGCACGATCGTTCACACCGCAAAAGCCTGCAAGCACCTGGGCGCAAAAGAAGTTTACGCTGCGGCCTCGCATGGTGTGTTCGTCGGTGCAGCCAATGATTTATTGGCCGCCGATGCATTGGATACGGTAATCGTCACAGATACGATACCCCCATTTAGGCTGACCCCGGCTCTGGTCAAAAAGAAGCTGGTTATACTATCAGCGGCCAAATTGTTCGCAGAGGCGATCAGACATATCCACGATGGAGGCTCGCTCGTCGATCTGCTGGCCACTTGAGCCGCGTCATCCAGCTAGAGCTGCTGACTGTGACGGTCGGCCAGGCGCAGGTATGCATTGGCGAGGTCACGCCATTTCGGCCAGTGCGACTTTTCCAGCTCATGTGTGTGCCAGATGGCAAGCCTGGCTCGCAGACAGGCGCGATAAGCTTTGTAGAAGTGTACTAAGGGCCCTGGCGGGCGATCCTGGGTTACCTGCTCGTAGATCCGGAAAAACTCGCGCCCGACAAAAGTCACCCCTAGGTGCTCGCACTCCATAGCTAGAAACGATAGCTCATCGGCGGGATCAAGAATCCTGAATTGCCGGTTGAATTCGAGACAGTCGAAGATTACCGGCCTTGGTTCCAGACAGATATGGCCCGGTCTCAGGTCCCCGTGTGCCTCGATGATGCGCTTCTCCGCTATCCGTCGGTCGAACAGTGTTGCCTCGTTTCTTAATAGCTTGAGTTGTGCGTCATGTATGTCTTTGACGAGGGCAACGTCCAACCCATAGGTTGGCCGAATTAATCCCCGAAGGTTATAGTCAATATCCCGTTTGAACTGGGCTTTGTACTGCACCGCGTCGATTTCGATGACAGGGCTCTCTTTGTAGAAGTTGGCGAGTAATAAGGCAGCGCTGCGGATGTCCGTCTGCCGAATTGCATGGTGCATTATCAGATAATCAAGCATGCAGTCAGCTGGAAGCCGGCGCATCTTAACGAGCCAGTCGATGGCCTCTCCGCTGCCATCTAAAGCGATATTGCCATCGGCATCGACGGTCAGAGGAACCACCCCGATGTATAGATCGTGGGCAAGTCGTCGGTTGAGACGCACTTCCTCTGCACAGTTATTTTTCCGCGCCTCCACCGTGCTGAAATCCAGGAAGTCATAACGTACCGGCTTCTTCATTTTGTAGGCGTACCGGGCCGTTAAGAATACCCAAGACATGTGAGTTTCCACGACGTCGACCCGGCTCGGTCTGTCCGGGTAGGTTTTTGCTTGTTGTAGGATCGCGACCTTCGTTTCGGGAGCAACGCAGATCCGCCGATTACCTAGCGCTTTGCTAGCCATATAGCCAGCTCCAAAGAGACCTTTGGTGCATGAGCCGTTAACGACGCAACCTGGAAGAAGCAACTTATGTGGTCTTAGACTCCTTAGTCAAGAACCTTTCGAACCAACGGGTCGCTAGGCGTGCGACCTCTTCCAGGGTCCCGGGTTCTTCAAACAGATGCGTCGCGCCCGGGACGATTTGCAGCTCTTTGGTCGTTTCCAACTTGTTGTAAGCATCTTTATTCAGTCCGATGACGACGTCGTCATTGCCTCCCACAATTAGCAGGGTCGGCGCTTGTACACGGGACAGATCCGGTCCTGCAAGATCCGGACGACCACCACGGGATACGACAGCCCTGATGTCGGAGCCTAGTGTCGCGGCAGCTTTGAGCGCGGCCGCCGCTCCCGTGCTGGCTCCAAAATACCCGATAACCAGTTCCTGAAACTGCGGCTGCTGTTGTAACCATTCCGTCGTCGACAAGAGCCGCTCAGTAAGCAGATCAATGTCAAAACGGCTCTTGTAAATTTGGTCTTCCGCTTCGGTCAGCAGGTCGAACAGCAGCGTCGCCATCCCACCGCTACGTAAAACTTGCGCAACGAGTGTATTCCGGGGGCTCAATCGACTGCTCCCGCTACCATGTGCGAAAAGCACGATCCCTGTCGCCCCCTCCGGCACGCTGAGCGAGCCGGCGTGGATTGTGGACTTCAGCACTATCTCAACTGCCTGCTCACGATCAGCCGCTTCCATATTCTCTCACTCGTAGCTTGTAAAAAGGCATAAGACGTCGGCCCCATCGGGGATTGAAGAAAAAAGGCATCAATCAGTTTCAGCGAGTTGCAATAATTCGATCACTTCTTCGTCGGTGATCTGGGGGAACTCATCGTAGTAGGCTCCCACCGCCCCCAGATAGAATTCAGGGATATCAAGCGCCACCAGATCGTCGACCTCTTGTCTCAGTATCGCCGCAGTGTCCTTGGGCGTGACCGGAATGGCGACGACGATGCGCGCGGGGCGGCGATGTTTGGCGTCGCGGATCGCCGCGCGCATGGTCAGCCCGGTTGCGATCCCATCATCTACCAAGATCACGGTCTTGCCCGCGGCAGGGAGGGGTGCTCTACCGCCCAGATAGCGTTCATGGCGCCGACGCGATTCCTGGCGCTCGGTTTTGACCTTTTCCTGAAACCATTGTTGGTCTATCTGCGCAACCTCCCATTCGTCACAGACCATGTCGCCGTTCTCGCTCACGGCACAGATAGCGTATTCTGGATTGAACGGATGACCGATTTTTCTCGGGATGATGAGGTCAAGTGGCATGTGCAGGGCTTGTGCGATCTCCACAGCAAGCGGAAGCCCGCCACGCGGCAGTCCGTAGACAATGCCATCTTTGTCTCGATAACGCTTGAGGGCGTCCGCGAGTTTCTTTCCTGCTTCGGTCCGATTTTTAAAGCGCACCATGCATCTGTCGTCTTTCGGACATCTAGGCTAACCAATAATCTATCGTGTGGGCTCATCACGCCCTATTGATTTGGATCAAATAAAAGAACCGCTTTGCCTGGCTGCGGCATTTCTGACTTTGCGGCGTGACGGGAGCGTCAAATCTGCCGGGAGCGGTAGCTTGGCCTAAGTTCGAAACAAATCTATCGGACCAGAGCTCTTCCCTAGCGCGCCGTCTCCTTGCTCCTCGAGCTCGAACTTAAGCGAGAGAAACCTCATCAAATCTTTCAGGGTGATGATACCCACTAGGGTTCCGCTGTCGACTACCATGAGCCGGCTGCTTCCCGTGCGAGCCATTAGCGTTAGTGCGTCTAACGCCTCCGCATCGGGAGCAATGGTATTTTCGGGCGAACAGGTCTTGAATACGTCGCGAACCGTGTGCCTGGTCCAGTCGCCGCGCGGTACGACTCTTACCTCACGAGTGGTTACACATCCCAGCAGCCGGGAGTGCTCGGCCACAGGGAACATTTTGAACTGATATTGATAGATATAATCGTCCACCAGTTCCTGAAGTGATATAGATGGTGATACCGTGACGGGTGACGCGTTCATGAAGCGTCTTACGAGCTCGCCGCGCAGCGCTTCCCGCAATAACAGTTGCTGATATGACATCCCGGCGGCAGTGCGGATGAACATCCCAATCAGAAACCACCACATGCCAATGATGAAATTGCCCTGCAACACGGCGAGCACAGCCAGGGCGATCAGTACCAGACCAAAACCGGACCCGATACTGCTGGAAAGCCGGGTCGACCAACGGATATCGCCCTTCCAATGCCATAAGGCGGCACGCAGCATGCGGCCCCCATCGAGCGGAAATGCCGGGATGAGATTAAAGACAGCGACGAGGACGTTAAGATAAACCAGGTAAAACAATACGCCTCTCACCGACAACGGCAAGTCTGCCTCGCCCATAGTTAGTAGCGCTGCATAGAGGACCAACGCAAGCACGAAGCTTGCGAGCGGTCCGGCTGCCGCCATCAGAAACTCGGCCTTGGGGCTTGGCGGCTCGTCGGTCATCTCGGCGACGCCGCCGAAGATGAACAAGGTGATGCCTGTGATGGGCAGGCCGTAGCGTCGGGCGACGACGGAATGGCTGAGTTCATGGAAAACGATAGAGACAAGCAGGCCCAGCGTGCCCCCTATGCCCATCAACCAGTAGGTCTGCCTCGAAAGCTCGGGAAAGTAAAGCGGGAACACCCCCCTGGCCAGTGTCCAGGTTACAAGTACGGCGAGCACCAGCCAGGTGAGATCGATTTTCACATCGAATCCGAGAAGCCGGAAAACTGTAAAGCGTTTCGAAAACATGATCAATTCACCATATGCTCAATATGCCACGAGTCAAAGTACAGACCACGCGGGACTGCGTAGACAATGAGTGTCAGCAAATCACATTAGCACGCCGCGACTGGTGACTTCGTTGATCCATATCAACGCTGCGAGAACCAGCGGGCGATGCGAACCAGAAAAACAAATAACAGCGCGGCTGGTATTGGGACCGGTATTCAGGGATCCTAAAGATTGATCGATGGCTTGGGGCTTACGCAAGAACAAAGGATCAAGGTTCTCCAGCGTGTCGATTTGACCACGCATGCAGATCGACAGCGTTGAGAGATCTCTTCCTGGGCTAGCGGTATACTTGGCCGCAGTCGAAAAGACCCAATAACTATGCCACTGAGGGTTCAACCGTGCCCAACGCTGAACGCGAATCTGTTGCTTCCGATCAGGTACCGGTTGTGGTCTTCCTATCCTGCCGCCGTCGCCAACAAACCGAAACGCTCGATAAAAAGATCGCTGCGTGTCGTTAGGTTACCGGGAACCGGCCCCCGTGCGGCTTATAGTTCTATGCCGGCGTATTCTTTCTGGGTGCAGTTGCGGCATGGGCTTCGGCGAGGAGGGAAAACAGGTTGTTTTTGGTCTCCATCGTGAAGCACTGGTGATCACACTTAGTAATGCTTGCTTGATTCACGATCTTATATAGTTTTCTGATAAGAGTCCGCAAGCGCGCGTTCTCCGCCTCTGCATTGTCTACCGCATTAAGCAGCTGCCAGATTTGGTGTGAGGTTAATCGCTTTTGACCGCCCGGTACTACTACCGGGGATCGATTGCTGTCACCATGTCTCGTCATTTCTACGAGAGAAGCTCTTATTTCCCCCCGCTCTTGTCTGGTTAGCATAGTTCCTCTCTTAAGAATTCCCCTCGTATCCTTTTCTTTGATCGTGGGCGCTCACGTTTCGTCATGACATGTAAAAGCAAAACACTGGCTTCGTATTTTTTTCTGCAAGGTCACTGGCGAAATCCAACGCCTTAAACCTATCTTCTGAACCATCGACGGGACGAGTATTTTGCTAATCATCTGAACACCTCTGCTGAGGAGCTGCCATTTCCGCGTCCATGGCGGTTGCTTTTGGTCAGCGTCCCGATCGTCAGCTTCGGACCTCGATGTGATCGACGACATCCCATATGCCCGGGACGTACCAGGCATCGAGCACGGCGAGCCGCTTCTCCTCGGTGCTCGCAAGCGAACCGCTCAGCACGACCACACCCCCGGCGGTGCCGACCCGCAGCTGGCTGGCGTGCACTAAGGGGTCTTTCTCGAGGACGATGCGCACGGCATCGGTGATCTCGTTGTCATTGTCTTCCTGTGGCGGCACCACCTCGAGCTGGTTGTGCACCGCTTCGCACCCGGCGGTCCACCATACCAGCACCTCGGCGAGCCGCCGGTGTGTCAGGCTGCCGACCCGCCCGGCAAGGGTGGCGCTGCCGTTGTGGATGGTGGCCTCGATCTCGCTGGCCCCGGGCCCAGCGTCCTGGATGACCCGGACCTCGCCGCCTGTCTTGGTGCGCAGGCTGTGGTCAGTGAAGACGGGCTCCTTGGTAAGCGCGCTCACCACCTCGTCGCGCAGTGCCAGGTCCTCCTTCGGCTCGCCGGGTACGACGCGCAGCAGGTCCAGTATCGGCCATCGGTCACCGACGAGTTGCTGGGCCCTCGCCAGCGCCACTCGCTTAGCGATGATGTTCTCGACCTTGCCGTCGAGGACCACCTTGCCCTCTGCCGTCCAGACGCTCACCGGAGACGCATGGATGTTAATGCGTACGTCCCGTTCGAGGATGCCGGACAGTTCCGCCCCTAGCTCCTTGGGCACAGGCAGGGTCATGATCATCTCCGCTGATATTGACTTTGGATCTTTGCTTACAATGACCCGAAAGTCCGGCCCGTTCATTGACACCGATCAATGAACGGTGCCGCTACCCCTGGTAACGTAATTACTATCACTTGTGTAGGAGGTGTGAGATGGGAACCTACGTAATCCTCAACCGGTTTTCCCCCAGAGCATTCGACAAGCCCTCGGAGTTTAAGGGTCTTGCCAAGACAGTGGCAGAAAAGATTAAGGCCGAGTGTCCTGGCGTTACCTGGAAGGAAAGTTTCGCGACCATGGGACGTTTCGATGTTGTTGATATTGTCGAATCGGATGACTCGAAGCAAGTCGAGAAGGCAGCGATGATCATTCATGCCTATGGTCACTCGACAACCGAGACCATGGTTGCGACACCATGGAAGGAATTTCTTGAAATGCTTTAGTCGCTATGGAATCGACCAATACGACACGCATGATTGGAGCGAGGAATCTCGATGGCTACACAAAAACTGGAAGCATCCGGGTGGAGGGCCTACTTGGACAATGTGTCCCGAGTCATCACCGGCCAGCACACGGAGATCGAAATCGCTGGGCTTGCCATAGGCGATCAGATCGAGGCCAAGTGGTTACCGCTTACGGGCCTCACCTATGACTCCAAGGGCGATTTGTTCGAGGTCGCTACCGAAACGGTGGACCATCTTATCCGTCAGCCGAAAGAGATCTACGTGGAGTACGGTGCGGATGGCCTGCACAGCGTCGAGGTTATCGACGCGGACGGTAATCACCAGATTATCAAGCTCAAATCACCCATAGCCCTGGAGGCGCTCAAAGACTGATCGGACGCTTCTTAGCACTTTCCCCCATTTAACGGACACTCGGAAAGGAGTCAGCATAACGGCAAAAGAAGTGCCCCAGCCTACTACCGACTAACGACCGCTATAGGTCGTGGATCTGGCAAAGCAGAAGAATCGCTGGCTTAGTTTATCGAACCCCGTTCCTTCCAAGCTTAGGGTGGAGCACTTGTAATTGGCACGCGCTGACCCCATCTAGATACCTACGCGACCCGATCCCCGCGTCTCATGCTCGACTTGCGAGCGGAGGCATTCGCGGCTTTCGGGTAACATCAGCATGTAGTTGCCGCGTTGCAGTGTATTTCTTGTAGTTGGTTCGGAAGTCCCTCCAGGTTTTTCGGCAGTTACTCCCGCAATGGTGCTTTAAGGAATGAGCTGTAGACTATCGCAATTCTACCAAATAGAGGTATTTCCGTGATTACAGGAACAGTAAAGTGGTTCGACGACAGCAAGGGTTTCGGTTTCATTACCCCGCAGGACGGCGGCAAGGACGTGTTCGTACACTACTCCGCCATTAACGGCACGGGCTTCAAGACCCTGATTGATGGGCAGCGTGTGGCCTTCAATGTTCAGCAGGGCCCTAAAGGCCCGTCGGCGGCGAACGTTCAGCCGGCCTAAGCGTCACGACCGGGCGAGAGCCGGTTTTGTACAAAGACCCCGCCGAGTGGCGGGGTCTTTTTTTGGGCTTTCTTTAGTGGCTTTTCTTGCTACGCTCCTCGCGCAGCGCTCGGACCCAGAGAATGGCTGCACTTGCCACGTAGACCAGGGCAAGCACGATGGCTCCGGCGATCGCGTAGTCCCAGTCAAACCCGAACCCCAAAAAGAGCAGAGCGCCGACCGCGATCGCCGCTTCGAGCAGCGTCGGGTGTCTCTCGTGGAAAGGTAGGAACCGCTTCATGGTAGCCATTTTTCAGGGATCGCGGAGCGGCTCGCACTCATAGTCCCGGCAGGGATGCTTGGGGATCGTGTTGGCGTACCGCGCTGAGAATCCTCCGGATGGATCCGGTCGGTGTCGTAAGCCAGCGTGAGCGCGCGCAGCTGCTCACCACCGAGCTTGACGGTGAGCACCCCCGGCAGCATCCGTAAACGCTCTTCCAGCTGCCATCGCTCGAGCTCCGGCATGGCGTCGTGGAGAAATATCAGCAATTCGGTTGTCGCCATGATCTAGCCTTCTGGGTCAAATTTAGCCGCACGCACGCGCTACCTTGCATTGATGTGTCTCAAGAAACGAGCGGCTCGTGGGCCTCGTCAGGTCGTGTCGTCAAAAGCATCGCCCTCTTAGGCGCTTTTATTGACAACGATCAAGGAAGCGACCGTGTTTCTGCAGTGTAATTTTTCGTCTAAGTGATGCCGGATATCCCATAACGGAGGGACAACATGCCGACCTACCTGTACCGTTGTCAGAAATGCGGCAAAAGCTTCGAGCGCACCGAACACCTCGCCGAGCATGCGTCGAGGAAGCATCGGTGCCCCAAGTGGAAAAGCACCAAAGTAACGCACGGTATCGCCCCTTTTTTCGCGAGGACCGCGACGAAAAGCTAGGTCGTCCGCGTTTAGCTGATTCCGACCGGGCAACCCGGAGATTCTATCATGGCGTTTCTACAGTGGGGTCCCGCGCGCCCTTGGAAAGGGAGGGGACCCTGTTTGATTTGGAGACAGAAGAGCACTGGTATCGGTATCTTTTCAACAAGATGGAAGCACGTAGCTTGGATGAATTTAGGAACAATAAGATCTCTTTTATAACATTCAACTATGACCGATCCCTTGAGCATTTTATCTTCACATCTCTAAAGCACTCCTACGGCGGAAGCGATGCAGAGACGGCAAAGGTTTTGCAGGCTATCCCCATAGTCCACGTATATGGGCAGTTAGGTAAGTACCCGTACATTGACAAGGACGGCAGACACTATGGCGGCCAGCTTACGCCGGCTGTCATAGGTCGATGTGTGGCGGAAATAAAGATAGCACATGAAAGTGCGCCCACTGGAACGTTCGAAAAGGCTCACGAAGTACTTGAGCAAGCGGAGAAGGTATTTTTTTTGGGCTTTGGTTACTATCGAATCAATCTAGAGCGATTGCAACTTGATCGCATGCCCAAAAAAACAAGCACGTTTGCTGGCACAGCCTTTGGCCTCGAAGAAGCGGAAAAAGCCGGGGTGGTGCGTTTGATAAACGAACTGAGTAATCGAAAGATATTCGCCCTATGGGGCGAAAAGACCCTGCTGGCGCTACGCAAGTATGCAATCCTTAGTGACTAGGGCAGTGACGCAAGTGTGACCGGATTTGTGACCAGGCCACTTTGAGTATCACAGAAAAACAGCCGATTTAGATTGGTTTCGAAAAGCGGCAAGCGGTGCAAGTGGCTGATTTGATTTAATACACTCGTTTCACTGCTGGGCCTTTTAACCAGAGGGTCGCCGGATTCACAGCTCGTGGTCTAAAGACCACCTGGTTCCCAACCAGAGCATCGCTGAACTTGACCGAGATCAGTGAAAAGTATGGCTGCCTGAGGTCGAATGTGGCGGTTGAAACTCAACATTCGGTGGCGCACCGATTAGCATCACCGGTAGCTTCAAAAGCATCGGCAGGAACTGCATGTCACCCCTGGTGGCTTGAAGCAGATGTACCTTTATTGTCGGTTTCGTAAGCCGCTCTAACCAGGGGATCGAGGTCACTCGCTGACCGCGCGCGGCTGATCTGCAATACCGGCTAGAATAGCTGCTGATGTAGTTACTGCACAACGCCACTATAAGGAGGACATTCACATGAAGATGCTCGCGTCAGTCGTTACTATTTTACTGCTGGGGTTGGTTCCGCTCGCGGCACCGGCCGCTCAAACCGCGAAAGCGGTGATCATCGATGTCGAAGGCAACACTATCGGTGAGGCCTTGGTTCAACAAGCGCCGACCGGCGTGCTTATCTTCATCGACGTAACCGGGCTTCCACCCGGTCCACACGCAATCCACATTCACAGTGTCGGGAAGTGTGAGCCGAACTTTAAAGCTTCGAAGGGGCACATTAATCCCCATAAGCGCAAGCACGGTCTGTTAAACCCCAATGGGCCGGATCGCGGTGATTTACCCAATGTTTTTGTGTCCCTAAACGGCACGCTGAACGCGGAGCTCTTTACAACGCGTGTGAGGCTTAAAGGTGGCTCAGCACCGCTCTTGGATGCCGACGGCTCCGCATTCGTCATCCACGAGAGGCGCGATGACCACATGGCGCAGCCAATCGGTGGTGCCGGCGGGCGCATCGCCTGTGGCGTTATTGAAGCGCCGTAATTAACGAGGACTGATTAGGTGGCGGAAACCTAGCGCACTGATAGGCTTCACAACGGCTTCTCTTACCGTGAAGCAACCTTAACGTCGGGGGGCGGGAGGTGCGTGACGTACGTATAGCAAGTACCGCCCGCCGGCCAAGTATGCGACAGGGGAGCTGTTGCAGGGCAATCCGGAAAAGTTTTGATACGTTAGACCCTTTGTCTCTCATCAGGTGGGCGTGGGCGATTCCCAAACTCGCTCTCCCGGGACGCCCGCTTTTGGGGGGGAAGCTGTCAGTCAGTCGCGACCTGACACTGTGTGGAACCGCTGGTAGGGATTTCCGACAATTTTCCGACATCAGTGCTGCATTGTTAGGCTCTGTGCTGCAAATGGGGCAACGAGCGCCGTATTCAGGCATTTATAAACAATCACTTACAATAGCGTGCCTGGCTACGAACCAGGTGGTCGGCGGTTCGAATCCGTCCGGGCGCGCCATTTTATAGGCTCAAATCGTGTTGCAGTTTTGCAACTGTGCAATTCAAACGCGATTGTGCAATTCATCGTAGTGGTTTCACCACTTCCGGCTTGCGTCGGTACACACGGTCGGTGATCTTAGTGTCCGCATGTGCGAGTAGCTGACGTGCACGGTCTAGGCTCTCTGAATCCGATCCGGCCTTCGCGCGGATGTCATGCTCGGTGAAGCGCTCGGTGACCGTTGTTTCACGCAACACACGATACATGAATCGTTGCCACATCGAGTCCCACCCGTTGGCAGAACCGTCCTCACGCACATAACGCTTACCCCGGCGCGTACAAAACAGCCAGGGCGCAATATCCACGGGGCGCGCATCCAATGCGCCCTGTACGGCCTGGCGTAGCTCATCACTCCACTCGACGATGAGGGTCTTTTGGCTTTGTTTCTTCGCCAGAGTAAAGCGCACACCTACGTCTAGCAGGTCAACGGAGCGCACCCGCAGAATCTCAACACGCCTGCGTCCTGTCAGGAGCTTGATACGCAGAAACGCCTGCACCACCTTCACACTGCCCTTCTTCCGTCTCGCCGGTAGGGATAGGGCTTCCAGTAGCTCCCAATCCTCGACGTAACGGTCTCTGGGAGGGTTACCGTGTCTAATGACGTTGTTCTTGATTGGATGCTGATCAATCAGGCCCCACTCGATCGCCTTGGTGTAGGCGTGTGATAGCACGCCAATCTCGATGCTCGTAACCTTGCGAGCGCCGCGCTTGTGGATGTACTTGTAGACGTGAGAAGCCTTCAGAGCCAAGATCGGCATCGCGCCGAATACGGGCTTAAGGCGTTTGATCGCAGCCAAGTAACTCGCCTGCGTTTTGGGCCGGAGTGTTGGTACGTGCTGGAGCGCATAGTGGTCCAACAGCTCTCCAATGGTCTTTGCATCATCCTGCAATTCAAGACGCATTGCCCACTCCCGGTGGGCCTCGATCAAAGTCCGGCCTAATCTGAACCGCTTCTTGCCGTCCCACAGATGTTCTAGTTGGCATCGATCGCAAGCGGAGATCGAGCAATTACGATTGGATCCCACCATCTGACTAACAGTTCCCACGCTTGTTCCAGATTAGACAAGACCTGGCTGCGTAAGGCCGTGAGTTCTTCTTTTGTGTAGGCTTCTGGGTCCGCCACAATCGAATCTACATCGTACAAGGCTTCGGCAATGCAGGCTTGGAGTTCAGGGATTTTGTTGAAGTCGTCTTGTTTGGGGGTGAGGTAGAAGGGCATGGTGGGTCTCCCCTTTGTGGTTGTTTGGTCCGGCTTAGGCTCGGGCAGTTTATTGCTGCTTATCCCCTTGTGCCCATCCAACTCCAGGTGCACTGAGGCAAAGGAAAAGCAATACTTTAGATACAAAGAATGCGCGGCAAATTCCTAGAAGTCCTTCGCTCTTGCCTTCCTGTTTTTTCAAGGACTTTCTCCGAAATGCTAACGAATGAAAGGGGCTTCCCCTACTCGAACCGGCATCGCAGTGCCAAGATTGAATGTCCTGTGTTCAATCTGAAAGAGAGGGGAAGCCATGAACAAGATTACTACTGTTGGGATCGATCTAGCAAAGCGGGTGTTCGTGTTGCATGGGGTAGATGCGGCGGGGCACCTTTTATGTTGTCAACAGCAACCCACGCGTTGCCTTAAGGGGGGAAGTCCTTATAGATAATTGAACGTCTCAATTACAGTATATCTTCGCCCTGCGGTCACGTCGTCGCTCAAAAAGCGTCTGTAATTCAATAGAAACCGCCCAAAGGGGCTTTTCCCTTGATTCATATTCAACCCACGGGCGTATACTAGTGCTCTATTGATACATCCCGACTAGCCTGAGCCGCCCAGGCTCACGGGCGGGCAACTAAGACAAATGATCGGTAAAATAGTAGTCGGTGTACTCGGTGGCCTCGTCGTCGCGGTCTTGGGCTTGTCCGTTCTTCCTATAGGTGTAATTCACCTCACGGGTAACGCTGGGTCTGACGCCCAAGCAATCCTCATCGGACTCTTGGTACTCTGGGTTCTCGCTCTCGTCCTTGCCATCACGGCGGCGCGGGCGGCCAAAGCGTGGCGCAGGTTACTGCTGGTTGCTGCCGTCCTTTTTTTCTCTTTGCCGCTTTCAGCCGTCATATTCGCCGGGGCCCGAAACATGAAAACATTACTAGTGACGGACACCCTAAGTCTGACAGACGCGGCGATAATCGGCTTCTTTCTGGGAACAATCTTCCTAATCATCGGCCTGCTTGTGGGACGCGATAAGCAAGTATCGACGCCCCCAAAGCGGCAGAGTCGCCGCCTGATACACAGACGGGACCAATCGGATCGCCGCACGGTGTTACGTTGGGATTCAGGCGCGGAGGATCGACGTCATGGGTCTGGCCGTCGCAACGGAGACGAGTGGGATGAAATGCAAGCCGCGCTGTCGAGATCGTTCTAAAATGGGGCGGAGGAGAAAGAACTCATAAGAAGAACTTAGTAACGAGGGCTGTCTTACACATCCACCCCGCCTTGTGCGGGGTTTTTGTTATCGTAACAACAGAACAAAGGAGGACAGCATGAACCCACTTGCCACATCAGTCCTACTCGGTATAGCCATCGCACAACTCGTCATGGCATCGACCTACCTATGGCCAACACCACAGGAAGTCCATTTCAAGGCTGCCCAGGAGTTTTGCAAGGAATTGACGAAGAAGAGAACTGCCGAAGATTACTTTGGGTGTATGGCAACTCTGCGTAAGTAGCTAGCCTGACTTGTTGCGATATTTAACCCGACGCCGCCGTAGGAGCGGAGGCGGTTGAATAGATAGCGTAGCGGCCTTGCTGGTCCCACATAGGAGGCGTAAGCTAGTTTTCGCTGCACGGCGTGAAGTCACGACGTTTACGCTCTAACATGCCCCGGATAACAGTGCTGCGTCACAGTGTTGTTCGCCGTTTTTCTGAAAAATTATGCTGCGTTTCCTCCGACCGCTATCACTTACCAGTCATGGGGCCATCGCTCTCATCATTGGGCTCGCGTTCCTCTTTCCAAGCCTGTCGCTGGTGCTTGGCGGTGTCGAAACGGAGGGAGTTGTGGTTGACTTTAAAGCGGCTTCTGCTGGCAGTTGGAGCAGTGGCGGCAATCAACCGGTGGTCAAATTCTATGACCCTGACGGGACGCCAATTACGTTTACTTCTAGCGCCCATGTCGGATGGGGGTTCGGACCAAGCCGAGGCGAGCAGGTTGCAATTATTTATGATCCCGACGACCCGACCAAAGCAGCAATCGGCTCTTTCATGCTTTTGTGGTTCCTCCCAACCGTCTTTCTGGCGGCGGGACTGATTTGCGTTTTTCTTGGGCTGACTCGTTACTTCCATCGCCGCACCCCCGCAGAATGAAGTCAGGCCACTTCACTGAAGCGCCGAGCAAAGATCAAAAGCCATGGTCGAGATTGTTCTAGGATGGAGGAGACGTAGAAACAAATCATTAAGGAGAACCTAGCAACCAGATCTGTTTTATACATCCACCCCGCCTGGTGCGGGGATTTTTTCATCCGTAAGTTATGGGAAATGGGTGTACTGCGAGATCTGCATCATCCTAGAAGGGAGCTTATCCTGAATCCTGGCTAATGGATTCGGGTGTTGGCCGCCTTCATTTCCTCATACTCCTCCGACCTCCCTGTCACCAAGGCGAGAACCACGGCCATCTCTAGTACGCCGCTTGCCAGAAGCTTAGCCATCTCCTCGTCGATATCGTCAGCCTCTAACAGCGCCTGGTGTTCCTCTATCGGTAGCTCGCCATACTTAACTCTGTAGTGGGCGAGGTTGAGCGCTAACAGTCTGGCACACTCAGCCCAATTTTGCGGGCTTCAGGAAGCGTATAAAGGGAAATTCAAAAACAAATGCAATTAAACCTCATTGGAGAAATGAGATGGACAGGCGCAACTACCGAATCGGATGGGTTTAGTAGGTTCATCTATATGCCCTCATTCTTGTTTGTTGAACTGTTGTGCCACTACCTGCGAAATCTGAAGCATCTCAATCGGCGTAGCGCCTAGTCGCCATCGACGAGCCGCTCGTCGGTCTACGCATCAATCTCGTCAGTCACATATACACAAGCGCGCGACAATGCAGTAAGCGACATTTTGGTTGCTGCCGGCGACCGTTGTTGTCGGGTTGACTAAACTTTAAGACATTGAATTTAAAAGATATCGTCAGATAGGTTATTTTTTCAGCAAAATTCAGCAGCCAGCCAAAAAGCGCCCGTTTCACGCGGGCACCGAGCACTTATCAACAATGTTACCCACAGGTTCATAACAGAGCCTGCTAATAAAGCCCATTCTCTTTTTGTGACAACTAGTTAGCAACACTGCCCGGCAGGTGCCTGCCGCTGTGATATATTCGCCGGCATGACTCCCCGCATCATAGTAGAGACGAGTTGATCTTCGCGGCACCGCGCCAAATGTGCCAGCTTATTTTTCCCAGAAAAGATCAAGCAAAGACTTGGCCTTGCTCTTTGTTTTTCCTCAACGTCTGCTTGAAAACTCGGCTTCGTCTATGGCCTTAAGCTCGTCTGCCGCAAGCGCCAGGTCCACAGCGTGGGCTGAGTCCACCGCGTGCGCAACGGTGCGGGCCCCAGGAATCGGGATAATGTTGGCTCCTTGCGCGAGTACCCATGCTAGCACGACGGCGTGAACAGACGCGCCATGGCGCTCGGCAATGGGTTTGAGCGCCGGATGGTCAGGGAGCGTCCTATTAAGTTGGCTACCGCCGAGGGGACTGTAAGCAAGAAACCCGATTCTCCGTTGTGTGCAATAATCAACTACACCGTCCGCCATCGCTTCCCGACGGAACGGATTGAAGTGGTTTTGCACCGTGACGATCGGCACAATGGATTCCGCCTTCTTGATCTCGTTGACGGACACGTTGGAAAGCCCCACCCCCCGAATTTTCCCTTCTTGCTGGAGATCAGCCAGCGCGCCGACGCTGTCAAGAAACCGGACTTGCGAATCCGGAGCGTGAAGTTGGTACACGTCGATGCAGTCCACGCCAAGCGCTTTAAGAGATTGTTCACAGGCCTGCTTCAGTCGATCCGGCCGGGCATCGCTCTTCCAGCGTCCCTGTGGGCGCGTCAGCCCGCCTTTCGTGGCAACTAATACCGCATCGCGCAGACCTGACCATGTCGTCAATGCTTTGGCGATGAGCCGCTCGTTGTGCCCGATGTCGCTGTTGTCGAGGCAGTACACATCTGCGGTGTCGATAAGCGTCACCCCGGCGTCGAGCGAGGCATGGAGCACGCGAATGCCGGCCGCCTCGTCAGGTCGGCCTTGAATCGAGAGCGGCATCGCGCCGAAGCCGATGGCAGAAACGGGCGGCGCGCCGGCTGCAAGAGATCGTGTTTGCATATGGGTCTCCGAATAGTTTAGCGTTGAACGAATAGAGAAGGGATTGAATATCTGGGTGACCTGAAAAATGGGAGACTAAATGGAGATCGATAAATGCGCAAGAACGAACGCGACGATATCAAGCAACGCATCAGGAACCACATGACACTTGGGCAATATAATCAACCTGGTAAGTGCTCACAGTGTGGTGCCATCCGAACCGATGTTGTCGAGCTTTTAGATGCACTCGACAAGGCAGAAGCGGAGATCGAGCAATTACGATTGGATCCCACCATCTGACTAACAGTTCCCACGCCTGTTCCAGATCAGACAAGATCTGGCTGTGTAAGGCTGCGAGTTCTCGCCCCTGGATCCGCCACAATCGAATCTACATCGTACAAGGCTTCGGCAATGCAGGCTTGGAGTTCAGGGATTTTGTTGAAGTCGTCTTGTTTGGGGGTGAGGTAGATCAAGGCTGTCCCTTGCGCCAAACCGAAGCAAGCCACGGCTGTAAATGCCGGGGTTTTCCAGCGGGCCGGTAGTAATGCTCCAGCTCAATGAAGCCGGCCGCGACCATAAACCGTCGCCATTCGGCGTGTTTCAAATAACAACAGTACCGATCGCCTGACCAGCCCTCCCGGTTGGGTCCATGTGGATTCGAACTGAAGAGCACACCATTCGTCTTGAGGCAACTCCAAAGCTCCTCCAGCACTCGCGGTAGCTCCTGGGTTGGGACATGAAAGAGTGCAGCATTGGCGAAGACACCATCGAACCGATTACTCGAAAGATCCAGCGCCAGGAAATCTTGGTGTAAAATCTCGCACCCTGAGTGATCGCGGGCCATTTGAACGAATTGTTTCGCACCGTCTAACCCAACTGCTTCATGCCCAAGTTTCCGCAATCTGACTAAGTCGCGACCAGGACCACATCCGAGATCGAGGATGGTATAGGGCTTTTCCCCGCCAAGATGGCGAAGCAGGGCCTCGACGTTTTGGCTTACGTCGTGATCGCGCGTGCCTTGCCAGAACGAGTTGGCGCTCTGTTCGTAATGAGCCAGCGTGATCGATGTCACAGCGCGAAGCTCCTTCGCAGTCAGAGTCGTCAAATGATGCAATTCGCCGCTCACAGCCCGCCTTTCACCTTGTTTGTCCGGCGCTCCCGAAAGAGTTTAGCGGTTTTTTGCTCTATAAGCTCACATTGCTTACGAATACTTTCATATTGTCTTGCCAGCTCTCTCTTTTGCTCCTCCACTTTCTCCGTGGGGAGGCCCATGCCTATATTTAGACCACTGAGGGCTTTTCCTTTTTGAACGCTAACAACGTCTATTTTTATAATGTAGCTAGAACATTGTCTTATAGGCTGGAATTCAAATATCGGTATTTTCGGCCAGAGGGATTGGGGTCTAAGGTAAATCAAAGTAAAATCTCTACGGGAAGGACGCACGGTAAATTGTGCGCCACTCACCGCAATTGTTAGGCGCACAAGTTGGCGCAAGTCATTTCTAAGCGAGGAGAAACAGATATGGGTGATAAGGGAAAGAGGGATAAAGGCAAAAGGGAACAACAGAAAAAGGCCCAGCGTAGTCCAAAGGAAAAACGAAAATTGAAAAAAGAAAAGAAGCATAACTAAATGTCTAGTGCTACCGGACAAGGTATAGGAAGCGACAGCTCGAGCGCAGGGGCGGGTGAAGTGCATCAACTCCACGTTACAATGAGCGCTCAACTTGGACGTTAGACGGCATGGAAAGCCCCAAAACAATTTCAGGCGTCACCCTCAGACTCGCGCAGTCGAGCGATGCCACGACTATCGCCCGCATGTCGAAACGTCTGATCGAACTGCGATTGCCGTGGTCATGGACACCTGAGCGAGTAGCAAAGCACATCCGGCACCATGACAGTCTAGTTTTAACGGCGCGGGTCGGAGGAGAGCTCGTCGGTTTCGCGATCATGCAATTTTCAGACGAAACCGCACACCTAAATCTGTTAGCGGTCGAGTCAACGTACGAGCGGCTTGGAATCGGGCGCCGTTTAGTAGAGTGGTTAGAGGAAACAGCTATTACGGCGGGGACGTTTGTCATTGCCTTGGAAGTCCGAGCGGCAAACGTTGGAGCGCGGTGGTTTTATCGCAGGTTAGGCTACCGAGAAGACCGCTGCATAGCTGATTACTATTGTCATGTAGAAAGCGCGGTTCGAATGGTCCGTGATCTACGAGTAGTTCGCGACAAGAATGCCACCTAACACTTATGAGGCCTCCTCTTGTCAATAGGCAAAAGGATTTTCTAACGTGCCTTCGACGCGTTCCTTTTTTCCGGATAACCGTCACGATCTGGCCGCGCCATTGTCCTAATAGCCAGACCTTCTCGAGCCAAACATGTTCGTCATAGCAGGAGAAGACGTATAGGAGCTATCGCACCGGGAAAAAGTGGGTTGCCACCAGGTAAACAGAATGGCCAGCCTGGGACGAACATTGTTGCAGCTTTTTTGGTAAAGGCCGTGTATACTATCGAGTTGCAGCACACTTCTTGTCTTGTACTCAGTTCGGAAGTTCCTTCTTGTTTTTCGGCAGTTACTCCCGCGATATTGCTTCCAGGAATCAACTGCAAACCATCATAAATCAACCAAACAGAGGTATTTCCGTGATTACAGGAACAGTAAAGTGGTTTAACAGCAATAAGGGCTATGGCTTCATTACCCCACAGGACGGTAGTAACGATGTCTTCGTGCATCACTCGGCCATTCAGGGGGGCGGCTACAAGTCCCTCACCGAGGGCCAACGGGTCACACTCGATGTCGAGCGAGGCTCGAAGGGGCCGTCGGCGGCGCGAGTTCAACCGGCCTGACGTCGCACACTGCTTTTGAACGAAGACCCCGCCGTTGGGCGGGGGCTTCTTTATTCGGGAACGACTCCTATCTGATTCTTCTGATATACTGATACTGAGTTCAGCGCGCTCCGGTGTGCGCCTGACGCTGTCGTGGCTAACGCGCGCCGGTGAGCCCCAAACCTTATCCCGCCTAGACCGGCCCAAGGCGGCCAACTTAGGTGACTATGTCACTTGATAACTGCGGCCTTTCGGCCGACTTACTTCGTGCCCTCGCCGAAGAGGGTCATCGCGACCCGATCAGCAATTCAATGCCGGTGTCGAAATGACCTACTCGGAGAGCACGCCTCATTACGTGCGCGGTACCTTTCAGCAAACCTGCGGTTTCTGTGGCTGTGTGTTTCACGTTGGCGTGCCGGGACAGCTAGGTCAGGAAGCGCCGGAAATGTACGCGTGCCCGGAATGCGCCAAACATTTTCTGGTAAGAGCATCTGGCGCTCCCGCCATTCGCCTGATCTCTAAGCGAACCGACGGTGGCACCGACTTGTGCCCGAACGATAAAGGCTTGGCAAACCGATCGGGTGTACGCCAGTCGTTCGGACGGAGAGGGGTGGGACATCCTGTCCCCCCAAAGAGCCGTCTTCTAATCCCGTGAGAATCGAGGCGAAGCCCAGAAGGCTGACTGTGCTGCAGGTGGCAACAGTCAACAAGCCGATCAAGTCAGGCCTTGGTTACGCGCCGATAGAAACGATCATTCATCATGTCCACCAAGGGATTCAGTCCTTAGGTCACCGGTCGATCGTCGCCTGCTCTGGCGATTCCAGGATGAGCGGAGAGCAATATGTTACCGTTGGTCGAAGCCTCGGCGACTATTGCTGCCAAGACACTCCGATGCGACAGGATATTGTCAAGATGCACCTTTCGCGGGCCCTGAAAAGGACACAACGGGGCGATATTGACATCATCCACATGCACGAATGGTTGGATTACATTTATGATGGCGCATTTAATCCATCCCTGCCCATTGTGATGACCCTTCATGTGCCCGCCGAAGACAGCATAATAAGTGAAGTCCAAGAGCGGTGGGGCAGTCGTCTTCCAGAGCCCTCCTTGTACTATGTTGCGATAAGTGACTATCAAAAACGGCAGTACTCCGGGTTGGTGGACGTATGCAGGACTATTTACCACGGAATTGAAGTGAACGACTTCCCGCGCAAAGAGAAGCCGGACAAAGGAAGCTACCTATTCACGATCGGCAGGATAGCTCGGGTCAAGGGACAGGATAAAGCCATAGAAATCGCCAGAAAAACCGGCTCTAAGCTGATCATTGCCGGCTGCGTTCAGAATAAACCCGCCGACAAGGCCTTCTTCGAAGACTTGCGGAAGTCCATCGATCTCACCGTTGATGTTGGCAAGCATCCAGTGGGGGAGGGCTATTACGACAAGGTCATAAAGCCGCTGCTGGACTGTGACAAGCAGATTATCTATATCGGAGAACTGGATAATGCGCAAAAGAAGCAGTGGTATCGGCATGCGCGGGCTACTTTGTTTCCCATACAATGGGGCGAGCCATTCGGATTGGTCTTGATCGAGTCAATGGCGTGCGGCACGCCAATCCTGGCATTCAACGAGGGAGCCGTTGCGGAAATCGTGGTGCACGGGAAGACAGGGTTCGTGGTGGAGTCTCTAACTGACATGATTGCCGAAGTCGACTTTATCGATCGTATCGATCCCGGTGAATGCCGCAGGCATGTCAAGGACCGCTTTTCCATCGCACGTATGGCCAATGGCTACTTAGAGCTATATCAACAGATAGTCGGCGACTATGGATACAAAGCTGCGACCGGATTTTGATAGAATTTCCTTCTGAAGCAGCTATTCTCGATGACCTAGCCGCATAAGAACCCATGCCCAAGGATCTTCCGGTAAGCAACGGTAATTTGCTCTTGAATTTCGACTCGGACTATCGGATTCGAGACGTGTATTTCCCGTGGATAGGCCAGGAAAACCATTCCAAGGGACATTTCCAGTTTGGCGTATGGGTCGATGGCCGCTTCTCCTGGATGGGCCCGCAATGGGCAAGGGATCTGCGCTATCGTCATGACAGCCTCGTCACGGATGTCGTCTTAAAGAACGAGACCTTAGGGCTGGAGCTTCGCTGCTCTGACGCGGTTGACTTCGACTTGGATGTCTATATCAAAAAGATCCAGGTGACCAACCTCGAGGACGAGCAGCGGCAGGTGAGGCTCTTCTTCAGTCAGGATTTTCACCTCTATGGCAATGACATCGGAGACACTGTCTACTTCGATCCCCGCAGCTGCGCTATCATTCACTACAAGGCTAAACGGTATTTTCTCATCAATTGTTGTGCGGACAGTAAGCGGGATCATGATTGGAACTGGTTCGCTTGCGGGGCCAAGGAGGCATCGGCAAGGCGGGAAACCGGGAACGACGCGAAGCGCGGCGAGCTAAGCGGCGCTCCGATTGCATGGGGGTCTGCCGACTCCACAGTCGGTATCCGGCTGCAACTGGCGCCCGGGGGGAGCGCCACGGGCTTTTATTGGATGGCCGCGGGCAAGTGCTACGAGGAGGTGACGCAGCTCAACCAGGAGACTTTGGAGAAGACGCCGGCAGAACTGCTTCGACGAACGTCGGATTACTGGGAAGCGTGGGTCCAGAAAGAGCCTCGATCCTTTGGCGACCTGCCCGAGACAGTTACCAACATCTTCAACCGCAGTCTCCTTGTTTTGAGGACACAGATCGATAACCGGGGCGCCATCATCGCCGCAAATGACTCGGATATCATCTATTTTGGGAAGGACACCTACTCTTACATGTGGGGCCGCGATGGGGCCTTCGTCGCGGCCGCAGTGGCTAAAGCCGGTTACACGACTCCATGTCGGAGCTTCTTCGATTTTTGCTCTCAGGTTTTGTCAGACGACGGATACCTTTTCCAACATTACAATCCGGATGGATCGCTGGCCAGCAATTGGCACGCCTGGCTCCAAGACGGAAAGGCGGTGCTCCCCATACAGGAAGACTCCACCGCCTTGGTTCTCTGGGCCCTGTGGATCCATTACCAGTTTTCAAAGGAAATAGAATTCATCCGGCCACTGTACAAGACGCTGATCCGAAGGTCGGCCGATTTTCTGCTCACCCACCGCGATGCCGAGACACTGTTGCCGATTCCCTCCTACGATCTCTGGGAAGAGCGTTTCGGAGTGCACGCCTTTACTGTCGCAGCAGTGATCGCCGGCCTCAGAGCGGCGGCCCATTTTGCGAGGCTCTTTCAAGATACAGTCCCAGCCGAGACCTATGACACAGCAGCCGATCAAATGAAGGAAGGGCTTGCTCGGCACCTGTATCACACAGGTCTCAAACGCTATGCGCGTTCGGGCTACAGGACGGAGGAAGGCTATGAACTGGACGAGGTGATCGATGTCAGTCTGTTGGGACTGACGACGTTGGGAGCACTGCCCCCTAGAGATCCGAGGATCGTTGAAACGGTTGAGGCTGTTCGCGAGCAATTGTGGCTGAAGACTCCCGTGGGCGGGTGTGCGCGATACCAGAACGATCGCTACCAACGAGAAAGTGGTGGTCAAGAAAATATTGCTGGAAACCCATGGTTCATTTCCACGTTATGGCTGGGAGAGTACTATATCGCTCGAGCCGAGAACCTCCGTGAGCTTCACCAAGCAATCCCCTACCTTGAGTGGTGTGCGACGAATGCGCTTCGTTCCGGTGTGCTTGCAGAGCAGGTGCACCCTGAAAACGGTTGTCCTCTCTCTGTTTCTCCGCTTACATGGAGCCATTCGGCTTTGGTGTGGACAGTGCTGCAGTACGTGGAAAAGTTCAACTCCTTCGAACAATCATAGTACATGACCCAGCGGCTCTCCCATCGCCGCGGCGGCGATCGGCAGGCGCGCTTAAGGACAATACCTGGCGACATCGAGGCGCTGGCGATCGCATTGACTATACGGTGCACGGCGATGCCGTGAACCTGGCCGCCCGGCTTGAACAGCGATGTGCCATATGGCGATACAGGATGCTTGTTGAGTAACTTTTACTTTTTTGGGGGTTAGAAACCGATGGCAGATCAGACCGCAGATAGCCGAACCATCACCGGCAGAATCATCGAGGCAATGATTGCCCATGGACTGGCAGGC
>JAOTYM010000145.1 GCA_029861845.1 Gammaproteobacteria bacterium | reverse complement strand
GTCGGGGTGCTTCCACTGCTCGCCGCTTTTGCATACGCATGCATGCAAATGCTCACCCGTCGCCTTGGCATTACGGACAGTGCCGCCACGCTCTCTTTTTACATTCAGGTAACTTTCCTTGTGGTTTGTGCGATGATAGGTGTCTCGATCGGCGATGGCCGTTTCAGTGGTGGCACTAACGCTACATTCGAATTCTTGTTGCGAGCGTGGACCTGGCCATCACAATCGGATCTCATATTGATTGCACTGTGCGGCCTACTCGTTGCATTGGGGGGGTATCTGCTATCACAGGCGTACCGGATAACTGAAGTGGCGGTGGTCGCACCCTTTGAGTATGTGGCACTGCCATTCGCCATGTTCTGGGGCTATCAGCTATGGGGAGATTGGCCCGACAAGGTCACGTTTATCGGTAGTGCACTTATCGTTGGCGGTGGACTTATTGTCCTTTACCGTGAAATTCGGCAGGCGAGATCCGTTGCGACCCGTTCTATATGATTACCGGCTCCACAGGCTCTAAAGCGCTAATAAAGCAACGATGGTCTCGGGAGAATGCGGGCCATGCGGTACTGAATGAATTAACCAACGCGTATTCGAAGGAAGATACCTCAAGTAAGACAACTCATCGTAGCCACGACCACGCCACTCGCTTCCAATTTGGCAGCGGCTTTCTGATTGTCTTGCCCATCCGCAACGGTGCCGTGGTAAAGTATTCGGTCTTCGCCATCGCCTTGGTTTGCGCGCCCACCTACTGTCTGGGCGACGCAATTCGTTTCAAAGTCAAAAACATCGAACCATTGCTGGAGAAAGACGAGTCAGGCAAAACCACGCAGCTGCGCGAACGCAGTAGCCACTCACCTTTTGTTGGTCCAAACTCTAACAGTTTTCTGAAAAAGCAAGGAGAGACTGATGCCGCTACACGACAAAGAATCCGTACGTGACAACCTCGAGGACGAACTATACGCGTCCGCAGATCTTTCGGTCGCCATGCCGAAATACAAGTTTCCAGACACGGAGCATGATCCGCGCCATGCCTACTCGGTCGTCCACGACGAACTGATGTTGGACGGCAACTCCCGTCAAAACTTGGCGACGTTCTGCCAGACTTGGGCTGAGCCCGAGGTCCATCAGCTCATGGATGAGTGCATGGACAAAAACATGATCGACAAGGACGAATATCCGCAGACCGCTGAAATCGAGGCCCGCTGCGTACACATGCTCGCGGACTTATGGAATTCGCCCGGGGCCGCCAACACGATCGGTTGCTCGACAACGGGCTCCAGTGAAGCTGCCATGCTCGGCGGAATGGCGATGAAGCGAAGCTGGGAGGCGAAGCGCAAAGCTGCGGGCAAACCGATCGATAAGCCGAACATGATCACCGGTCCGGTGCAGATTTGCTGGCACAAGTTTGCCCGCTATTGGGACATTGAGTTGCGCGAGATCCCGATGGAGCACGGTCGGCTGCTGATGACGCCCGAAGAAGTACTCAAGCGCTGCGACGAGAACACCATCGGTGTGGTGCCGACATTGGGCGTGACCTTCACATGCCAATACGAGCCGGTCAAGGCGGTAGCGGATGCCTTGGACCAACTAGAAAAGGACAAAGGGCTGGACATTCGAATGCACGTCGATGGCGCCAGCGGAGGTTTTCTCGCGCCGTTCTGCGCGCCCGATGTGGTTTGGGACTTCCGCATTCCGCGCGTCAAGTCGATTAACACGTCGGGCCACAAGTTCGGCTTGTCGCCGCTGGGTGTCGGCTGGGTGATCTGGCGCGAGGAACAGGATTTGCCCGAGCAACTCGTGTTCTGGGTGAACTATCTGGGCGGCAACATGCGCGACATCGCGCTGAATTTCTCACGACCGGGCGGTCAAATTGTCTGCCAGTATTACAACTTTCTCCGGCTGGGCAAGGAAGGCTACCGCAAGATTCACACGGCCTGCTACGACACCGCGAAGTACATCTCCGGTGAAGTCGAGAAGCTGGGGCCGTTCGAGATCATTTACGACGGCGACATGAACGGTGGCATTCCGGCGCTGTGCTGGAAGATGAAAGACGGCGTCGACCCGGGATTCAGCCTTTACGACCTGGCGGACCGGCTGCGAGGTCGCGGCTGGCAAGTGCCCGCCTATGCCTTGCCCGCCAATGTCAAGGATCTCTCGATTCAGCGGATTTTGGTTCGTCACGGTGTCAGCCGCGACCTCGGCTCGCTATTGGTCGACGATATGAAACGAGCGATCGAATACTTCAAGCAGCACCCTGTCCACACGCCGATGACCAGTGAAGAGGCGAGCGGTTTTCATCACTAGAATCTGGCCGCTGTCACTCGGCCATTAGTTCTTTCGTTCTCAGCAGACGTTGAAACGGTGAACAACAACGAAAAAGTAACGGGGCTCGACTGCACCGAGGCGATTGGGCCTTGGCCGTTTACCACGCGGCGCACCTACCAGAAGCCAGACCGCTCCCACACTGTCTGGCGTTCGCGCCATCACCGCAAGGCGCTGGTGTTGCCCGAGGCTGCCAAGTCCTTGGCGATTACGGAGACGTTACTCCGATGCTTATGGATGCCGCGAAAGCTGAACTGGTGGATTGGCATCATTTTCGCGATTGGCTCGCTACTCTTCGCGCTGGCAAGCGTGCTGAGTCTGTGGCCGCACCTGGCCACCGCGTGGTCACTTGATTCAACGCAGATTAATGCGATCTTCTTCGCAGGTTCCATCCCGTTTACGATCGCTGCGTATTTACAACTGTTCCAAGCGGCGAATGCGGGCGAATTTCTTCGCGATAACGCAAGGCCGCGGCAGCGTCCAACGCTGTTAGGCTGGCGGCCTCACGACATCGGCTGGTTGAGCAGCGCGTTGCAGTTCGCTGGCACTATCTTGTTCAACATTAACACTCTTGACGCGATGCTCCCTTCTCTGGACTGGCTTCAGCAAGACCTTGAAATCTGGGCTCCGGACTTTGTTGGGTCAATCCTGTTCCTGGCTTCAGGCTATCTGGCCTTCATCGAGACATGTCACGCGCACTGGGCATGGGAGCCAGGTAACATTTCCTGGTGGGTCACATTCATAAATCTTCTCGGCTGTGTAGCATTCATGATCTCGGCCGTGTTCGCCTTTGTCCTGCCCGGACTGCCAAACGCCGAGGCAGTAACTGTCTCTGTCGCCTTCACCTTGCTAGGCGCAGTTGGTTTCTTCGTTGGTTCACTGCTGATGCTTCCGGAAACCGCTAGTGCTACAAAGTCATAAATACGCGAATCATGTGACGCCAGTTGTATGCTCGAGAGTCGATCCAACGATCACTCGTAGCGTGACGTTGTGCGCGATCAAGCATCCGCCCGGCACAATCTTCTCTGCAAGGTGGGAAAGGTGATGCCGGTACATATCATAATCACCGTCACTTACTCTAGCTACACTACACGATTTCACTGTATGGCCGCTGACTTTTATTGTCTCTAAACAATCCATCACCTCGGTCTCGATCGGCAGTTTCGAGTCGCACTCAGCCACATAACTTCGACACGGGCCATGCGATAGTGCGCCTGAAATCGTTCGGTCGACATGCAAGATTTACTCATCCGCCAAAGATCGCCACTGGCTCGCCGAGAACTTGGACATCGGGCTCGACACCGATTCCAGGTTCAAAAGGTGCCGCGGTAACGCCGGCGGTGTTTCGTGCACCCTGGCCCGGCGCTATGTCTACTGTAATCATATCGTGACACAACCATGTCGCACGATGGTGGGTGATCGGCGTCGATTGCGCGAGATGAACGGCTGCGGTGTCTGCGAGAACACTCCCACCGGTATCTTCGATAATGGTACGCAGACCCATGGTTACACAGAAGTCCCGGATGCGACGTGCCTTGGTCAAACCACCAAGGCGGTTCAGCTTGATTGAAATAACTTGGCAGGCATGCTCTTGGTGCGCACGTACTACATCTTGGAATATGTGGATGCATTCGTCGAGGATCATTGGTTGGCGTGTAAGTCGCCTGACCGTGAGACACTCATCGAATGTCTCACAGGGCTGCTCGAAATACGCGCTAAAGCTCGCGGTAGCATTCATCACTTGGATGGCTTCGTCAGACAGCCATGCACGATTCGCATCAAACGTGAGCTCATCACACTGACCGAATTTGTCTGTCAATATTTTGATACGTTTGATGTCAGCGTAGACATCTGATCCACCCACTTTGCAAGAGTGAACGCGATAACCTTTGGCACGGGCGGCGTCAACCGATTTGACCATCTCATCCGGTGTACCAGTGGGGATAGAACTATGGAGGCCCACGGGTTCGTCTCGGCGGCCGCCCAATAAATCGCACAGGGCAAATCCCGTGGTCTTTCCAAGAATGTCCCAACAAGCGATATCGAGGGCCGACTTCACGTAGGGGTGGGCGGGTAGGGCGCGGTCCATGACTCGATTAATCACATCCAACTTGCATGGATCCTGTCCGATGAGCTGCGGTGCAATTTCTTCGATGCCGGCGCGCACCCCCTTGCCAAAGGCTGGGAGGTAGGTCGATCCCCAAGGGCAGGCCTCGCCCCAACCCACAGCATCTTCATTGGTTTGTATCTTGACGATGGTGCTGTCGAGTTTTTCGAACAACAGCCGGCCACCAGACAATCGATAAGGGTGTTCCAGCGGCAGCGTAATTTGGTAGACAGTGATGCGAGCGATTTTCATTGTTCGGTCACAGGATTTCCTAATCGTGAGCGTTTTTTACGGGACGAAACTGTTGAAAAACTCATCGTCACTCCCGCCCCCGATCAGAGCCTGTCCTCGCGAAAGCGGGGACATGGATTACAGGTAGTAACGTATCGGCAAGGAGGACTTGCCGATGCCTTGGAAAGAGACCTGTGCCATGCAACAAAGACAAGCCTTTATCGAAGCCTGGTTAAGCCGCGAATTTAGCAAGAGTGAATTGTGCCGGCGCTTTGGGATCAGCCGCCCGACCGGGGACAAGTGGATTGAGCGGTTCTGTCGCGATCCCGTCATCGTTTTGGTCTCTGGATACCCGCGTGCGCGGGCATGACTGCTTGCCGCCGGACTGTCATTGCTTTAACTACGGTCTCAGCGTAATCGGGGTATTCGCCCAGACCACGACGGTCTCGTCTTCGGCGGATGGATTGGCATAACGATGGGGTAGGTGACTGGGGAAAGAAAAACTATCGCCCGCATTCAGGGTGAACGCATTCTCACCAATGTTTAATTCAAGCACTCCCGAGAGCACAAGGCCCGCCTCTTCACCACGATGCGAATAGGCATCATCACCCGTTGAGGCACCGGGCTGGTAGCGTGACAGACCCAACACTAACTCTCCGTTCAGATTAGAGGACAACAGACTGTCATGCAGTCCGAGGTAGTCGGTGGACGACAGCCCTGAGTAAGACAAACGTCGACGGTGCTCGCAGCGAACTATGAACTGACGTTCTTTATCGTCCGCCTCGATATCCCCTTGAAAAAACCAACCGATGTGAACACCTAGCGCCTCGCCAATGTCCTGTAACGCAGCCACTGACGGCTTAGTAATGTTGCGTTCAACCTGACTCAAAAAGCCAACGGATTTCCCGGTCTGTTCCGCAAGTTGTTGCAGTGTAAGCTTGCGCGCCTTACGAAGCTGTCTGATCTCGTCGCCAAGTGTCTCAATGGACGTTCTGGCTAGGGGTTCTACAGTCACCATCATTCAATCTCCCTTACTGTACTTATTTATCCTATAAAAAGTTTTACAATTCCGATCCTGCCTTAAGACCCTCCAACACAGCTTCTTCCGCGGTACGAGGACTTAGGCAATCACCGATCATCTGAATTTTGCCATCGAACCCGTTCAATTTAGGACCAAGGTCGGTCTCGGCACGAAGTGCATAACAAACGACCAAAGTATCGACGTTTTCACAAATGACCGCTTCACCACTGGTCATGTGCTGAAAATAAGCGGTGTCCCGGTCGGCGCCGAACAGACGAGCATAGGGAATCATTTCAACGCCAAGTTTGTGCAGTTCCCCGATCCACTGATCGCGAACAATCCCCTGAATGGCTTCCCCGGCCACAATCCCACCGGACAGTAACCGCACGTGACAACCATCGCGCGCCAGTTTTTCCGCAAGACCCAATCCCACCCAATCACAACGCCAGTCAGCGATGACCACAGAACTGCCGATGTTAGCCTCGCCGCTGATCACCGACCATGCGTCGACCACGTGCGCTTCGTCCGCACCTTCGAGTTTCGGCATTCTGGGGGTTGCACCAGTCGCCAACATCACCACGTCGGGTGCTAAAGACCGCACCAGATCAGCAGTCACCTTCAAATTCTTTTTGACTTCAACGCCCGCGAGCTCGATTTCGCGAACGAGATTAGTCACTATTCCACCGAACTCCGCGCGTCCGGGTAGCAATTGTGCCAGTAGAGCTTGACCGCCAAGCTGAGCTGACTGTTCGTATAACGTCACCTTGTGGCCGCGTTCGGCTGCCACGGACGCCGCCTTCATGCCCGCGGGTCCAGCGCCAACGACCATGACATCAAGCGGTCGTTCTGCGGGTTTTAGCTCACCATATGTAAGCTCTCGTCCTGTCTCAGGGTGCTGAATGCAGGAAATCCCATGGTGGGCTAATCGATGACCGACACAGGCCTGGTTGCAACCGATGCATGCACGGATATCGTCGGCTCGCCCGTCGCGTGCCTTGTTGGCGAACTCGGGATCGCAGATCAAGGCCCTGGCAGCGCCACACATGTCCGCCTGTCCGCTGGCAATGATGGCCTCCGCAAGCTGCGGTTGATTGACGCGGCCGGCCACCAGTACCGGGCGTGAGACTTTGGCTTTGATCGATGCAGCAATAGGGGCGACATACGCATGCTCGACGGCCATTGGTGGAAACACGTGGATCCAGCCGGCAGGGGAGGCGGATGACCCCGCGATGACACTGAAGTAGTCAATCTCCCCGTCGCCATCGATCGCTTCACAGATTTCGATCGCTTCGTCCGCGGTAAGTCCGCCTTCAGTCATCTCGTCGCCGCTAATGCGAATGCCAACCACCATGTTGGGACCGGTCTTGCTACGAATATCAGCAATAATTTCGCGAAGAAATCGCAAACGGTTATCAAGACTGCCGCCGAACTCGTCGTCTCGAATGTTGACCCGGGGATTAAGGAACTGGGAAATCAAATAGCCCATGCTGGCCAGCACCTCGACGCCATCGAGACCCGCCTGCTCGAAGCGGGCGGCAGCGTCCCCATATGCGTTGATGACATCGCGGACGATCTGAGAGGTCATGGGGGCCGGCACCACACGATAGCGTTCATCAGGTATATCGGATGCAGAATAGGTAGCAGGGCGACTACCATCGTGGCTGGCGCGAACCGCACGTCCCGCATGGAAAAGTTGAGCGAACACCTTACAATCGTGGGCGTGACACGCCTCGGCGAGTCGGGCAAACCCTGGTATACAAGCGTCTGTGCCCGCGTAGAGATAGAGGTCCGGAAAACCAAATGTCGGATCGAACCCCATTCCCTCAAGTACAATCAACCCGGCGCCTCCCCGGGCCCTCGCCTGGTGGTAGGCGACCAATTCATCGGTCACCAAACCGCCTCGGCTGAAGGAGGTCCCATGGGCGGGGGAGAAAATCCGATTCTTTATAATGAGATCACGGATCGTGATGGGCTCAAAAAGCTTAGGAAAGGAGACGGGCACTAGACGCTCTCAGTGAAATAATATGACAATGTATCGCACATAGTTGATTTTTTGAACCCCGTTATTCATAATAATGAAA
>JAOTYM010000271.1 GCA_029861845.1 Gammaproteobacteria bacterium | reverse complement strand
CGTACGCAACGGTCGAGCATCCCAAGGGCGAATTCGGCGTCTATCTCGTTTCGGACGGTGCCAACAAGCCGTATCGGGTGAAGATCCGCGCACCCGGTTTCGCGCACCTCGCAGCCATGTCGGAAATGGTCGAAGGACACATGTTGGCAGACGTCGTTGCTGTTATCGGTACCCAGGACATTGTGTTTGGCGAGGTAGATCGATGAGCGAGGCAGGCCTGCTGTCCGACCACGTCAAGGACGAGATCGAGCACTGGAAAGCGCGCTTCCCGGAGGGCAGGGAGCGCTCGGCGGTTATCGGTGCGCTGCACGCGGCGCAGCATGAAAACGACGGCTACCTGACCGCCGAATTGATGAACGCCGTTGCAGACTACCTCGACCTGCCGTCGATCCAGGTCTACGAAGTTGCCACTTTCTACTCGATGTTTCAGACGAGACCCGTAGGCCGTCATAACGTCGCAATCTGTACCAACGTGTCCTGCATGCTCCGTGGCGCCGACGACATTGTTGCTCATGTCGAGAACAAGCTTGGCATCAAACTCGGTCAAAGCACCGCGGATGGCCGCATTTATCTCAAACGCGAAGAAGAATGTCTCGCCGCCTGCTGCGGTGCGCCGATGATGATGGTGGATCACAAGTACCACGAGAACCTGACCGTGGATCAGGTCGATGACTTGCTGGATGGGCTCGACTGATGGCTTACGAGGAAAATCTGGTCTGCTTTAACACGTTCGGCTCGGACGAGTCCTGGACGCTCGCCACCTATGAAAAGCACGATGGTTACGCGGCCTGGCGGCGAGTGCTGGCGGGGGAGTTGACGCCCGAGCAGATCATCGAAGAGATCAAGGCGTCCGGGCTGCGTGGCCGTGGCGGCGCCGGCTTCCCGACCGGCCTCAAGTGGAGTTTTATGCCAAAAACGGCGGACGTGCAGAAATACCTCGTTTGCAATTCGGATGAAAGTGAGCCGGGCACCTGTCACGATCGGGAGGTGCTGCGCTACAACCCGCACAGCCTGGTCGAAGGCATGGCTATTGCGGCTTATGCCATGGGTGCCACGCAGGCATATAACTATATTCGTGGCGAGTTTATAGACGAACCCGTGCCGCGCTTCGAGGCGGCCGTCAGGGAAGCCTACGACGCCGGACTTCTCGGCAAGAACATCCAGGGGTCTGGCATCGACTTCGACTTGCATACCTTTGTTGGCGCCGGTGCTTATATCTGCGGCGAGGAAACGGCGCTGCTGGAATCACTGGAAGGCAAGCAGGGCAAGCCGCGCTTCAAGCCGCCGTTCCCCGCGGGCTTCGGCCTCTACGGCAAGCCCACCACGATTAACAACACGCAAAGCCTTGCCAGCGTGCCGGCGATCATCCGCAACGGCGCCGCCTGGTTTGCGGGGCTCGGGCCGGAGGGCTCGGGGGGCACGGCGCTGTTCTCGGTATCCGGGCATGTCGAGAAGCCGGGCAATCACGAATTACCGATGGGCATCCCGTTCCGCGACCTCCTCGAACTTTGCGGCGGCGTGTGGAAGGGCCGCAAGCTCAAGGCCGTAATTCCGGGCGGTTCATCCTGCAAGGTATTGCCAGCAGAGATCATCATGGATTGCACGATGGACTACACCTCGCTGCAACAGGCCGGATCGTCTTTTGGCACGGGCGCGGTCATGGTAATGGACGAGACGACCTGCATGGTCAGAGTGCTGCGGCGCATCGCGCGCTTCTACATGGCCGAGTCCTGCGGGCAGTGCACGCCTTGTCGTGAGGGCACCGGGTGGCTGTATCGCATGTTGACGCGCATCATCGACGGCAAGGGCGAAGAAGAGGACCTCGACAAATTGCTCGATGTTGCCAACAAGATCGAAGGGCATACGATTTGTGCCCTGGGTGACGCTGCCGCTTGGCCGGTGCAGAGTTTCCTCAAGCACTATTGCCACGAATTCGAATACATGGTCCGCCATGGTGGACGCAGTATCGTCGACAGCACCACGGATGCGGCGGCGTAGCGACCATGAGCGACGACGTAGTCAACATCGAGGTCGACGGCAAGCCGGTTGAAGCCCGCAAGGGCCAGATGATCATCGAAGTTACCG
>JAOTYM010000055.1 GCA_029861845.1 Gammaproteobacteria bacterium | reverse complement strand
ACCGCAATACGAAAGCCACTTTGCCCGAGCGCGCTAGCGAGACTCATACCCACCAGCCCACCACCTACGATCACGATGTCATAATCAGTTTGCATGCCGATCCATTGCCACTCGTCGTCGACGTCCGCGTGTGATTGTAGCCGTAACTGCGAACTCGGGTACACGCAACGATTAGGGTGCGGCCGGGAGCGACCAGCGGGTAGGGTTTCTAAAATATGCCCAAATGCCCGCTAATGTCCCTAGGGGTGGCAAAAACGAGACACTCGCTGGGGTGTTTGATGAACCTCGACCCTGGCGTTTTCGACGTCAGGCTAGACGGTATTCTGGTTGCAACCGGTACCCCGATGCACCCGGATCCGATAACTTCGATCGCCCGGGTGGGACCGATCGCGGTCGGTAAGCTTAGACCATCTTGTCGGAACAAGGATTGAATTGGTAAGCCAATAACAGAACGGCGGGCAACGAAATCATCGGTGCCCGCCGGTTATTGATTCATTAGCGCCTCAATGTCATCGATCGACTTCGGTACCTCACGTGTGAGCACCTCATTGCCGTCGCGCGTTACCAATACATCGTCCTCGATGCGAATACCTATGTTCCACCATCGCGGGTCAACCCCTTTGCTTTCGGCTGGGATGTAGATGCCAGGCTCGACGGTCATCGTCATCCCCGGCTCCAACAATCGCCAGACGTCATCCACCTTGTAATCACCCACATCGTGGACGTCCATGCCCAACCAGTGACCAGTACGGTGGCTATAGAATTGCTTGTAGGTCTCGTCGCGTATGAGGTCATCCGTACTGCCCTTAAGTAGACCGATATCGACAAGCCCTTCGGTAAGTATACGCACGGCTGTTTCATGCGGATTATTCCATTGATTCTTGGGTTTAACCTGATCGATGGCGGCGAGCTGGGCTGATAGCACGACCTCATATACAGCCCGTTGCTCGCGGCTGAACTTTCCGTTGACTGGGAATGTGCGTGTAATATCCGCCGCATAGCAATCGATTTCAGCGCCGGCATCGATGAGCAATAGATCACCACCCTTGAGTTCGGCGTTGTTTTGCGTGTAGTGCAGGATACAGCTATTTGCACCACCGCCGACGATTGGCGGGTAAGCGGGAAATGCGCTACCGTTGCGCTTAAAAACGTACAACAACTCCGCTTCTATTTCGTATTCCATCATACCGGGCCGACACATCTGCATTGCACGCTTATGCGCTTGCGCAGAAATCTTGCAAGCCCGCTTCATCACGCGGATATCTTCTGGCCGCTTATATAAGCGCATTTCATGCAGGATATGATTCAGATCGACGAATTCGCCAGGGGCCTTTACGCCAGTGCGCGATTTGTCACGCACTTCATTCACCCAACCCATGAGCCGGGCGTCAAACTCCCGATACCGACCTATGCTGTAAAAAACCTTGTCACAGTTTTCTAGCAGGCCCGGCAAGATCTCATCGATATCGTCGATGGGAAAGGCATCATCGGCGCCATAGATATCTTTTGCGCCCTGCAAACCAGCACGCCTTCCGTCCCAAATCTCTTTTTCTGCGTCGTTTTCGCGACAAAATAGAATATATTCACCATTAGCGCGCCCAGGGACTAGCACCGCGACCGCCTCCGGCTCGGGGAAATTAGTGACATAGTAAAAGTCGCTATCGGGCCGAAACGGGAAGTTCACATCGCGGTTACGGCTGCGGATAGGTGCAGTCGGGACAATAGCCACCCCGCTTGCCATCTGGTCCATGACGTTACGACGCCGCTTTTCGACGAATTTGGTGTCCATTCGCTACATTATGCCCGAACTGCCGGCACCTAAGCGACGCGCCCGATGAAGTGGTTGTGACCGTTTGTCGACGGAGAATAAGGGGAATATGGGGTAACAGCGCTAAATACGTGGTTGCAGAACGATTAATTATAACACCCAAAAAAGGTAGAGAAACCGTTGACCCAGATCGAAGTCAGCCCTATATTTGATTGAAAATAAAGTGATTGTCGATGAACAGACGTGGACCGTAACGAAGACATCAAGGACTTAGAGGGTCGAATCGACCAGCTGATCGATGTCTGTCAACGTCTCAGGCAGGAGAACAGCTCGCTCAAGTCAGAGAACCAGGGTCTGACAGACGAGCACATCAAACTCGTGGAGAAAACCCGACTTGCGAGAACTCGCATTGAGGACATGATTGGACGTCTCAAAGCGCTGGAGCGCGGCTGAGGTGAAGACAGTGCAAGACGGCATAAGCGTCAATATTATGGGCAAGGAATTTATGGTCGCCTGCCCGGAAGACGAGCGCGAGGCATTGTCGGCGGCGGCAAGCTTTCTCGACCGCAAGATGCGCGAGATCCAAGACAGTGGCAGAGTCATTGGCACTGAGCGCTGTGCGATCATGGCCGCGCTAAATATCGCCAACGATCTGTTGGATTTGCGCAAACGCGAAACATTCGCACCTGAGGTCAATCAGAAATTGCGCTTTCTACAGAGTAAGATCGACGCTGTTCTACGTCAGGAGCAGTAGCTCAGTTCCACAACATTTTGGTTCGGGGCCATATAGGGTTATTATGGAAGCGCGCCCCCTGCGGTGTTCGTGTCGTTCTATGAAGTCCTTAGAACCTAATGCTCTGTTTCGGGGAGCCGAATCGTCGATGCTGTTGCGCATGTCCGCCTTGCAGCGGAAAGCCTGAAGCCTCGCTGAGGCACCCCACTTGAACCATACGGTTCAAGGCGCAAGAGCGAGACGGCACATGCGGAGGGCGCCTTGTTTGCGCTACTATTCTTAAGTTCTATCGTTGCCCGCAAAAAATACTAAAGCTGATTTGCGCCGCCGCTTGCGCGCCCAGCGAGCTGCGCTCTCACCCGCCGAGCAGATGCTTGCAAGCGAGCGGCTTACGTTTAATGTTACACATTCGCACCAGTTTCGTGTAAGTCGGCGAATCTCTTGTTACCTTGCCAATGACGGAGAAATCGATCCGCAAGCAGTCATGGAACGCATGTGGGACATGCGCAAGACCTGTTACCTTCCCGTGCTGCCGCGCCTTAGTGGCGATTACCTGTGGTTTGCGCCGGCAGAACCAGGTACACCTCTAGCGCAAAACCGCTTTGGCATACCCGAACCGGTGGTCCCAGCCAGAGATCTCGTGCGCGCACAACAGCTCGATCTTGTTCTTTTACCTTTGGTCGGTTTTGATGAAAACGGTAACCGTCTCGGCATGGGTGGTGGTTTCTACGACCGCAGTCTATTGTTCTTGCGCAATCGCAAAATATGGCGAAAACCAAATCTAATCGGCATTGCTCACGATTTTCAGCGCGTTGACAGCCTCGCGGCAAAACCCTGGGACATGCCGCTCGATACCGTCATAACCGACCGGGCTGTCTATACAATATCTTATGCACAATCCCCTGCTTGTAAGTAATGACAATAGACTCATGCGCTACTGGTTGATGAAATCCGAGCCGAGCACCTATGGCATCGATCAACTTGCGGCCGCCCGTCGTAAAACCGATCACTGGGACGGTGTTCGTAACTATCAGGCACGCAACTTCATACGCGAGATGCAGGTAGGTGACCAAGCACTTTTCTATCATTCGAACTGTACGGAGCCCGGTGTTGTTGGAATTGTTGAGATCGCGCGCGAACATTACCCGGATTTCACCGCCTTCGATCCCAAGAGTTCCTATTATGACGCCAAGACTAATCCTAGCAATCCGCGCTGGTATATGGTAGACGTGCGCTTTGTTCGTAAGATGAAACAGACAATTCCACTTAGTGAGATGAAACAGAACCCTTTGCTAAAAGAACTACGCTTAGTCAGACGTGGCAATCGTCTTTCGGTAATGCCGGTAACGGCCAAAGAATGGAAGGCTATTCTTAAAATGGAGAAACACTAGTGGTGCTTTAGTCAGCTTATCATTGTGGAGACAAACTTATGCATCGCTTTCGACTATTCTCACTGTTGGCGTCCATTGTCGCGTTTGCTGTGGTTTTCTCGTATCCCGCACACGCGGCCGCGAGTGGCGGCCCCATCATGCGCATGACGACCAACCTTGGCGTGATAGAAATCGAGCTCAATCGGGCCAAGGCCCCAACTACTGTCGACAACTTTCTCAAGTATGCCGATGATGGGCTCTATAATGGCACGATTTTTCATCGAGTCATTCCTGGTTTCATGATCCAGGGAGGTGGCTTTAAGCCGGGATTCGAGAAACAACCGACGCGCGAGCCGATCAAGAACGAGGCGGCCAATGGCCTCAAGAACGTGGTTGGTTCTATCGCCATGGCCCGTACTAGTGATCCCCACTCGGCGACCTCACAGTTCTTCATCAACACCGCAAGTAATGATTTTTTGGATAAGGAGAACGCCAGAGACGGTTGGGGTTATGCCGTATTCGGAAAGGTAATTAAAGGAATGGATGTGGTGCAGAAGATAGAATCTACCCCGACGGGGCGCAACGGCTCTTATCGAGACGCGCCCAAACAAGACGTCATCATCGAAAAGGTCGAACGCATTAATAAAAAAGGCGGGTCTTGATCAGCTCAAGAATAACTTGTACGCCGGATTATCTGTCTCTTCGGCGTACTCGTAACCCAAATTATCGAGGAACTCTTTAAACTGTTGCTTTTCCTTGGGTGGAACTTGCATACCCACAAGCACACGACCGAAGTCGGCGCCGTGATTACGGTAGTGAAATAAGCTAATATTCCAAGTCTGGCCCATCTTGCTTAAGAAGTTGCGTAGCGCACCTGGGCGCTCTGGAAACTCAAACCGATAGAGCATCTCATTCATAGCATTTGGCGCACGTCCACCCACGAGATGGCGAACATGTAGCTTAGCCATCTCATTGTCGATCATATCGAGTGCCTCGTATCCGTTCCGGCGTAACGCATTAATGATTTTCCTAACTTCTTTGGCGTCGCTGGTCTCGATTCCGACAAAAACGTGCGCCTTCTTAGGGTCGGCATACCTATAGTTGAACTCGGTAACACTGTGATTGCCAATCACGGCACAGAATTTTCGAAAACTTCCAGGGCGCTCAGGTATGGTCACAGCCAGGATCGCTTCGCGGCGCTCGCCAAGCTCGGCTCGCTCAGACACATGTCGCAAACGATCGAAGTTTACGTTGGCCCCCGACGCAATCGCGACAAGATTCGCATTCTTAAGTCGCTCTCGCTCTACATAGCGCTTGAGACCAGCAAACGCCAATGCGCCAGCTGGCTCTAGTACCGAGCGCTGATCTTCAAAGATGTCCTTGATCGCGGCACAGATCTCATCATTGCTCACCACCACCACTTCATCGACGAATTTTTTGGCAAGCCGGAACGGCTCCTTACCCGGGGCCCGTACGGTAACGCCATCCGCAAATATTCCGACATGATCGAGATGGACGCGTTTGCCAGCTAACAGTGATCGATGCATGCCGTCCGCATCTTCGGGTTCAACCCCGATTATCTTTACATCTGGACGCAGCTGCTTGACGTAAACGGCGATGCCGGCGATCAATCCGCCGCCGCCGACTGGCGCGAAAATGGCATTCAGCTCGCCCGTATGCTGCTTCAAAATCTCAAAACCAATCGTGCCCTGGCCGGCAATGATATCCGGGTCATCGTAAGGATGGATGAAGGTCAGTTTGCGGATCTCGCTTATTTCGCGCGCGTGCTTATAGGCCTCGTCGTAGTTGTCGCCCTTTAATATCACCTTGCCCCCAAGGGCGCGCACCGCATCTACCTTGATGCGGGGCGTAGTTAGTGGCATGACGATGATGGACTTCGCCTTTAGGCGGGTAGCGGCAAGCGCCACCCCCTGTGCGTGATTCCCGGCCGAAGCCGCCACGACGCCCTTTTTAAGGGCGTCGCGTGGTAGCCCGATCATTTTGTTATAGGCACCCCGCAGCTTAAACGAAAAGATGGGTTGCTCATCCTCGCGCTTAAGCCAAACCCGGTTACTAAGCCGCCGCGACAACGTCGGCGCGAACTCAAGCGGGGTCTCGTCGGCGACGTCATAGACGCGGGCAATGAGTATTTTATTGATGTAGTTTCTTGGCACAACCCTAATTTATCAGATATTGTAAGCCGAGGTGATAGTCCTTGCCGGCGACACGCGTCGCGTCCACCAACTGACAAGGCCTACTTCTTTCGACCTGCGAGAGGGGGTATGCTGAGCCACACGTAATCTTTACGGGTGCAACCATGAATCAGGATGAAATGAAACAAGCGGCGGCGCGGGCGGCGTTGGATTACATAGAGCTAGGCATGATAGTGGGCGTCGGTAGCGGCTCGACCGCCAATCACTTCATCGACGCCTTGGCGGGGATAAAGGGCAAGATCGACGGCGCCGTGGCCAGCTCGGAAGCGAGCGCCGAGCGTCTAAAGAAGCATGGCATAGCGGTGCTTGCTCTCAACGAGACCGGCGACCTGCCGCTCTACGTAGACGGGGCCGACGAGGCCACGAAACATCTACACCTCATCAAGGGTGGAGGTGGAGCACTGACCCGAGAAAAGATCGTTGCCCAGGCCAGTGAAAAATTTGTTTGCATCGCCGATGAATCGAAACTAGTTGACGTACTGGGCGCGTTTCCATTGCCGGTCGAGGTAATCCCGATGGCACAAAGCCTGGTAGCGAGACAGATCGTCAAACTCGGGGGCCAACCGGCGTTGCGCCCTAACTTCACCACTGACAATGGCAACATCATCTTGGATGTAAGAAACCTCAAAATCCATAACCCGGTGGAGATGGAAGAGCAGCTCAATAACCTCCCGGGCGTGGTCACCAATGGCCTTTTTGCCCGCCGTGGGGCCGACGTACTGATTCTCGGAACCGCCGCTGGCACCGAGGTCCTGGGCTAAGCGTATCGCCGGGCCAGCGGGCCGCGATGTATCGTAACCGTACCCTTCCGACTGCAGAATGCCTTAATATTGGGGTCTTGAACCCCGCAGGGGCGGGACTTGCACCGGGTGTGGGATGCAGTCATTTGCACAGACCAGGGAGAATATCATGCAAGCAAAACGGGTGACTATTTGTTCAGCAGTGGCTTTGTTGTTTGTTTGCTTTGCCAATGGCGCTGCGAGTCAACAAGTCAAAGAGTCATTGTTTCAGGACGCCACCGCGGCATTCGAAGCAGCCAAATCGACACGGGCGGAAATCTTGGCCCCGCGAAGCTATGCCAAGGCGGTAAAACATTACCGCAGTGCGGAACAGAAGTTTAAGCGTGGCCGCCCTCTCGGCACAATTCGCGACGATTTGGTGATAGCGGCTGACTATTTTAAGCGGGCATCGCGAGCCAGCAGGCTCGCCCAATCCAAGATGGGGACACTAATCAAGACCCGCGGCGACGCCGAAACGGTAGAGGCCAGTAAGCACGCGAAAGATTCGTGGCGCCGGGCAGAGGAGAAATTTTCTAAGGCCATGATCGATCTGGAGCGCGGCTCTACAAAAGCGGCCGAGAAGAATGCGAAGGACGCGGAGAAATACTATCGTGACGCCGAACTCACGGCAATCAAGACCAATTACCTTGATGAAACTCGCGTGCTACTAGCTAAGGCTGACAAGCTCAAGGTCAAAAAGTATGCACCTAAGACCCTGCAAAAAGCACACAAGCTTTTGCAACAAGCCGACAAAGCGCTGAGTGAAAATCGCTACGACACGGATGTGCCGCGAAGCCTCGCCCAACAGGCGAGATACGAGGCCAAGCACGCGCTTTATCTGGCAAAGACAGTACGCGACGCCCAGACCAAGAAACTAAGCATCGAAGACCTAATCCTTGATTGGGAGATTCCAATTTCGCAGATTGCCGCCGCTACCGATAAGGCCGCCGCCCTAGACAATGGCTGGGCAGCGCCCACGAAGGAGATTGTCGGCTATATCGAGGATCAACAGTCGAACTCGCAGAAGCTCAACCAGAATGTGAACGAGTTGCGGGGAGAAATAAAACAACTGAAGCAAATCCTAGGTGGTGCATCAGAAGAGCGTGTGGCACTTTCAGAGCGCTTACAGGCTCAGGCGCGGATCCGCGAACGATTTCGGCGCGTCGAAGGAATGTTTACGCGAAATGAAGCGCGTGTGCTGCGCGAAGCCGACGATATTATCATCCGTCTTATTGGACTGAATTTTAAAAGCGGACAATCCTCGATTGCGGCGAATCACTTTCGATTGCTAACCAAGGTACAAAATGCGATTAAGACCTTTCCTAACAGCAAGCTAAGGATCGAAGGACACACCGATTCGCACGGCGGTGACTCAGCGAACTTTCTACTCTCGGAGCAACGCGCAAATGCTGTAAAACAGTACTTGCGTGCCAGTATGCGCATCGATCCTGCGAAGATCGCGGCTATTGGTTATGGTGAGACCCGACCGGTTGCCAACAACGAGACCAAAACGGGGCGTGCAAAGAATCGTCGAATTGACATTGTCATAATGCCATAACTAAGTACCGACTACCTAAACGAGATAGATTTCGAGCACGTCCATGCATATAACTTGCGCCGATTTTAAAAAATGGGATAACAAGGCAATCACATTGCTCGGTATGTCCGGGGTCGGTAAGACCACGCTCGCCAATAAACTGCCGAAATGTGCATGGTTTCATTATTCCGGTGACTACCGTATCGGAACCAAGTATCTACAAGAAGCAATTCTCGATAACGTAAAAAAGGAGGCAATGAAGGTCGATTTCCTGCGCGACCTGTTATGCAGCGACTCGATCTACATCGGCAGCAACATTACGGTACACAACCTCGAGCCAATCTCGACATTTTTGGGAAAGATCGGTAACCCGCAGTTGGGTGGACTCTCATTGGAAGAATTTGAAGCCCGACAACGTCTGCATCGACAGGCAGAGATCGAGGCGATGCGGGACGTTGCATCGTTCATCGCCAAGGCCAAAGATATTTATCGTTACGCCCATTTCATCAATGACATGGGTGGCAGCGTGTGTGAACTGGACGATGATGATGTGCTCGAGATCCTGGCACAACACACGTTGATAATTTACGTCCGCCCCGGCAAA
The DNA here is from genome assembly GCA_029861845.1 of Gammaproteobacteria bacterium. Taxonomy (GTDB): domain Bacteria; phylum Pseudomonadota; class Gammaproteobacteria; order Acidiferrobacterales; family SPGG2; genus SPGG2. Next base: position 18,851 of record JAOTYM010000055.1, on the reverse strand, counting down.
GATATGGAAGATAAGTTGATCACGCGGCAAATCGAAAATCCCAAACCACTTTATTACCAAGAGAATTTCTTTGAGAGTCAGCTCGCGGAGTATTTGCGCCAGGAAGACCTAAAAGAGGTCGAGGACATCGATCCGGACAAATTCGTGCGCTGGATTTTCCCCAAGTTGGTTGCGCATCGTCGCCCGCTATACCAAGCCATCGCTGACCAGTATGGCTATACGGTCGAAGCCCGTGACGCGGAAAAGGTCCAAGATGAGGCCGATTTCATTAGACTCATCTGTGAGACCTTAGAGAAACAGGTAGCCGCATAGTCGCAGAGGTTTAAGGCATGCCACTGGTTGCACATTCTAATCTGCCTGCGTTTGAGCGGCTGCGTGAAGATGGACAAGAGGTGCTGAACGCAGACCGGGCGAAACAGCAGGACATCCGCGAGCTACATATCGGCTTACTCAACATGATGCCCGATGCCGCCTTGCAGGCAACCGAACGCCAGTTTTTGCGACTTATCGGATCCTGTAACCGTATTGCCCAGTTCTATGTTCATCTATTCACGATCGGGAGGATCGAGCGCCGGGGTGAGGCGAAAATACACGTCGAGCGCTATTACGAAGATTTTCGTCAGCTACAGCAAGATGGCCTGGATGCACTTGTCATAACCGGCACGAATCCGGCCCACGATGACATTACAGACGAACCGTACTGGAAGCCGATGGCGGAAGTTTTGGCCTGGGGTCGTGAACATGTTTGCTCGATCGTTTGCTCGTGTCTCGCTACCCATGCCGATCTGAAATTGTATCACAACATCGATCGCATACGCCTACCGCAGAAACGTTGGGGCGTGTACTCGCACCGGCTTCTCGAGCGCACGCATCCGCTTGTCAGTAACATCAACACACGCTTCGACGCGCCACACTCTCATCTTAACGAGGTGACGCGTGAACAGATTGAGGCAGCCGGATTGACGGTGCTTGCGTACAGCGAACAGGCGGATGTGCACCTTGCGGTCAGCCCCGATCAATTTCGGCTGATCTACTTTCAAGGTCACCCGGAGTACGATATCAACAGCCTGCTAAAGGAATACAAACGCGAGCTCGGCCGCTTTATTAACGATGAACGAGCTGATTACCCCCCTTATCCCGAGAACTACTTCGCACCCGAGGCAATCGCTATTCTGGAAAAACACAAACGGCAGGTGGAAAGCGCCAAGTCTGGTGGTAAGACAATTCCTCGGCTTCCTGAGAAGCGCTTACACGCACACGTGGATAACACCTGGACCGATACCGGCAAAGCCATGTTTAACAACTGGTTGGGTTTGGTTTATCAGTTGACCAACCGAGATCGCCAACAACCGTTTATGGCGGGTGTCGATCCTCATGATCCACTGGGATTGAAACATCGACGCCAGCTTGCGGGATCGGGCTAGTAGATCACGCCTTATCGAGCGCTTGCTCCAAATCCGCAACAATATCTTCCACGTCTTCGATACCCACAGACAGTCGCACCAACCCATCGGTGAGACCGCGTGCTTCACGCTCTTCCGCGGGGACGTCCGCGTGAGTCATGGTGGCGGGGTGAGTGATCATAGTTTCTACCGCACCAAGGCTCTCGGCCAGATCGCATAATTTGACGTTGTTCATCACTGCCTTACCAGCGGCGATTCCACCTTTTAACTCAAACGAGATCATCCCGCTAAACCCCGACATCTGTGACTTGGCGATTTCGTGCTGCGGGTGCGATGCGAGCCCCGGGTAAGTGACCCTGGAAACCTTTGGGTGATCCTCCAAGTATGCGGCCACCCGCTGGGCGCTAACGGTATGACGCTGCATACGCAGATGTAACGTTTTCAGCCCGAGAAGTGTCAACCAGCAGTCGAACGGGCTGGGAACAGCACCGATGGTCTTTTGTATGAATTTCATTTCATCATAGATGTCTTGGCGATTGGTGATGACGGCACCGCCGATGATTTGATTGTGACCGCTAAGGTACTTCGTCGTGCTGTGCATGACGATGTCCACGCCATACTCTAGCGGACGCAGGAACACCGGTGTGGCAAACGTTGAGTCGACCCCCAGATACAGGCCATGCTGTTTAGCGATATCGGCCATCGCTGCCAAATCAGTCACCTTGAGCAACGGGTTCGTAGGTGTTTCCACCCACAACATTTTCGTTTCCGGGCGTATTGCCTTACGCACCGCCTCGGGCTCAGAGGAATTGACATAACTAAAGGTCAGTCCATAGCGCGCGAGGACACGGTTGAAGTGACGCGAAACTCCGCCATAGACATCGTCGGAACTAATGACATGGTCGCCAGCGCTAAGGAGTTTCATGGCGCTATCCACGGCTGACATGCCACTAGCAAAACATATGGCGTACTCACCACCCTCGATGGCGGCGAGATTCTGTTCGAGCACTTGGCGCGTAGGATTGGACGAGCGCGTGTAGTCAAAACCTTTGTCCTTACCGATTTCTTCGAGGACGTAAGTGGCAGTTTCGTAAATGGGCGGCAAGATGGACCCGGTGGTAGGGTCGGGCGTAATTCCGGCTCGTACGACTCTGGTATCGAATTTCACACTGTGCTCCTGGTTAGTTATCGCAAAGGGTTATAACAGAAGTCCGGTTGGCATGTAATACTTCGCCGGGAATGACCAGTAACAAAATATCGGTTTGGTCGGGAGACGATCGGCGTAGTAGGGAAAGACTTGGCGAGCGCGCTGCCAAAAACAGCGAGACACCCCTATCAGCCTTTTACTAGCTCGGTGACACCAGCAATGGCCTGATCGATATCCTCGTCGTCGGTGAAGTACCCGGGTGAGAAACGCACGGTCCCCTTCTTGTCGACCGTGTTTTCGTCTTTATGCGTTAGTGGTGCACAGTGGACGCCGGTTCTCACACACACATGATGATCGGCATCTAGCATCACACCGGCTTGGTCGGCCGGCATGGTGTCGATATTAATCGACAGCGTCGCCACTCGATGCCGGCCTCCATTTGGGCCGTATACAGTAATGCCGTCGAGATCACGAAATGCTGACTCCAGCCGCTCCGTGTGGGCACGTTCTACCGAATGCACGTGCGCCAATGCCGCCTGGCACGCCTGCGTATGCGAAACATTACCGGCGCTGCTGCCCAGTAACTTTCTACCCAGATCGGCGAACCATTTCTGGGCCGCGTTCAGACCGGCAATGCCTGGCACCGACACCGTGCCCGCCTCCAGATGATAAGGATACGCATCGGGATGAAACGGTGACACTGAATCGACCCCGGTTCCGCCAACGCGTGCCGGGCGCACCTCGACCCCTTGAGCCACGATCATGCCGCCGATCCCCATCGGTCCCAATAGCCCCTTGTGCCCGGTAAATGTCAGCACATCGATACCGAGGTTATCCATGTCTATCGGCAACACGCCGGCGCTCTGACAGGTGTCGACCACAAACACACTTCCCGCTTCACGTGAAAACTTACCGATTGCCTCCAGGTCTTGGACAGAGCCGAGTACATTGGACGCGTGATTGACGACGACTACTTTGGTCTTTGACGTTATCGCGCGACCGATATCGTCTGGATCAAGGTACCCTTGGGCATCGCGGGCGACAAAAGTGACATCGACACCATGGTCGCGTTGTAGATGGTTCAGCGGTCGCAACACAGAGTTGTGCTCCAGCCGCGTGGTCACCACATGGTCACCTTCGTCTAGCAGGCCGTACAGCGCAACGTTTAGTGAATCGGTTGCATTTTGTGTAAACACGACCCGATTCGGATCGCCGCCGAAATTGAAGAATGCGGCCAACATGCGGCGCGTCCCGCTAACCATGCTCTCCGCTTCCACCGCCATCTCGTGGCCACCGCGCCCAGGGTTCACGCCATAACTACGGAAGAATTTGTCCATAGTCGTGTACACCGGCTCTGGCTTAGGCCAGCTGGTGGCAGCATTGTCGAGATAATAGTGTTCCTTCATTTGAATCAGCGCCGGGCAGCGAGAAATTCGACAACATCTATCTTACTAATCACACCGACGACACTACCTTTCTCAACTACAATAGCGACATTGTTGGCATCAAATACGGCTTGTACTTTAGTAAGCGGGTCATCCATGCTTACTTCGCCTTCGAGTTCCTTGGCGGCCTTGTCGACCGTGTCATCGGGGGTGCATTTACCGCTCACCAGGTTCTGCAGTAAGTCCAATTCATGGATCATCATGAAACGGTTCTCGCCGTTACGCTTCACGGGCATTTGCGAGATACCGAGTTCCGCCATCCGACTGGCAACATGACCGAGGGTTTCATCGGGTAGTGCGAACTCCACATTACCACCCTTGAAATTAATGACTTCACGGACGGTTCCGAGACGTTGCTCGGGCCCGAGAAACCCCATATCTTTCATCCAATCGTCGTCGAAACATTTGCTCAGGTAACGGTCGCCAGAGTCGGCGAGTATGACAATGAGCATCTTTCCCGGGCCCAACTCTGTCGCCACCTTGAGGGCGCCAAAGACGGCGGTGCCGGTGGAACCACCGACGAATATGCCTTCTTCGCGGGCCAGGCGCCTGGCGGTTAGAAACGAATCGCGATCGGATACCTGCATCACTTCATCGATAACCGAGAAGTCTAGCGTGCCCACCATAAAGTCATGGCCGATACCTTCGACGCGATAGATGCCCGGCTCTCCAGATTTGCCCTCGTAGAACTCGTCGTAGTAGATACTGCCCATTGGGTCGGGACAAACGATCTTTATCTCACGACCGGCCTCGGCCGCCTTCTCTTTTAGATACTTGCCAGCCCCCGATATGGTGCCACCGGTACCAATGCCCCCGACGAGGCAATCGATCTTACCGTCGGTGTCCTCCCAGATTTCGGGGCCAGTGGTCAAATAATGTGCCTCCGGGTTGCTCATGTTGTAGTACTGATCTGTATAAAACCCACCTGGCCGCTCTCGTGCAATCCGCTTCGCCACCTCGACATAACTATCGGGATGATCATGCGGCAAGTCTGTTCGTGTGATGATCACTTCGGCGCCGTAGGCCTTGAGCATGTCAATCTTCTCTTTGCTCATCTTGTCGGGCATGGTGCACACGCAACGGTAGCCCCGTACAGCCGCGGTTATGGCAAGACCGAGACCGGTATTGCCGGAGGTGCTCTCCACCAGGGTGGCCCCGGGTTTCAGTAACCCGGCCTCTTCTGCGCGCCTAACCATGTTGACGGCCATGCGATCCTTAACCGAGCCACCGGGGTTAAGGTTTTCCATTTTGGCGCATACGGTGGCCATACTTGCGTCGGCTAACCGATTCAACTTCACAAGCGGCGTCTTGCCAATTAAGTCAAGGATGTTCTCGTAGCACTTCATATCGAATCCCGGCGTTGCGCCGCTGCGTGGCTGACGCTTTAGTATACGCTCGGGTCAACTATGGCGCCTACCTGGTTGGTATCTCCGGGCGCTACCTCAGGGCCCGTGTAATGATCACCCTGTTGCAGCCATAATCTTCATGAACGCTGGCCTGGCATATACCCGCTTCAGGTGCGGTTTAGTAGGGTTCAGCCCCCAGGTCCCGTAGCGGGTAGGTGACAAACGGCAGCGACGGTGTCGGCTGTCGAAGTGGCTTTCGCGAGACAATGATTACTAACCCTTGCCACCATAAAGCAAAGCCCCCTGATTCCCAGAACGCGTCATGGGGATCGCCAAAAAACCGGGACCAGCACATTTGACAAGCGCGGCTTAAAGTAGAAAGGGTTTCGCTGAGTCGGCAGCGACCGCAACCGCTATGTACGGGCCTCTAGGCTAGCTGCGACAAACATCTATCGGTGGGTCGTGGCTGGCCGAGACCGGGCTTGGGGCTAACCATATAATCGGCCACCACCTAGCGGCCGTCGGCGCAGAAACGAGGCTGCCCGCGTCGCTATATTGCTGATATCTATGGCAAAACCTTGCTCTCAAGCAGATTTCCCCCGAGCCCGAGCGTTGCCCAAAGCCTGAATCCCACGTTAGAATCTCCCGAGGGCACCCAGGTCCATCGTTTCGCCAGGGAAGTCGCCCACGGTCTCGTCGGTGTTTTAAGCACACAGCTACCCGTGGCCAGGCACAATCTCCGCTTTTTGGTATTGGGGGTGATGAAATGGTCTGGCTATCAAAGGTTGGCGTCATTACCACGGTTTGTGTGCTGGTGTTTCGACCGGATATCGTCACCGCGTTTTGGGCAACTGTCACCATCCTTTTTGTGATCTACGTTGTGATCGATCTGTTCGGTGACTCGATCGACCGTATACTGCTCGGCAAGAACTCGAGAAAGGAAGACCGTCGCGGGCGTCGCAAAGAAGACCGTGCTGCGTCGTCCTAGATCGTCGTCCAGCCTCTAGTGTCGCCATGGCTGTCCCCATCCCGTCGGCCAGCCGCGGCATGTTACACTTTGCGTGAACACCAACCGGGCTTAGTTCACATGGAGGAAGCAACGATGACCAAGTATTTGCCCCTATTACTTGTTCCCGTGATACCTCTACTGATCGCGGCGAGCACACCCAGCGTGTCTACCAGTTCAGCCAAGCACGAGAAGTTTTACAATCAGGGCGTGGAGGCGCAGAAGCAGGGTGACTACCAACGTGCGGTAAAACTCTATGAGAGGGCGCTGAAGGCCAAACCTGACTTCGCAGACGCGTTAAACAACCTAGGATACAGCCTGCGCAATATAGCCAAGCAATACATGGAGCAATCAATGCAGTCCTATAGCAAGGCATTGCAGATCGAGAAGGATCACCAACAGGCGCTAGAATACCAGGGGGAACTATATGTCTGGCACGGCCAACTCCTTAAAGCCAATGAGAACTATAAACAACTCAAGCGCATGAACTCGCCCGAGGCGGCAGAACTCAAAGCGCATTTGGATCGCGTAGTCGCCGAGGCCAAACAACTACGCTGACCGACCTGCGGTGCAGGTTCTAGCTATTCTGAGTGACTACTGGGCATCTTTTTGCGCATTCGCACTGTTTGGTGTTCTCCATTCAGTTTGTGCACAAGAGCCATTCAAAGACACATTAGCGCGTTGGATCTCGCAGTTTTTTGTCGATCACTATTGGCGATCTATCTATAACGCACTGAGCTTTGCTGGTCTCTACTATTGGATCGCAGTGCTGCACTGGGGCCAACACCCCGACGATAACGTCTGGCTCATCGATTATCCTCAGCCTCTATGGCGTGCCCTTGTCATCCTGCACCTATTCTCAATCGCGCTGGCCTATGTGTCGTTTATCCAGAGCGACTATCTTGAGTTCCTAGGCTTCAAGCAGCTGTGGCAAGGCATACGCCGGTTGTCTAGGCCGAAGACCTCGACCGAGGGACTTGATCTATTCGGCACCCAGCGCTTAGAGATCAAAGGCATCTACGGGTGGGTCCGCCACCCCATGTTATTGGCTGGCTTTCTATTCTTGGCAACCAGCGGGCCATCGCAAAACAATCTTATATTCTTGTTCATGTACACGACCTATATGCTGATCGGTGCCTACTATGAGGAACGGCGTTTGATCCGTATCTTTGGTGAGCAATATGTCGAGTACCGGCGACAGGTCGGGGCGTTTTTTCCGCGTTTACGGCGTACGCCGGTTAACGCCTAAGCACGTGGAAGCCTGGGCACTGTTGGAGCGGCTTGCGAACCTCTTCTACGATCCCTACGTTTTCTGGGGCATCCCTATAGTGCTTGCTATCGTATGGACGGTGTTTCGTAACTATCGATAGCGTTGTCTGCGCCGACAGATAGATCAGTTATTTCTCTTCGTCTTTCTTCTCCGCGCGTTCCTGCGCCAGTGCGTACCACTTTTCAATGTACTCTTGTGCCTTGGCGTGCGCTTGTCCGGTCGGGGTCACGTACTTGCTTTTCTTAAAGTACTTTTTAACTTTTGAATCGTCCGCTTCCACAAATTTCACATGTGCCCTGAAGCCGCCGGGCCGTACCTTTTGTTGCAGATAATAGGTCTTTCCCGCCTCCACATTCATTTTAAACGCACTGACGTTTTCGGCCTTTGCCCAGAACACATGTTCGCCGGGCTCGACTAGGACATAAGTGTAATTCTTTCCATGGGTAACGCCAATAAATTGGTCATCCACAAAAGCCCACATTTTAATCGCGATGCCGGCAAAGGCAGGCCGTAAGATGTAAACCAGAGCCTTATCAGCCGTCGCTTGCCCCATTTGCTTAGTCTTATGTTTGATAGTGTATTTGGTCGGTTCCTTCTCATCGCTCTGCGCAAAGACGTCTGCGGAAGTTCCCACGAATAGCAAAGCCGAAAGAACTGCAGTGGAGATCGTGAGTGTGCGCATCAGATTTTCCTCTCAGATATGGTGCTGGGGTGCCACCATCAGAAAAAATGCATTTTAATCAGTATAGCCGTTACATCCAAATAGTAGTGTCGCTATAGTCGGAATCGCGAGACATCGATCCCATTTACACTTATGACTTTCCAAGCCAATCGCTGTTTCACCAAGGTTATAGTTATAAAATCTGGGGTGCCTGACTCGGCGATCAGGTATACGTTTTCGCCCTGGTTAAGGACAAGCACCTGCAACTGCCCTGTGGCTTTAGCCATATCACCGTCGATGGTGATGGAAATGTCATGGAGCCGAACGTCAAAGCCATCAAACCTATTGAAGGCCCATCCCATGACCCGTCTAACCCCAAGATAATTGAGACCGATTTCATCAATATACTGGCGCGAGACATGCGACAGAGTTCGTGTTATGTCTTCGGCCTCAACTGCAGCCTCGCCGTCAGCCAGTAATTTACGTATATCGCGCTCTGCCGAATCCCAGAAATACCAGGCAAGCAGTACGACAACAACGAATGATCCGATTACGACGTTTCTGCCTTTTAGCTTCATACAGCTATTATGACCCGGACTCGTCGGCTGCTGTCCAGTTCTAACTAAGCAGGATTAACCCAAAAATTTGGCCGATACGTTATTGTATTCGGCACGTGAATACTGGTTTCGGTGCGCGCCCACTCTGACCCCGAAGTTGACGCCGTTAGTGGCGATTGGAGATTAATATGAAGAAAGCTGTCTGGATATCACCGGCTGCCTTGGTGCTCGTGTTTAGCATATTCGGCGTACCACCGGCCGCCGCGCAATCGGACAAAGCTAGAGAACATCGGAGCACACTCACGGATCAGCAAGAGGTCGCGGTAACCATCTACAACCAAGATCTGGCACTGGTAAAGGACCTGCGGATTATCAAATTAGATAAGGGCTTCAATAAACTGGCCATGCGCGAGGTAAGCGCCAATATTCGACCGGAGACCGCCCTGCTCCGTAGCATCGATGGCAATTCGGGCCTACACGTGATCGAGCAGAATTTTGACTTCGATCTACTTACTCCCCGCAAGCTATTAGAGAAATACGTAGGACGTACGGTGCGCTTGGTTAAAACGCACCCGCAGACCGGCGAAGAGCGAATCGAGGAAGCCACCGTGCTTAGCGCCAATAATGGGGTTGTATTGAAGGTCGGCGATCGAATCGAAATGGGTGTCCCGGGAAGATTGGTGTTTGCAACCGTCCCCGAAAACCTCCGTGACCGCCCCACCCTGGTCATGCAGTTGCACAGCCCCACGTCGCACCCACAGAAACTCGAGCTTAGCTATTTGACGGGCGGGCTCTCGTGGAAGGCCGATTATGTCGCCGAACTAAATGCCGACGATAATCGATTGGACTTGCATGGGTGGGTAACGCTCACCAATAAGAGTGGTACGACCTACAAGAAAGCAAAACTGCAATTGGTGGCCGGCGATGTGAACCGGGTGCGCCGTGAGATGGATGAGCTCGCGCGCGACCGCAAGATGGCAATGGCCGCCGAATCCGAGGTAAGAGCAGATATGGCGCAAGAAAGCCTGTTCGAATACCACCTGTACACCCTGAATCGCCCAACCACTATCGCCGACAATCAAACCAAGCAGGTAACGCTGCTAACCGCCCGAGACGTCCCTATCAAGAAGCAGTTCCTACTAAAGGGCAAGAACTACTATTACAGCCGTAGCTATGGTGATCTCGGGCAGAAGCTCAAGGTCGGCGTGTATGTCCAGTTCGAGAACAAAAGAAAGGCAAACCTCGGCAAACCGCTGCCAAGAGGCGTCATCCGGGTCTACAAGAAGGACAGCGCTGGCAATGCACAGTTTGTCGGCGAAGATAGTATTGACCACACGCCGAACAATGAAAAAGTGCGCTTAAAGCTGGGCGATGCCTTCGACGTTACCGCCGACAAGAAGCAAACCGACTTCACAAAGCGGGCCACGACCCGCAAATACCATTACACGTTTGAAAGCGCTTATGAGATCAGCCTCAAAAACGCCAAAGAAGAGCCGGTAACCGTGACCATACACGAGCCGGTGCCGGGTGATTGGCAGATATTGAGCGAAACCCACCGACACCAGAAGGCGGCGGCTGGCACCGCCCTGTGGCGCATTACGGTGCCGGCCGAAGGCACGACTACACTGCGTTATCGTGTATTGGTTCGATACTAGTCTCGGACCTGAATGCCTTGCGGCATGCACATAGTTGTCACCCGGGATTTGGCCCGCCCGTAAACTCACTCAAGTCGCTGGCGCTGGCGTCGTGAATTTGACGTTCGCGTTCGCGGCCGCCCTAAACCCTATATCTAAAGGGCGGTGATGAAGAAGGCCACCGGCTGGGGGCTACACAGGAATATTTGCCCTATGCGGTGGCCTTCGCAAGGACGCGATGTAGACACGACAACGAGCCATAACAAAAATCGAGGGCCAGGCCATCACAGCCCAACCCGCCCGCCCAACCGGCCCCGAGCGGAACGATGCGGGATGCTACCATGTCTAACTGGTCAGTCACTGGCACCCGTGGACATGCGACCTTTTGCTCAAGCTCTAACTATTTCCGTTGGCACGGCACTATTAGCGATGGGCTGCACGCTGGTCCCGGTGCAGCCGGCATTCGAAGAAGTCAGTAACTCGATACAGCGGGCGCAGCTGCAAGCCTGCAGTAGATTGTTCGCACGCATCGATCAGGCGATCTCACGGGCAGCTGTTAAAGATACCCAGGCAGTACGCATTGCCGGTTTCCCGTATTTGCGACTAAACCGTTTCCTTGCGAGCTTCCGTGACGAGGTGACGACCGATGCTGCTTTCGATGCATGGCTGGATCTATTACAGCGTCTGGGTGAGCAAGGCTACGACGCAGAGTTACGAAACCTGCCACAAGCACAAACCATTGAGCTTAAGCATTCACTGCCCAGTGACATTGCCGAGCATAGAGATCTATCGACGATTTTGCGCGACTGTGGCACGCGCCTACGACATCATCAATTTGCTGAGCCCGCTACGCGGGCACATTTGCGCAAGGTCGTGCGGGCGCCTACCGAATACACGAACTGGCGCAGAGCGCTCGGCCTGTATCCGATTACCGCGCTTGTGGTAAGAAAGAGTATCGCCCGATGGCATCGAATCACGCACGATAAGTATGCGCAGCCTGTCGACACCCTACCGGTAGCAGGTGAGCTGGTAAGCTACGCACCGCCAACAGACTTGACGCCACTGACGGCGGAAGCGATTGAGGCGGTGTTAGAACGTAGCGCCGGGAATGCCCTGGGCATACCTGAACCATCGGCTGCAGACAAGGAGCGCTTGTTTGCCACGTTCGCACCAGTCTGGCAGGTAGACGTAGTCACGAATGACGATCGCATTGGTGCCCCTACTTGGTTCGCTCGCGGCGGGTCGAAACCAACGATCGATACCACAAGACCGACGGTGTATCGCCATATTTCTCATGCCCGTGCCGGCCGTGATGTGTTATTGCAGCTCAATTACATCATATGGTTTCCAGCGCGCCCACGAACCTCGGCCTTCGACACCTTGGGCGGACATCTAGACGGCGTTACCTGGCGCGTAACCCTGTCGCGTGACGGTCATCCGTTGTTACACGATTCGATGCATAACTGTGGTTGTTATCACATGTTTTTTCCGTCCCCGAAACTGCGGCCACGAAAGTATGTTGAGTCCCCAGAAAGACCGCTGCGAGAGTCGATTTTGATACCGCAGCCAGTGCCGCAATCGACCGATAGTTTCAGTAGGCTAACGGTTCGTATTGCCCACCGCACTCACTATGTCGAACGCGTGATTAGCCGGCCCATCCAATATGGCCGCGTCGTCACTTATGACTGGGACAATTACCACAACCTACGTTCGCTGTCGTTGGTCAATGGTGGGCATCGCAGCCTGTTCCGTCAGGACGGTGTGGTACCCGGTACCAAACGCCTAGAGCGATTCTATTTGTGGCCAATGGGCATTCCTCACCCAGGCGAAATGCGGCAATGGGGCCACCACGCGACCGCATTCGTAGGTCGTCGGCATTTTGATGACCCCTATCTGTTGGAAGATGTGTTTGAATTCAACGATCAAGAATAGTAATTAATACTTGTAGGTGTGCTTGGCGATGGTAGCCAGCGCTAGCCCATGCGCTAACACAACTTGCAAACATGATCCGGGTCTGAAAAGCTTGTAGCTGTCGCGGGGGGCACATTGGATGTCCATGCTCGTCGTTAAACACGTTCGCTGTCCTTATTGTGACGAGGATTTTGAGGCTCATATAGATACCTCGGCTGGCAGCCAACTCTATGTCGAGGATTGCTACGTGTGTTGCCGTCCAATCTCGTTCCACACGCTGATTGATCGCGATGGAAAATTAATGAGTATCGAGTTGCACAGGGACGATGACTGATTACATCCCGATACCTTGTAGTCAATATGATCGCTATGAGGTCGCGATCATGCATGGCTGTCGGCTTCGATTGATATGGCACGCCGATAATGTTGTCTATCGGCGTATTGTCAAGCCGATCGACCTGCAAACCCGAAATGGCGAAGAATTTCTGATCTGTCGCAAAGGTGTCGAAACGTTTTCTATCCGACTCGATCAAATACGCGAGGTGGAAACGTTGTGAATGTACGGCCGTGGCTTACAGGCCTGTTGGCGTCGTGGATGTCAGCGGCAGGTGCGGCAACCTGTGACTCCGACGGTGTATGGGTACAGGTTATCGGCGCCGGCAAACCAGCCTCAAGCGGGTACATTATGTGGATAAACGGAAAGGCACGGGCGCTGATCGATGCCGGTAGCGGCAGTGCCATAAACTTTAAAAACAGCAAGGCACGGGTTGCCGATCTAGATCTAGTGCTGTTTACGCACTTGCACGTCAACCACACGGCTGACCTTGTCACCTTAGTCCAATCATCCCTGGCTGAGGGGCGCTCGAGTCCGCTGCCGATCTACGGCCCCGCGCGCAGCAAACTCATGCCATCGACGGTCACCTTTGTTCGCACTCTATTTGACAGGAAAGGAGGCCTCTATCGATACCTGGGCGAACTTGTGAGCCCGCTCGGCAAGACGACGTACAAACTACAGCCTCACGACGTACCCGTAAAGCGCAATAATACGGTAGAGGTCTACGCCAATGAGCGCTTACGGGTCAGCGCCGCCGCCGTGATGCGCAAACCACTACCCTCACTGGCCTGGCGCTTAGAGGCAGGCGGCAAGTCTTTGGTGTTCAGCAGTGATTTAGATAGTGAAGTTAACGGCCTGCAAACACTGGCCCGCAACGCAGACCTACTTATCGTGCATAACCCGAGCCGCATCGATACGAGGGATCTTTGGCAATTGCGCTATCTCTCGCCCGATGCCGTCGGCCGCACCGCCAACGCCGCTAACGTCAAGAAACTGGTACTAGCACACCACAACGCACAGGACCAGCGAGCCATCGATGCCATCAAAGCGAACTACTCCGGACTAAGTATCATCGCCGATGAACTTGACTGTGTAAAACCTTGAAGTAGGTACTGGCGTTCGCTGGCCGGGGTAAAAGCAATCTTGTCAGAACTTTTTCGAAGATCGATGCTTACTCAGGAACGCCACAGCGATAGTCAGACAACCCGTCGAAACACAAGATCCCATACTTGATGCCCAAGTGCCTGGCCGCGACGCTCAAATCGCGTCAACAAGCGTTCGTCAGGCCGTGGCACGTAAGCGTGCTGGCCAGCCGTGTTCTCGAGCTTCGGTGTCTGTGACGCCACCGCTAGCGCGTATTCAGCATAGTCTTGCCAATCGGTAGCGATATGCAGACAGCCGCCGGCTCGCAGACTGCGCGCCACGCGGGCGACGAAATCTGGCTGTATGAGGCGGCGCTTGTGATGGCGTTTCTTTGGCCATGGATCGGGAAAAAACAGATAGACCGCATCAAGCGAATCAGCCGGCACGTGCTCGACAAACACGTGCTCGGCATCGTCACCAACCACACGCACGTTGCGCAGCATCAGGGTCTCCAACTTCAATAACAGACTACCAATGCCAGGGCGATACACCTCAATACCGACATAATCATTCTGCGGGTGGGTGCGGGCCAACTCGCACAATGCCTCACCGTTGCCAAAACCAATTTCGAACATCACCGGTGCTCGACGTCCGAACAAAGCGGCAAAATCGAACGGTTCGTCGGCTAGGTCAACACCATATTGGGGCCAGAGCTCACGTAGGGCGCGTCGTTGCGCGTCCGTAATACGCCCTTCGCGGCGCACATAACTGCGAACAGTACGGACATGCTTTTCGACTTTGACCATCTCTAAACTAGATAGCGCGGCAGTGGTACGTGAACGCACCGCACCATTCCCGGAGCGAGGCACTCAAAGCTAGATTAGAAGAAGGTACCGTCGATGGGCGATGAAGCAGACCCGTAGCGTTTACGAGGCATACGCCCGGCAAGATAGGCTTCACGTCCAGCCTCTATGGCCTTGCGCATGGCCGATGCCATGAGCTCCGGGTTTTGGGCGCTGGCGATAGCCGTATTCATCAATACACCGTCACAGCCGAGCTCCATGGCGACGGCGGCATCACTGGCGGTACCGACGCCAGCATCGACCAGGATCGGAACCCCCGCCGCCTCGACAATGAACTGGATATTGTAGGGATTGCGGATCCCTAGGCCGGAACCGATAGGCGCCGCCAGCGGCATCACCGCTACGCACCCCATTTCTTCAAAACGCTTGGCCACAATGGGATCATCGTTGGTGTAGACCATGACCTTAAAGCCCTCCTTGATCAACACCTCGGCCGCATTCAACGTGTCCGGTATATGTGGAAATAGGGTTTTCTCGTCGCCGAGGACTTCGAGCTTAACGAGCTCGTGACCATCCAATAATTCACGCGCTAGCCGGCAAGTGCGAATGGCGTCCTCCGCCGTGTAGCAGCCGGCGGTGTTGGGCAAGATCGTGTACTTCTCCGGCGAAATCACGTCGAGCAAATTTGGCTCACCCGGCGTTTGCCCTATATTGGTTCGTCGGATCGCGACGGTAACGATTTCGGCCCCGCTTGCCTCGATAGCACGTGCGGTTTCTGCCAGGTCCTTATACTTACCCGTGCCCACCAGCAGACGTGACTGATAGGCAACCCCCGCGACCATTAACGGTCCATCCCTGGTCCCGGCCTGGTGGATTTCCTCAACGCGTGTGCTCATCAGCCTCCCCCTATCGCGCGCACGATTTCCACTCGATCGGCATTACGTAATTGATGCGCCCGATAGCGGCTGCGTGGCACGATTTCCTGGTTAACCTCAACTGCGACGCGCTTGTCGGCCAACTCCAGCTCTTCGAGCAATCGGGCCACCGTCTGTGGCGCGACCATAGCCCTTTGTTCGCCATTAACAAAAATAGTCGTGATTTCGGAATCCCTCATACCAAAAACGATGCTATCAACGGATGTCCTATTCTATTGCGAAGTGCGACGTAACGCACGTGGTTCGAAGCCTGCTACAACGACTGCACATGGGCAATCATGCGTTTGCGCATGGCCGCGTCAGGCAGGCGTCCGAATCCAGCCGCCATGTTGTCCGCCATGTGGTGAGGTTTAGAGGTGGCTGGAATTACGCACGTGGTGGCCGGGTGCGACAACGTAAACTTGAGAAAAAACTGTCCCCAGCTCGCGCAGTCAAACTCGCGCGCCCACTCGGGCAATGGCACCCCCTTTACCTGATGGAACAGCCGACTCCGCTGGAACGGGCGGTTGATAAGGGTGGCAATTCCCCTATCCTGAGCCAGCGGTAACAGCCGTTTCTCGCTTTCGCGGTTAGCGATGTTATAAGTGAATTGAACGAAATCGAAAGACTCGGCCTTTAGTGCCCTTATTAGTTCATCATGGGCGCGGTTGTGAGAGGTCGTGATGCCGAGATAACGGATCTTGTCCTGCTCTTTCCAGGCCTTCAGTGTCTTGATGTGGATCTTCCAATCCCTAAGGTTATGAATCTGCATCAGATCAAATCGGTCCACGCGCATGCGCGCCATCGACTGACCCATTTGCTGGATGCCGGACGCCTTACCGTTGGTCCACACCTTGGTGGCGGCAAATAACGCGTCCCGGTTGCTGATACCGGTTAGTAACTCGCCCAACACGCTTTCGGCCGCGCCATACATCGGCGACGAATCGATTACCGCCCCGCCCTGGTCAAAGAAATGTCGCAACACTTCGGTAAGCTGCGCACGCGTTGCGCCATCGAGATGAACATCGAAGGTGCGAGACGAACCCATGCCCATGACCGGTAACATCTCCCCGCTACTCGGGATTACGCGTTTGATGGCATTAGCCGACCCAGCTAGCGACAGTCTGGCAGGCAACGTTAAGGCGGCGCTGGCGGCGAATAATGTCTTGATCATGTCTCTTCGTGAAATCATTCTTACCTCCGCTTTATGCAAACTGCTTCGCAGGAAGGGTGTCCAATGCGACGGGTTGTTGTGCCATGGCCTCGCGTTTTCTACCAAGCATATAGGCAACGCCGGCCCAGACCCCGGCCAGCGGCACAGCTACAAAGGCTATGGCGGACAGGCCTAAACCGAGCGCACTTAGGCCCGCATAGGCCCACGCGCTAACCGCATCGCCGCCCCGGTAGACAGCGGTATCGATGAAGTTCTTGGCCTTGTATTTCTCTTCTTTACCCAAGACCGTATACAGCATCTCTCTGGCTGGGCGCATGATGGCGTAATTTCCTGCCCGTCGTAACACTTGTACCACAACGAGTACAGTTAATACGGGCGAAAACCCGAGGATCAAAAAACCGGCGCCGAGCAACACCGGGATTAGCGCCAACGCCAAACCCAAACCCAGGAATCGCACCAACCGCCCAGTCAGAAAAACCTGGATGGTAATGGTTAAGGCATTGACCGCGAAATCAATATTCGCGAACACGGCCGTGCGCTGGGCTGAATCTACAAAGGCGTCGCGGATGATTGTCGCTTGTTGGAAATACAGGAATGTGGCGAGGGTGGTAAACAGAAGCATCAGTAAGCAAATCCCCAGCAAGTAGGGCGAACTCAACACCAAACGCAATCCGGCGAAGAGACCGCCGCCCATGGCCTTGTCTTCATCGGTCTGCACGTCGTTCGTGGTGGCGTTCGGTGCGGCAACACCCGTCTGCTGCCAGGCGATCAGCTTTTTCACACAGAGAACGGCCAGGCCCAAAAACATAGCGGAGATCAGCAGCAAATTGGTCACGCCTAAGTGGATCGCCAAACCCGCCGTCAGCACCGGGCCCAGGAGCGCCCCCGTTGTACCGCCGGCAGCGATGAACCCGAATAATCGTTTCGCTTGCGCCGAGCCAAACGTATCGGCCATAAAACTCCAGAATACGGAGACAATGAACAAGTTAAATACGCTCGCCCAGATAAAAAATGCCCGCGCTATATAGGCATGGGTAATGTCCGACTCGAATAACACGAAAAAGATTAAGATCTGGGCGATAAAAAAATAATAAACATAGGGTAAGAACTGTCGGCGCGGATAACGCGATGTGACCCAACCAAACAAAGGTACCGCGGCCAGCATCACCAAAAAGGTACCGGCGAACAACCATTGGAGATTCTCGACGCCACCGGCGATGCCCATTTCGTCGCGCATAGGGCGGACAATGTAGTAGCTACATAATAGGCAAAAGAAATATGCGAATGACCACAACAACGCCTTAACTTCGGCAGGCTCGACATCGACCAATCGCCGCAACCGGGCGTAGAAAGGTGAATTACGGACCAATGTCGATGTAGCCTCAGATAGGGGGGATTCTGTCACGGTTGCAACCGAGGTTACGTGGATGCTCTATCATAAAGACTCAGACTGCCAAACTCGAGCGTCGTTTCATACCCCTTTACCCACGCGCCGACCGCAGAAAAAGGAAGGGTATTTTCAGACGAGTCCGGCACCCTCAGCCCTGTCTCAACATGTGACGTTGTCGCCGCCAGCCGGTATCATGGCTTGGTTGTGAGTGCGTCTTGCTGCACATAGAATCTGCGACGACGCGGGTGTAGTTCAATGGCAGAACCTCAGCTTCCCAAGCTGATGACGTGGGTTCGATTCCCATCACCCGCTCCAAGCAAAAAGTAGGGGTTGCGCTAACGTCGGGGGGATGAAAGGCGTGGGTCAAACCCAAGCCGAGCAATCGGGGTGCGGTAAATAGCGGTGCCAGCTGCTCAACGTCTAATGGAACCGCCTCACGCCCGTCTCGCCGGCACCACCGGTACGGTTTCAACTAGGAGATCCCGGCTTGCCGTCGTCTCCAGCACAGTGATTGGCTGCGGTTTGGCAATACCGTAACCCTGGGCATAATCGACACCAATCGCCCGCAGCTGCTCTAAGATGGCGTCATTCTCGACGAACTCGGCGATTGTCTGCTTGCCCATGACGTGGCCCATGTCGTTGATGGATTTCACCATCGCCAGGTCGATGGGATCATCGACGATGTCCCGCACAAACATGCCATCGATCTTTAGGAAGTCCACCGGTAGGTTCTTGAGATAGGCAAACGAGGACAAGCCACTGCCAAAGTCATC
>JAOTYM010000270.1 GCA_029861845.1 Gammaproteobacteria bacterium | reverse complement strand
GACTCAGCAATCATCTGCGCGGTGTATGCGGGGGAATGGCTGATAGTGACATACTTGATGCTGTGGCTGTCGAGAAACTCTTTGAGCTTTTGTGCAGGCATTTCATTACCCTCAATCGGTGTCCTCTTTTTTGATAACTATACTCCAAAATTATTTGGATGCAGCACCGCGATTATCCTGACGATGCAGCCCCAGGCTCTCTGCCCAAACAAGTGCCCGGGAGAATTCACGGCTCGTGATTGGGCGATCGAGTGGCGGATTCTCGTCTGCCCGATAACACGGCCGGTACTGATCCATGAGATTGAGATAGGTATCGGACGAGATTTCCTCTGCAAGAAACTCGAGCACACGCTCGGTGCCTGACGTATTCTCCGGCAGCACGAGATGACGGACCAGCAATCCGCGCTGCGCGATCCCGTTCTCGTCCATTGTGAGATCGCCGACCTGCCTGTGCATTTCCTTCACCGTCGCGCGATTGTCTTCCACGTAGTTCCGGACGTGGGAGAGCTGACGCGCTTTTCCGGAATCACCGTACTTCATGTCGGGCATATAAATATCGATGATCCCGTCGAGTAACTGCAGCGCCTCCAGGCTGTCGTAGCCACCGGTGTTGTAAACGAGGGGCAGATGAAGGCCCTTGTTCGCCGCGATCTCAACCGCTGCAATGATCTGCGCAACCACGTGACTTGGCGATACGAAATTTACGTTGTGGCAACCTTGCGCCTGCAAACCCAGCATCATATTTGCCAGTTCCTCCGGGTCGACTTCGCGGCCCAGTCCCTTTTGACTGATGTCCCAGTTCTGGCAGTACACGCAGCGAAGATTGCACCAGCTAAAGAAAATCGTGCCGGAGCCATTCCGACCACGCAATGGATCTTCTTCGCCGTGATGCGGGCCGTGACCAAACACGATCGCACGCTCGCCAGTCCGGCATACGGCGCCTTTGACCGTCTTTCGCCGGTTTACGTGGCAATAGCGGGCACAGAGGTCACAATCCTCCAAATGCCGCCAGGCGCTGGAAACACGCAGCGCGAGTTCGCCCGATTCGGCGAGGCTAAGATAACTGGGTTTCACGGCACTCAATAATACTCTCTACCTGCAAAGAAAATGGCGTCCGTTCGGTCGTGGAGAGTTGCCGGGGAAAGCACCCGACGCATGTCTTCGCGTATCAGGGCAAACCGATCACACGAGCGCTGAACAGCTCGTGGCGGAAGAAGGTTCGCCTGCAGCGGGTTCGCGTGCATGACCTAAGGCACACTTTCGGGCGGCGACTACGTGCGGCCGGCGTGAGCTTCGAAGACCGCCAGGACCTGCTCGCGCAATGACGAGCGGAATCAATCTCTTAAGATGGTGGCGCCTTCCACAGGGTTGGGACGGCGATGTGGATCACGACGGTTGCGCTGGTCGCGGGATTCGCCGTGCTGGCCTTTTCGAGCTACCGCATGACCGCCGACATGGGCCTGATGTCGGCGCTGACAATCACGGTGGCGTTGGTGATGGATTTCCTGCGGCTGCCGACGCTGCTGCTGCGTGTGGACCGGATTCGATCTCCGCTGCGCAGACAGACTGACTCGCTCGGTCAGCCCGACGCAACGATGCGATGAGCACGGCGGGGAATGCCCGCTACCTTCTGCTTCACAGGCTTCCGGTGAGTGTATTATTTTTCGACGATCTCTACCCGGCGGTTCAATGCCCGGCCGAACTCTGTCCGGTTGGTCGCGACGGGAGTGAGCGGGCCAACGCCCTTTGAGATGACTCGCTCCGCGTCAATATCGTAGCGGGAAACCAGCGCGTGCACGACGGCTTCAGCACGGCGTTGTGAAAGCGCCATATTGTAATCCAGATTACCGACGTTATCGGTATGACCGACGATATAGACCGTAATTTTGGGATTGGCCGCGAGAAAACCGACCATTTCCTGCAACATGACCTCTGAGGCGTCCTGTAACTCTGCCTCGTCGGTATTGAAATATATCCCGTACAGAGCGATATGGCCGTGTTCTGCAATTTCGGAACCGATCGCATCGGCGTCGACCTTGACGAGGTCCGGTTTCATCCGGTCGACCTCCGCCACGTTAACCATGGCCCTGACCGGGGG
>JAOTYM010000269.1 GCA_029861845.1 Gammaproteobacteria bacterium | reverse complement strand
TGTCATCGACATACGAAACACGCTCGTTCGAGAAACCATGACGACCATCGGGCCGAATGGCGAAGGGCTCATCACGGGTCCGATCGAGGACCACAGCATCACGATCGACGGCCAGACCACCGACATTATTGCCGCCCAGCCGGACGAGGTTACTTTCGAGACTTCGGGTGTCACAAGCAACACGTCCGGGCAGAGCGAGGTTGTTTTGAGTTATCAGGGCGAGCCGCTGTGGACCGGTGTAGCCGACAGCTGGGGTTACCACGTGAGCACGCTGGAAGTTACGCAGAAGGATGTCTGGGTACCGATAACACTGCAGGTGTTCGGCGTCGAGCCACAGGAAATGATGAGGGTGTCGCTGACGCCGACGGAAGGCCAGGAGATCGAACCCACAGATATTCTGGTAAGCGGTGCCGAAGCAATGATGCCTGTGTCTATCGCCCAGCTAAGGACGGCAAAGCTCGGCCCGCAGCAATTCTTTGTGGACGTGAAGCGCGGGGCTGATTAGCTGGCTATCGCCGTACGCAGGTCGGATCGTCGGCGACCATTGGATGTGTCCTAATTTCTATCGCCGATCTTTCGAAAGATGCGTTGTTTGTCGAACCACATTGAAAGCTCGTGTGCGCCTTCTGGAACATGCTCATGAATTCCAAGCACAAGTGCCGCGCCGCCATGCATAGCGCCGACGATACGTCTTATTAACTGCCGTTGCAGGGCGTCGTCATAATAGGTGAATACCAGGTTACGGCAGAGCACGAGATCAAAATGACCTCCAGGTTGTTCCTGGCGAATATCTTGCTCCAGGAATTTGATCCCGCGCGTGTACTCCGGCTTGATGCAGTAGGTATCTTCCTCTCGCGCAAAGACCAGATTGCGCCAGCTCTCCGGCAGGTCTTTTAAGCTGCTGAATTCATACCGGGCATCGAGTGCACGCTGGATCATTCCCGGATCGGCATCGGTGGCAACGATGTCCATGGTTATCTGGGGAAACCGGGATTGGAGTTCGATGTCCCACAGAGCTGCAAGCGTATAGGGCTCTTCACCGGAACCGCAGCCGGCGCTCCAAATACGCAACGCACTGTCGCCACGCTTGTGCACAACGGATGCCAGTAATGGCAGCACCTCTTTTGCCAGGGTCACGAAAACCCCTTTGTCGCGATAGAACCGCGAGATGGTAATTCGGCACAAGGAATCGAGACGTGCCCATTCATCGGCATGTTCTTGCAGGTAGGCCTGATATTCCCCAACACCTGTGAGGCCCAGATCTCGTATACGCGCGTCGAGGCGCTTGCATACCTGTCTGCGCACCTTGCGAAAACCGGGCCAACGCATGCGCATCTGCGGCAATGCCCACTGTAGAAAGCATACGTATTGCTCGTTTTTCATGTTAGAACCAGGGACTTGCCATACTCAATCATGACCGTTTGACTGGGGCGGTCGCAATCCGGGATCGCCCCGGGTTACACGGCGCAGCCGTACCACGGTTAGATAGTATTATTGACTACCGTGAAGCCCAGTTATCTCAACCTCGCCGAATCGGGCGAACTCGCGCTACGTGATTCGAACGCGTGGCGGCATCTGGAGGATTGTGACCTCTGCGCCCGATATTGCCATATAGACAGGTGCAAGACGGTCAAAGGCGCGGTATGCCGGACCGGTGAGCGTGCGATCGTACACAGCCATGGCCCGCATCACGGTGAAGAAAATCCACTGCGCGGTTGGAATGGCTCCGGCACGATTTTTTTTGGTTGGTGCAATCTTCGTTGCGTGTATTGCCAAAACTGGGACATTAGTCAAAAGGGGCTGGGCCGCGAAGTCGATCCTGAAGAATTGGCGGAGATGATGTTGGGCCTGCAGGCGCAGGGTTGCCACAACATCAATTTCGTATCGCCAAGTCATGTCGTCGCGCAGATCATCGCAGCGGTTGAGATTGCGGCGCGCAAGGGGCTCGGCTTGCCGCTCGTCTACAACACCGGTGGTTACGACAGTCTGGAAGCCTTGCAGCTTCTTGACGGCATTATCGATATCTATATGCCTGACATGAAGTACGGTGATCCCGGGAAGGCGCATCGGTTCTCCCATGTCCGGAACTATGTTGAAGTCAAT
>JAOTYM010000268.1 GCA_029861845.1 Gammaproteobacteria bacterium | reverse complement strand
CCGAACTACCGGCAACATGCTCGCTGTGAATTAGTTAGACTGCTCCGAACAACAACAAAGTACGCGCTTACGGGGGACATGACGTGGAATCACGCCATTTGCTGAAAATCTTTTGCCCTTCGCTGCTCGTGGCCTGCACCTTTTCCATGGTCGCGCCGGTGTTAGCGGAAGACGATGAACCGAAAATGATCCCGGCGCCCGATCGCCAGGACGGCGAAGGCGAAGGGCCGTTCGAACGACTGATTATCCGCGGCGCAACACTTATCGACGGCACAGGCGCCCCGCCGATAGGACCTGTCGACATCGTGGTCGAGGGCAATCGAATCGCCGATGTCGTCAGTGTCGGCTACCCGGGCCTCGAGATCGATGAGGAAGAACGACCAAAGGATGCAACGCGTGAAATTGACGCGCATGGCGCCTACGTCATGCCGGGCATCGTCGACATGCACACGCACACGGGCGGCAACACCAAGGCGCCCGAAGCAGAGTACAGCTACAAGTTGTGGCTGGCACATGGCATCACGACTGTGCGTGGCGTCCCGAGCGGACCGCTCGAGTTTTCCCTGAGCGAGAAGCGTCGCAGCGAGAAAAACGAGATCGTTGCGCCGCGGATCTTTTCCTACCACACGCCGGCCTCCGGTGAGCGATACGAGGACAAGAAGATACTGACCGCGGATGATGCCAGGGAATGGGTTCGGTACGCGGCCAAACTCGGCGCCGATGGTCTAAAGCTTGGCGCTCACCGCCCGGCAATCATGAAAGCGCTGCTCGATGAGGCGAAAGCGCACGGTCTCGGCTCCGTGGCACACCTCGGCCAGATGGGGGTGGCACAGATGAACGCACAGGACGCCGCGCGGCTCGGGCTCGGCGCCATGACCCACTACTATGGTCTGTTCGAAGCCATGTACGAAGACCATGACGTGCAGCCGTGGCCAGGCGATATGAATTACAACAACGAGCAACACCGGTTTGGACAGGTCGCGAGGCAATGGAACCTGATCGCGGGACGCGGTTCGGAGAAATGGAACGCTTTATTGAAAGAGTTTCGGGACCTGGACTTCACGCTGGACCCGACGTTCACGATTTACTCGGCAGGCCGTGACGTGATGCGGGCGCGCAATGCCGACTGGCATGACACCTATACGTTGCCAACCCAGTGGGACTTCTACACTCCCAATCGGGAAAGCCACGGTGCCTACTGGTTTGACTGGACCACCTCAGACGAAGTCGCGTGGCGGAATTTCTACCGCGTCTGGATGCAGTTCGTCAACGATTACAAGAATCTGGGTGGTCGGGTCACGGTCGGCTCCGACTCCGGCTTCATTTACCAGCTCTACGGTTTCGGCACCATCATCGAATTGGAAATGCTGCAGGAGGCCGGCTTCCATCCGTTGGAAGTCATTCGTTCGGCCACCCTGTACGGAGCGCAGGCGCTGTTCAGGCCTAAGGGTCAGGACATCGAGTTCGGCGTCGTTCGACCCGGCTTACTGGCAGACCTCGTCATCATCGACGAAAACCCGGTCCAGAATCTGAAGGTGCTGTACGGCACCGGCACCGTGCGGCTGAACGACGAAACGGGTTTGCCAGAGCGCGTTGGCGGCGTGAAATACACGATCAAGGACGGCATCGTCTACGATGCGAAACAGCTACTGCAAGATGTGGCAGCGATGGTCAACGAACAAAAAGCCGAGCTTGGAGAGCTGAAGCGCTACTGACTTGTTCGCGTTGTGAGGCGTCGGCAGGCAGCTTAATGGATTTCACGCTCTACTGGTTCATGTTCCCGGTATCGATCGGCGTCGCCACGTGCGCGATGCTGAGCGGAATCGGCGGGGCGGCCTTGTTCACACCGATCTTCGTGTTGCTGTTTCCGCTGCTCGGTCCCGAGTACGTCCTCGCCTCGACGTTTGCCGCCATCAGTACGGCCCTTCTGACCCAGACCTTCGGTTTTCTTTCCGGCTTCATCGGCTACTATCGCCGCCGCATGATCGACTTCGAGCTGGCAATCCGCTTCATCAAGATCTCTGTGCCGATTGCGGTCGTTGGCGCGCTGGTCGCACACCGCGTACACGATGGACTGCTAATCGCCTCTTACGCGATCCTTGTTTTC
>JAOTYM010000144.1 GCA_029861845.1 Gammaproteobacteria bacterium | reverse complement strand
GGCCAAGGCATGACAGAAAACCGGGATAACTTGTACAGAACCGCCAATGTTCCCCTAAGGCAAGTCGGCAAGGCCCTAGTCAGGAGCGACGCACCGGGCAAAGCACGGGGCCGGACACTTTATGCCGGCGATTACACGATGCCAAACATGCTCCACGCCAAAGTGCTGCGCAGCCCACTCGCCAGCGCACGACTAAAACGGATGGATGTGTCCAAGGCAAGGGCGCTTCCCGGCGTCGCCAGCGTGCTGACGGCGGTGGAACTGCCTGACCGATTGGCACCCACCGACATTCCGGGGCAGACCGGCAAGAAACGGCTTGAGACAGGCCAGCAAATCCTGGTGCGCCACCGGGTTCGTTATCACGGCGAGCCGCTTGCCCTGATCGCAGCCGAATCCGTGGCAATTGCCGAAAAAGCTATGGCGTTGATCGAGTATGAATTGGAACCTTTACCAGGTGTCTTTGATCCCTTGGAAGCGATGAAGTCGGGCGCGCCGGTAGTCCAAGGCACTGACAACATAGTGGCGTCGTACAAAGTGCGCAAAGGGGATGTCGAACAAGGCTTCGCCGAGGCCGAGCATATCATCGAGAATACCTACCGCACCCCATTTCAGGAGCACGCTTACCTCGAACCTGAGGTGGGCTTGGCCTGGGTCGATGAAAACGAGGTGATCAACATTCGGATGTCGACCCAGGTGATCGAACACTTCCGCTTCGTCGCCGACGCCGTGGGAGTACCTCAGAACAAGGTACGTGTCTTAGGGTCCTTGGTGGGTGGTGGCTTCGGTGGCAAGGAGGACATCACTGTCGAGGTCTATCTGGCGCTCTTGGCGAGAGTGACCCGCTTGCCCGTACGCTTGGTCTACACCCGAGAGGACTCGTTCTTCGGCCACGGCAAACGTCACCCCTTCATTATCACCCACCGAGTCGGGGTGGCGAAGGATGGCACTATCACCGCCCTCAAGGTCGACATCGTGGCCGATGCTGGAGCCTATGTCTTTCTCAGCCCCTATGTGTTGCTCTATGGCACGGTAGCCGCACCGGGACCGTACCGTGTCGACAACGTGCACATTGATGCCAGGGCGGTCGCTACCAATAATATGTACACCAGCGCCTTCCGCGGCTTTGGCGCAGTTCAGGCTTGTGTCGCGCACGAGCAACAAATGGACGAAGTTGCTAAGGCCATTGGCGTTGACAGAATGGAGTTGAGGCGGCGTAACTTCCTAAGAACTGGCGACAAGATCGCGACCGGCTTTACCATTGAAAGTGCCGTTTGGTCCGACGATTGCATGACCCAGGCCTGGGAAGCGCTGGGTAAGCGTAGCGCGGAACAGGGTCCCATCAAAGTTGGGCGGGGTGTTGCCACCTATCAACAGAGCTACGGCCGGATCACCTGGCTGCACGATACCTCAGAGGCGTGGATCGGGGTCGAGATGGACGGCACCGTGGTGGTGCGATCGGGCGTGACCGATATCGGCGCCGGTCAGATCTCGGCACTTGGCCAGATCGCCGCCGAGATCATGGGTGTGACGCTCGACGAGGTGACGATCTACCACAGCGATTCCGCCGTGACGCCCCTGGCTGGCACGACGACCGCCACCCGTGCCCTGTATATGACCGGAAATGCTGTGCGCATCGCCGCAGAATCCGTACGCGAGCGCCTCGTTGCTCGGGCCGCCAAAGAGTTCGGCGTATCTTCAGGGGATATCGATATGGCTGACTCCAAGGTCTTTGTCATCGACCATCCCGACAAGTCGATGGATTTGAACCGTCTTGTGGCGATTTGCGCGTCGGAGGGGATTCATCGCTCCGAGCTGGCCATGTTCCGCGCGCCTTTCACCGGCCCAATTGACCCTGAAACAGGACAGGGTCGCGTCCACCCTGACTATGTCTACGGGGCACATGCGGTCGAGGTCAGTGTCGATACAGAGACCGGAGAGGTGAAGGTGCTGAAGAGCGTTGGCGCCCACGATGTCGGCCAGGCAATCAATCCTCAAGCTGTGGCCGGTCAGATCGAAGGGGGTGCTGCTCAGGGTCAGGGCTATGCCTTAAGCGAAGAAATGATTTACCAGGAGGGTCAACTCGTGACACCCTCACTCAGCGAATACTTGATCCCCACCGCGATGGACATGCCCAGAGTCGACTCGATTATTCTCGAATCACGCAGCGGCCTCGGGCCGTTCGGCGCCAAGGGCATCGGTGAGCCGGCCATGACACCGGTCGCGCCAGCGATTGCCAACGCGGTTGCAGACGCAATTGGCGTGCGAATCTTTGAGCTACCAATTACGCCGGAGAAAGTGGTGAAAGCACTGCAGCGTCAGCCGGCCGAGAAAACGACGGCCGCAGGCTCGGGTTGATGCCGCTAAGTGCATCTCCGTCTATAAATATACATATCTTATATATACCTTGGTTTTAAAGGGGTTAGGTTCCTGGAATACGGATTTGTTTTTGTAAGTGATGGTTATGAAGTAGGTCATGTATCCCCTTTTGCCCATTGTCGAAACTAGCCGTTTATAGGCGTCGAGGCAAAGGCGAAGCGGCGTGAATTAACCTTACAAGACGCGATAAGGCCTGTGCAATGCCGCGCAGAAAGTGGGACCTGAGAAAACCGCAAGAAGGAGGCGCCTGATCAAATTAAGCAAATCTCTAAAGACCATGGACATCACGCCAAAGACAAAGCGCGAGCGGGGCAGACCAAAGAAGAAAACGGAAGGAACTTGATCTAGAGCAATAAACAGGCTGGTTTCCAGATGTGGGTACGGCTTTCGTCGATCAGGGTAATTGCCGCCTTCTTCTTGCCGATTCTGTCGCCAAGCCGAGTAGCGAGTTCTAAGCCACCTGCGCCGCCGCCGACAATCACGATTTGATGCCTTCCTACCATGCGTAATTATGCGGTCGCATCCCGCGATTAATCGAACTACGTGAGTATAAAAACCTTAATTAGCTTGACTGTCTGCGCGGCCAAAATCTGGCAGAGTACCTTCCATCGCGAGCCGCAACCAACGTTCCTCAAACTGATCCCAAAGCTTTTCTTCGACACGACCAGAATGACTGAACGGGAATTCCATGATTTCCATCGGTCCACCCAGATGGTTAGCAACCGCAAACACCGTCTCCGCCGGGACAGCATCGTCGCTCAGCCCCACCCCCAATAACGTTGGGCAATCCACCTTGTCGGCGAAGTTAACGGGATCAAAGTAGCGCAGTACCAGCATGACATCCTCAAACCGATCCGGCCGCCGCGCTAAAAAACGATTGATCTCACCTCCCGAACCCGATTTGGCGAAGACATGTCGTCCCGTAGCCCAGCCAAGCGTCGGGACGGCGCAGACGAGCAGATCTGCGATCCCGCCGAGAACGGCCTCAGCCATCAGTGCGAGCGCGCCGGCAAAGCTGGCACCCTGAAGTACGGTACGCGCGGATGTTGGCACCACCAAGCTGCGTGCGACGCATACGGCCTGCATGTAGTCGCAAACCGCGCCACGCAACAGCGAGGTCTCCGGCGACTCGATGCCTGTCAACACATACCCTGAAGGCGAAAGATTGGCCACCGCGTCCCGAGAGCGACCATGCCCCCGTATGTCGACGCCAAATACACATGCCCCGTGGAGCGCCCAATTCCAGTGTATCTTGCAACGAACACCATACCCATGGCTGCAAATAATCAATGGCCGCGCAATGTCGTCTTTCCAACTAAGTAGGTAACCATTTACCGTAACCGACCCGAGCGACACGAATGAAATTTTCTCGAGCGTCAGATCGGGATATTTCTCAGAAGGTTGCGCCTCGCGAGTCACGGCGGGATCGAGTTGTTCCAGTTCTCGCTTTGTGTCCAGCCAAAACTCGTCGAAATCAGGTGGTTTATTCTTGATGGGTTTGAATTGTCTACGCATCCTACCGTCACTTAGTTGCCGCCGTTCGGCTTGAGTTTAGCGGAGTCTTCGGTAGACTCGGAACGAGCCCAACCTTACATGTCTTAATGCGGCTTGTGGAGCCAAAAACGAGATTCATTTCCATACTTACTTGATACTGTCGAGTGCCCGGCTGGATTAGGATCAATAAATGGTTCCGTGCGAACAATTAGTAAAGTTACCCTTCTTTCAAGGACTTTCTGAGCAAACCATCACGCGCCTGGCAGAGGCCGCGTCATACCAGGATTTCGAAAGAAACGCGCCCATTGTGCAACAAAACAATCGAGCAAGTGCGGTATTTTTTCTGATGTCCGGTGCGGTTCAGTTTCTCACCCACGTTGAGGGGGTGGATCACTTGCTTGTTGGCGTGAGCCGTGAACAGGGCGCGCTGATTGGCTGGGGTGCATTTCGAGAACCCTATCGCTACACCGCATCGGTACGCTGCGAACAGAATTGTAGGTTGATACGCATCCCTGCTCCTGTGTTTGACAAACTGATCTCAGAAGAACCAGGGGTTGGTATTGAGTTGTTGCACCGTGTTGCGTCGGCGGTGGCGACGCGCCTCGAAGAGGTGCGCGCTCGTCTGGTAGCAGCTGTTAAACATCAAGAATCATTCGCAACCCAATCGCTGCAAGAGGAATCTCGAACTAGCGCCACACGCGAATCGACACCCCGCACTGTGGAGTCGATGACGTCGTTCCTTGAAGCATCAGTTTTTTTTGAGGAATTCGATACCGAGCACCTAACGACGCTAGCACGATTTGCCACGACACAATCGTTTGAGGCGCAAGAAATGTTGTTTGCGCAAGGCGAGCGTGCAGGGGAATTCATGCTCCTGGTAAACGGTGCGATCGGCCTCTCTTATGGAGAAGCGCCAGATGACCGAATAGTGGTGCGGGCCATTACAGAAGCTGGAGAACCCCTCGGTTGGTCTGCGCTGGTAGAACCGAAGCGCTACCGAGCCACGGCGCTGGCCGTGCGTGCATCCGAGGTATTGGCGATCGACGGCGAGCGGCTGGATCGTTACTGTTACCAAGAACCTAAGTTCGGCGTTTCATTAATGCGCCGAGTGTTGCGAGTGATTGGCAATCGACTGCGCGCGACCAGAATTCGACTGGTGGCACGACGGTACGAAAAGGAATCCTTGGCAGTGCGTGCACTAATCGATGCCAGTGCGGCTTCGCTACACGTTACCTCGCCACTCTTCAAGATTCCGTATCTGCTCGAGAATCGCCTGACCATCGCGGA
This sequence comes from Gammaproteobacteria bacterium, assembly GCA_029861845.1. GTDB lineage: Bacteria > Pseudomonadota > Gammaproteobacteria > Acidiferrobacterales > SPGG2 > SPGG2. The sequence goes on along the minus strand of JAOTYM010000144.1, from coordinate 2,714 downwards.
TGCCTTTCACAGCCTTGAACTACTCAAAGTGCACGGGGAACCTCTTGAACGTAATCTTGCCGGACTCGCCCTAGAAATCCTCGAGGATGTAAGCAAGGAGCTGGAACTGTATCAGTCACTACAGCGTATCTATGAAACCGTCGCCAATTCACCTGCTAACATCCCTCCCGAGGAGGTTAGGCGACAGTGCCTGGCGGAATTTAGGAGGTTGTTTTCGGAGACGAGCTATGTAATTCGCGGGGAAGAAAATCTACCCGATCAACCCGGAAATATCGTCATTATGAATCATCTTGAGAATCACATGGATAATCTGTTACCGAATGATTTTCGGCTAACGCTCGATACCCATTTCGTCTCATCCATGATCCTGCTAAAGAAATATGGAGAGCCACCCATAAGAGTGATAAGAAAACCGATGCCGGCCTGGTTTGCGTTTCAGCAATATTTCGACCGTCTGGGATACATATATGTCTACTCAGGTCATGTCGACGAAGAAGATCAGGATCGCCATATTACCCGCGAAGATCGTATCCGGTTTTTTCTCGAGGCGGCACGACAGCATTTGCAGGAGGGACGAAACCTTGTTATTTGCCCGGAAGGAAATGTCTACTACACGGAGGATTCGCCACATTTGTTCAAGCCCGGTGCCTTCCGTCTGGCTGCTTATGTTCGACCGGAACCCTTGATCGTGCCAATCGCGGTGGCCAACTTCGACAAAAAGATCACCCGCACCACCACCGCCGCGGTCGTGCATCCACCTTTCCGTCTTTCCGACTACGTACCGGATCCGGTGGAGGATAGCGCGTTATTCGAATTCCTTAACACCTACACCGAGAAGTACCGAGGATACGTGCGTGAAGCGGTAGAGCTTGCCGCCGAAAAAAATAGCACGTCATTGTGACAAATTATTTCGTAACAGGAAGACCAACCGATACGTTTCTGTCCGCAAAGCCCGGCGTGCACCACCCTATGCTTCACTAAGTCGTCCATCGGCGACCAGCACAATATCGAAGCTTCCCACGAGCTCGCCCGGAATATCGGCGTGTTGTTTGAAACTGACGATAAGACTTTGGCGAGCGCGCACGTCGCGGACGCTGTTTAGTATCCAGTCGCGCTGGTTCTCTGGCGCGCCGGCCACGTACATCTGTGTCACAAGTGGCTGTGTGCCCGGCACATGCACGGCGAAATGGATATGTGGTGCGCGACCTGGATAGGGAACTGGTTTGATGGTACGAAATCGGTAAGCGCCGTCGGCGCCAGTAGTGAACTCACCGTAGCCCTGAAAATTGGGATCCAACGGGACATCCCGGGTATCCCATGGATGATGATAACGGCCATTGGCGTCGCATTGCCAAATTTCTATTCGGGCGCCATCGATCGTCTGCCCACGTTCATCCAAGACTTGGCCGACAATATTGGCGATCTCGCCTCTTGCCTTACCCGCCTTGCCGTTGACGATTACCAGGTCATTATCCGAATCCAGCGGAATACGAGCCGGGTAAAACGGGCCCCGCGATTGTCTAGGGGTTAACGTAAGTCCCGCCGCGGCTGACCGAATCGCAGGTAGGGCTGCCGCAAAGCCCAGCACCGAACCTACCAGCAACCGTCTTCTTTTGTGATCCATCGCTTCCTTTAACGATCTGGGTGATCCCAACCTAATAAGAACAGCCCTATTTAAAAAGGTTCAACCAACGCGACTCCTAACTATACAGCACCACACTGCGAATGGATTCGCCTTCCTCCATCAGATGGAACGCATTGTTGATCTCTTGTAGCGGCATGGTGTGGGTAATGAGGTCATCGATATTGATCCTGCCATCCATGTACCAGTCAACGATCCGTGGCACCTCGGTGCGCCCACGGGCGCCACCGAATGCGGTCCCGCGCCATACACAACCGGTAACCAACTGGAAGGGACGCGTACTGATCTCTTGGCCGGCGCCGGCAACGCCGATAATCACACTTTCTCCCCAACCCTTATGACAGCACTCTAAGGCCTGCCGCATGGTCTCAACATTGCCAATGCACTCAAAACTGTAATCCGCACCGCCCTTAGTGACATCGACGATGTGTGCTACCAGATCATCTTTCACTTCCTTCGGGTTCACGAAATGGGTCATATCAAATTTTTCGGCGAGCGCACGTTTTTTCGGATTTGTATCAACACCAACAATCATGTCAGCGCCGACCATGCGAGCTCCCTGGATAACATTCAAACCGATGCCGCCAAGCCCGAACACAACCACGTTAGCGCCTGGTTCGACTTTGGCCGTATTAGTCACTGCCCCGATATTCGTGGTTACCCCGCAGCCGATGTAACAGACCTTATCGAATGGTGCATCGCTACGAATCTTGGCCACGGCGATCTCGGGTAGCACCGTGTAGTTGGCGAATGTCGATGTACCCATATGGTGGTAGAGGGTCTTACCAATACGAACGCAGGGAAGCGATGCCTTTTAAAGGCATATCGTGCAGACACACTCGTATTCAAGCGCGGTGAATCCTCGAAACATATACCACTGCGAATACCAAAGCGCCGCCTGACACTACATGAACCAGAAGATCTTGCGCCAACGATAATTTTCTAATCCACACAACACCCCGGATGACCCTCTCCGATCGCGTTTCCGTCAAAAGATAGGGGGGTTATACTTCTTATCCGTCCAATTTCATATTTCAGTTTTCATTACCATCCGAAAGTGTCTTCAACGGGC
>JAOTYM010000054.1 GCA_029861845.1 Gammaproteobacteria bacterium | reverse complement strand
ATTTGCAGCGGCAATGAATTATTGCGCTGTGAGGAGCGCGGGGTTTGGGTGCGCAAGGGTTCGTGTTATCCGGGTTGAGTATGCACGTGTATCGCACCACAGCTGCAAGGTCTGCAAACAAGGCAAACGAACGGAGGGGTAAATAACGAAGGAGGCTTATCATGCCAATAGAGGATAGGCCGATCATCAATCGCTGGTACAAACGTCTCGACAAGGGTTATCAGTTCCAGGTTGTGATGGTGGATGAGGCGGAGGATACGGTCGAAATCCAGCACTTTGACGGAGATCTGGAGGAGCTTGATTTGGATACATGGAATGAATTGGAAATAGAGATGATCGAGCCACCGGAAGACTGGACCGGGCCCATGGATGACATCGAATTAGACGATTTGGGCTATACAGACACAGGCATGACAAAGGGCGATTGGGACGAACCTCTGCAGGAAAAGGGCGACACAGAGGAACGGGATGAAGAGGAAGAAGGGGGGCTGGAAGAACAAGGGCAGGAGGAGAAGTAATAATCCGAAGTCAATTATTTGTGTGTCTCTGCTTTCGCGGCATTTTTAGGTGAGTGATTTAGATCGACGCCTGCTCTGTAGATGAACGTATCGATTCGTTGACCCACCTATCCGGATCGATAGCCTCAAGAGACCTTCCTCTGGGCTAGCGGTATACTTGGTTATAGTCGAAGAGGTCGAATAATTATACAGCCGAGGATCCACCGTTCGTGCCCGACGCTGAACGTGAATCTGTTGCTCCCGATCAGGTGCCGGTTGTGGTGTTCCTGTCTGGCCGCCGGCGCCGACAAACCGAAACGCTCGATCAAAAGACCCTGCGTGTCGTCAAGGGTCCCGACGCAGACGTTCGATTCCTACTCCCCGATGACGAGAATGCACAGGAATTTCATGCAACCCTGCATCGAGCCGGTGATACCTATGAGATAGCGGCCACGCCTGAACGCAACGTGTGGGTGAACGGTGAGCATGTAGACGTAAGCCGGGTGCTGCGGTCGGGCGATCTACTGGAAATTGGCCAAGCCGGGCCGGTCGTTCGCTATCGTTTGTATCCACCCGGCGCGACGCGGAGGAAGTCCGTCGCAGACGCGGTTGCCGATTCTTTTAACGGCGCACGCGCCGATGGTCGCACCCGATTGGGTAAGGCCACCCAGTTTGCAGCCAATATCGTGCGAGATCTGGCGACACAAACATCGCTGTGGTTCCGCATTTGGGTGCTCGTTCTTCTCACCGTACTGGTTATCAGCGTAGTACTGCTTGTTGTCCAGAATCTGCGTCTGCAAAAACGCATGGCGCTAGAGGGCGTGCGCATCGAAGGTATTGCCGAGATGCTGGAGCGCACCGGGGCCCAGACCATGACTCGAGAAGAGCTGCTGGCGCTGCAGGCGGCGGTGGAGACTCGTCTCGCCGCCACCATCGAACGTTTGGAAATGCTGGAAGCCCGTTCCGAGGTTGCCGCTCAGGTGATAGCGGCTGCCAGCTCTTCCGTCGTCCTTATTCAAGGCGCGTTCGGATTCATTGAGCCCCAGACCGGGCGATCGCTGCGCTATGTCGAGTCTCCGGAGGGCTTGGTTCTATTTACTTTGGAGGACAAAGATAAAGTCGTGGAGCTGACCTTTACAGGGACTGCATTTTTCATTTCGGCAGAAGGCCTCCTTTTGACCAATAGGCACGTGGCACAACCCTGGCTTGACGACCCGCGTACGGAAATTGCCAAAGAGCGTGGGCTAACACCCGTTATCCAACGCCTGTTAGCGTTTGTGCCCGGTATAAAGGATCCGATTGCGGTTGAGCTTCTGCGTGCAAGTGACGAGGCGGATTTGGCAATATTAAAGGCGACTGACAAACTCAGAGAGTTCGTCGCGCTAGAACTCGATCCCGAGGCACCTCGCCCTGGCGAGGAGATTCTGGTGCTGGGGTATCCGGCGGGTGTGCAAGGGCTGGTTGCGAGAACCAGCCCCGAGTTTCTCACGGCGATTACCCCCGATGGCGATGTGAGCTTTTGGCTCGTTGCGCAACGCCTTTCTGAAGCGGGCTACATAAAGCCGCTGGCCAGCCGTGGAATTGTCAGCCAGGTGTCGAAAGAGGTGATTGCCTACGATGCTGAAACCGCTATTGGCGGCAGCGGTGGCCCGGTGATGGATCTGAGTGGTCGTGTGGTTGCCATCAACGCGGCGATATTAACGGAATTTGGTGGATCTAATCTCGGCGTGCCAGCACCCCATGCGCTAAAATTTATTTCTCAGTTACCACCGACGGAAAGCAAATAGAGGTCTAACAAAGCTTCGCTAACCGAATCTTACGGTGATCACAGTACAGTCCGCTAACTGAGCAACTTTATGGGCTACGCGACCTATCACCAGCCCTTCAAGGTCACTTACCACGACTTCCCATAACGATGGCGTCCGCGCCTTCGGCATTTGCGGCATCCCGACCCAGGCGCCTAATAGCCACGCAACAGTTGATTTGAGTCAATGAAAGGTCCGCTATTTTGTTGCATATATGTCCTCAAAGCATTGCGATGAGATGGCTATGAAAAAGCGATTCAAAACCTCGTCCCGAAGCGACCGCTTGCTTCGAGAACGCAACCATGACACCTACAAATCCAAACGAAAACTGCCGGAACCCACAGCGTGTCCTGAATGTGATGCCGTGTACCACCAAGGTCGGTGGAGCTGGGCAGCTAAGCCAGCCGGGGCTCATGAAAGCTTGTGTCCCGCCTGCCGTCGTGTGCATGATCGATATCCCGCTGGTTACGTGACCCTCACCGGTAAGTTCACGCTAGATCATCACAAGGAAGTGCTGGGTTTGGCACATAACGTGGAGGCCAGGGAAAAAGCCGAACATCCGCTGAAGCGAATCATGGATGTCCAGAACATGGATGAGGAGGTTCTAATCACAACGACGGATATGCACCTGGCCCGCAGCATTGGCGACGCACTAAGACATGCCTACGAGGGAGAGCTCGAGTATCAGTATACGAAAGAACAAAATATTATAAGGGTATTCTGGAGACGCTGACGAGCTATGACCATTCGGTCGGGTGGGTTGGCCAGAATGAACACCCAACCGCAGAAATCGTCTAGGTTTCCGGTACTTGTCACCTTTTAGCGTTAGCTTATCTCATTGGATAGAAGCCTGCCTCGCCATAGGCGCGGCGGACTGGCGGAATCGGTCCCCCGAGAAATTCTGGCCTAACGGAGACCAACGAAATGTTCTCCTCCTAGTGTTGATTTAGGCGTGACTCCTTGCCACGCTATTTTTTGCGTTGCAAGGGTGCGCCCGAAGCAGGCACGAAAACGCCTACTAGCTTCGTCCACAAAACCCAGACCAACGGCGTGACGATTTTGACGTCGAATTCTTGATCGGCGTCAAAGCACGGATAAAGAAATAGGAGTAGCGTTATTTCGTCAATACTACATTGAAAGGAGGCCAACTATGGCAATGGAAACCACTGAGAAAGTCGAAAAGGAAGAGCAGCCAAAGGAGATCAAGAAAAGGGCGTCGGTATTACGCCCGTTCGAGGAAATGGAACGAGTATTCGAAGGTATTGTGCCACGACGCTGGCCGTTCGAGTGGGAGCGCCCGTTATGGCGCGATCTCGCTGCACGGTTCGAGGGTAAGTTGCCACATGTCGATGTCATCGACCGCGAGGACGAGGTTGTGGTGTGGGCCGAGCTCCCCGGGGTGGAGAAAAACGATCTGGACGTCTCGATCTCTGACAGTACGGTCACTATTAAGGGTGTTACCAAGCGCGAAGAGAGAGAGGAAAAAGCAGATTATTACCGCTGCGAAATTACCCAGGGCGAGTTTGCTCGTACGGTGACGTTGCCCGCCGCCGTGAACGGCGCCAAGGCCAAGGCGAAATTCAAGAATGGACTGCTGGAGTTGACCTTACCCAAGGCAGAGAAATCCAAGCGTCACTCGGTTGAGATCGAGACCTGAAAAAATGGGCGGTGGCACGGTAGCTGTCGATAAAGCGAGATCTTTGGCGAAACGCGCGACACCCCGATAGGGTCACCCGGACGCGCAAGGCGGTCTCAACGATGATGATTATGGCATCGTTCGAGACCGTTTATCCGCTTTTGGCAAACTTAAGATTGTCGCTTAACGCGGAGGGTGCCGAATGGAACGGCATCGAAACCGAAGGGAAGCGATCTGAAGATGGCACTCTCGAATGCCAGCACCATCAGGACATCGGACCGTTAGATCATGAAAGAGATGAAAGCATTGGACACTAGGGTGTTACGACCGGAGTGCGATCCCAATCAATTTACTTTCAGGACCACCACGGAACTTGAAGAGCTAACGCAGATCATTGGCCAGACACGGGCGCTGGAGGCGGTGCACTTCGGAGTGGGGATAAAACGGGAAGGTTACAACCTCTATGCACTGGGCCCGGCTGGGCTTGGCAAGCATTCGGTGATTCGACAAGTTCTGGAGAAAGAGGCCCGTCGACAGCCGACCGCCGATGATTGGTGTTATGTCAATAATTTCAAGGACCCACAAAAGCCCACTGCGTTACGCCTCCCGGTTGGTTGGGGATCCAAGCTACGTCGCGATATGGAATCGTTGGTAGGGGATCTCCGTACAACGATTCCTGCCGTCTTCGAAGGCGACGAATACCGCACGCAGATGCAGGAGATAGAGGAAGAGCTGAAAGAACGGCAGGAACAGGTGTTCGCGGAGATACAAAAGCAGGCGGGACAGGAAGAGATGGCCATTCTGCACACGCCACAAGGATTTGCAGTTGCACCCACGTACAAGGGTGAGGTGATATCCGCCGAACAGTTTGAGAAGCTGTCTAAGGACGAACGGAAAGACAAGGAAGAAACCGTAGCCCGGCTGCAAGCGCAACTGGCCAGGTTTCTTGAGCAGATCCCCCGCTTGCATAAAGAGCGGCGGCAAAAGCAAAAGGAGGTGCAGAAGAAATTTACGATGTCGGTAGTCGGACATTTGATCGATGAACTGAAGAAAACATACGCCAAGCACGCCGATGTCCTAGTGTATTTAGATGCGGTTCAACGTGACGTTGTTGAAAACGTCGATGACTTTCGTAAGCCGGAAGAAGGAATGCCAATAGCGTTCGTTCCCCATGAGACACTGTCCTTTGTCCGCTACCGGGTTAACGTCGTAGTCGATCAAGAGGGTGTACAGGGTGCACCCGTTATTTATGAGGACAATCCGTCTTATCCAAATCTAATCGGCCGCGTAGAACACAAGGCACAATTTGGCGCCTTATTGACTGACTTTACGTTGGTTAAGTGTGGGGCTCTACACCGCGCCAATGGCGGCTATCTGGTGCTCGACACACGCAAGGTGCTGATGCAGCCTTACGCCTGGGAGGGTCTCAAACGGGTGTTGCATTCGCACAGGATCGTAATTGAATCGTTAGGCCAAATGCTTGGTGTATTAAGCACCGTTTCCCTGGAACCTGAACCGATTCCCCTGAGCGTAAAGGTGGTGCTGATCGGCGATCGCGTGCTGTATCATTTGCTATGCACGTTCGATCCCGAGTTTAAAGATCTGTTCAAGGTGGCGGCCGATTTCGAGGAGCGTATCGAGCGTAGTACAGAGAACAATCAACTCTACGCCCGCTTAATCGGCACCATGGCTGGCAAGGAGGGGCTGCGGCCATTGGACCGCACCGCCGTAGCGCGCGTAATCGACCACAGTGCGCGTCTTGTCGGCGACGCCGAGAAGTTGTCTACCCACATGCGCAGTGTGAGTGACTTGCTGCGGGAGGCGGACTATTGGGCCGGTGAAGCGGGGCGCAATGTCGTTAAAGCCGCCGATGTGCAGCAAGCCATAGGCAGCCAGATCCGGCGCGCGGATCGGGTGCGGGAGCGGCTGCATGAGGAGATCCAACGGGGTACGATCCTCATCGACACCGACGGAGAGAAGACTGGCCAGGTGAATGGACTTTCGGTAATCGAACTGGGAGATTTTACTTTTGGCCAGCCTTCGCGCATTACGGCCACCACGCGCCTGGGTAAAGGCGAGGTAATTGATATCGAACGTGAGGTCGAGCTGGGTGGGGCGGTCCACTCCAAAGGCGTATTGATTCTCTCCAACTTTATGGCAGCGCGCTATTCGAAAGAGCAACCGCTGTCTTTGTCGGCTAGCCTGGTCTTCGAGCAAACATACGGCATGGTTGAGGGAGATAGCGCCTCCGTGGCAGAGTTGTGTGCGCTGCTTTCGGCCCTTGCCGATGTCCCTATCAAACAATCGCTGGCCGTAACAGGTTCCGTCAATCAGCACGGACAGGTACAAGCGATCGGTGGCGTAAACGAAAAGATTGAAGGCTTCTTTGATGTTTGCAAGGCGAGGTGCCTGGCCGGTGATCAGGGGGTGCTCATACCGGCTGCGAACGTCAAACACTTAATGTTACGACAAGATATCGTCGAGATGGCGGCAGCTGGTAAGTTCCACGTTTATGCTGTGGAGACTATTGACCAAGTCATGTCACTACTTACCGGGGTGCCCGCCGGTGAACGAGATCGGAACGGAAATTTCCCAGAGGGAAGCATTAATCAGCGAGTGGAGCATCGTCTGGCGGCGTTGGCCCAACTTCAGCAGAAATTTGCAGAGGGTGCGAAGGCGAAGGAAGGGTCATAGCAATGACCGCTTCCGATACTCGTCGCATTGTCGTTGCGTTGGATGCCTCTGACGATAGCCTGGCTGCCTTGCAGGCAGCAAGCAAGCTTGCCGCCGATTTACAAGCAGAGCTACTCGGTCTGTTCGTCGAGGACATCAATCTATTGCGGCTCGCTGAATTGCCCGTGGCACGAGAAGTTGTTTATGCATCACGCAGTGCACGTGCTTTGGATCTTTCGCGATTGGAACGGGCATTACGCATGCAAGCGGCTGAGCTCGAGCGGGCCCTCGCAAACGCGGCGGAGACGACCAATGTGCGCTGGTCTTTCCGGGTCGCGCGCGGTCACGTCGCGACAGAGGTGTTAGCCACCGCCGAAGAAGCAGACATGCTCGTCTTAGGGCGGATTGGCCGGTCACCCAGCCGGCGTGCCGGGCTTGGGTCTACGGCACACGCCGCCGCCGAGGCGAGTTGCACAGTCGTTTTGCTCGAGCGTGGAGTCAGTCTGGGGCGACGGGTGGTAGTGCTGTTCGACGGTTCCGAGGGGGCGGTTCGGTCACTCGCGACAGCAGCGCGCTTGGCCGGCGAAAACGAGCAAGATTTGATTGTTGCAATATGCGACCAGGATTCTCAAGGCAGTAATCGTCTACGCGCACAGAGTCGCGACTGGCTACGCGAGCAAGGTCGTCAAGCGCGCTTCCGTTCGGTGGATAGGCGCGCAGCAAGTCTTATCGATATTGTTCGACAAGAACGGGCCCAAGTGTTGCTAGTTGCCGCCGATCATCCGCTGGCGCAAAGAAAAACACTGCCCGACCTACTAAATAAGTCACGATGTGTGGTTGTATTGGTTAGATAAAGGGCGTTTTGCTTTTGCACACAACGTTCTAGCCTTAGCCGTAATCGGCACTTGACGAGAGCGGTAGCTGTTGATGCAAGGCACGCGCAATCTGTGCTCCATCCACCGGATGCGTAGTCTCAATCGTTAGAGTGAGCGCCTTCTCTTGACTCGTCAGTGGCTCGTGGGTTGCAAGCTGATATGTTAGCACAGCCGCATTTGCCTCGGAAGCGTCGTGGCCTTGACGCTCTCGGGTCGAGACGCGATTCAGTAGGGTCTCTTCCGAGGCCTGACAATCGAGTATGACAAAGGGAACGCCTAACCGCTCGGCTAGGGCCCGGAAGGCATATCGCTCTGCCCGTTTCAGGAAGGCGGCGTCCACGACCACGGTAAACCCCGATGCCAATAACGTGCCACTGAGCGCCGCGAGGTGCGCGTACGTTTCTTGACTGGCCTCAGGTCTATACAGGCCGCTCCCTAGCGTCGAACCAGAGCGGGCATCGGGCGACAAGCCGCGGAGGCGTTTTCTTTCGATGTCAGAGCGCAGACGTATCATCGACTGGTTTTCTAGCAAAGACTGCGCAACCGTGGTTTTACCAGAGCCGGAGAGTCCGTGAGTAATGATCAGCGCAGGTCGCGACACAGTGGCATAGCGCAGCGCAAGGGCGATATAGTCGCCGTAGTTAGCAAGGGCCCGCTCTTTCTCTTCGTTGGTGAGACCGGTCTGCTCGGATCGGATTATGCTTACCATGGCCCGTACCATGGCCCGATAGCCAAGGTAGTAACGAAGCACAGTGAGGCCAGCGTAGTCGCCAGTGAACTCGAGATACGCGTTGAGGAATTGTCGGGCGAGGTCGGGTGCGTGCCTGTCTTCCAAATCCATCACTATAAACGCGACTTCGCTCATGGTGTCAATCCAACGCAGGTCATCGCTGAACTCGATGCAGTCGAATATCAGCAACTCGTCTCCCACAAGAGCAATATTCCGTAGATGCATGTCGCCATGGCATTCTCGAATAAACCCGCTGTGTTTACGCTGTCTTAGCATATCTAACCGCTGGTTATATTCTGTCTCAGTCCAGTTTCTAAGTTCGTCCAATCGATCGATATCTATCTTACGACCGAGCCTAGATGAGATCTGAGAAAAGTTTTGCATTACCTGGTCATGTACTCGATCCGGCGTGCCGTATGGTGCGTTCTTGTCAGCGGTATCGATTGTGTTATGGAATGCAGCGACCTTCTGCGCTAGTCGGTAGATATGCTTATTTGTCAGGGCATGGCGTGCCAACACGCGATCCAATTGGGCGCGCTGAGGGAATTGGACCATCTGCACGGCATACTCGAGCGGAGGTCCAGTACCGTTCAGCACGGGTGCTTGTGGCGTACCAGTAATGGTGACTACATCAACATAGGTAAGTGGTGCGAGGCGCCTGTTTAATCTGAGTTCTTCCTTGCAGTAGTAGTGGCGTTTATCAAGTGTCGAAAAATCGAGGAACCCTAAATTGACCGGTTTCTTAATCTTGTATGCGTAAGGGCCCGTCAGAACAACCCATGAGATGTGAGTCTCGACTATCGCCAGATCTTTAACCTCATGATCATAGACGCTTGGCTCCTGCAGCGAATGGATCAAGGCGCTGGGACTAGCGGTTATTTCTGGTTTCAAGTTACGCGGAAGCATCTCTGGGTTGCTAGTTTAGCGCTTCTTTTCCCGGTCCATTTGACATAGGTCAAAGACAACCGTGCACCTGCTTGTTGACCCAAATCAAGGTCTCACGGGGCTAAACCTATTAAAATTATTACTTAATTAAACTGGAGCAAGGGTATGGCGCTTAAAGATCTGCTCGTGCACGTAGATGACAGTGAGGCGGGTACGGCTCGCGTCGCTGTGGCTATTCGTCTGGCGCAGATGCACAATGCCCACTTGGTTGGTCTCTACGTAATGCCGCCTGTGGAAATTCCTGTGTTTGCCGAGGTCCGTATTCCGGACGAGATACTGGTGGAACAGAAAGAAGCAGCGCGCGCGCGGGCCGCCAAAGCGAAAGAAGCCTTCATTGCCGCTACGGACAAGGCCGATCTCTCGTCCGAATGGCGTTTCATAGAGGCCAAACCAGTTCCTACGTTGGAGCGACAGGGGCGCTATGTGGATCTTGTCGTGGTCGGACAGAAGGACGACACAGATCCGCTGGCCCTAGCCGGCAGTCTGACTGAATATGTGATTCTAGATTGCGGCCGCCCAGTTCTGGTGATTCCCTCTGCTGGTGCCTCTGATACGGTAGGCGACCATGTGCTCGTAGCCTGGAATGCAAGCCGCGAGTCGGTGCGCGCAGTAAATGACGCGCTGCCATTGCTTAAGCAGGCGCAGACGGTAGATTTATTGGCGATCAATCCACCCGGATATATAGCCGGGGAGGGCGAAATACCGAGCGCCGATATTTGCCAGCATTTAGTCCGGCACGGCGTGGACGCCAAAGCCACTCATCTAGAGGCCCATGACAGCTCAGTGGGCGAGATGCTGCTATCGCGCGCTGCTGATAAGGGTGCTGATCTCATTGTTATGGGTGCTTACGGGCACTCGAGGGTTCGCGAGTTCGTGCTTGGCGGTGCTACCCGTCATCTGCTCGAGCACATGACGGTGCCCGTACTCATGGCCCATTAAGTCCGGTGGGCACAGATATCGGAGCTACTGCTATTGATGAGGGCGCGATTCTACAGTTGAGCGTGTGACCCACGGACTGGTTACGACAAATTGACCTTTGATGCGTGAAGCGAACCCCCTGGCTTCCAGCTCGGAATCAAAACGGTTGACAGTTGGGCGGTAAAACGTCCGATCATCTGAGTCGACGCTTTTAATGCTCGCGGCGTAACCGGCCTGCCATAGACGCCGGGCTAAGATGTTGGCAGCACGTTCGTCATTTGTGGCAGCGAGTTGCACGATCCAGCTGCCATCGGGAACCGTGATGCTACGCTCAGCGATGAGTTTGGTAGCGTTGGTCCAAGCCCTTAACAATTCCGAATCTGCCGTCGTCACCGCCGTCGGGGTGTCGCTCTTAGGGGCAACAAAAACAGTACGCGGCTTGTTCATAACAAAGCTGTTGATAGCTAGATGCTCTATCGTGATGGTTCCATCGATCAGGCACACGAGTTCTGTCTCGACATTGGATTGACCACGGAAATCGGCGGGTTGCCGAACGTCGATGATAGTGGCGTTGATACGTAGGCCAACGTCGCGCTGTGTGGTGCGCACCGTATCGTCGGCGATATAATGGAATGATCCTTTGGCGACGCCCAAGAAGGCTTGGAAAGTAATAGTCGTTGCCTCTATTGTTGCGCTTAGCCTTTCAATTGATATGCGGGTGCGTTCACCGACCGCAAGTAAACTTCCATCGGCGATTAGAGCGACAATACGGCCTGTCTCGCCAGTTTTTAAGGTATCAAATTCCTTCAACTGCATGCTCGCTCGAAGCGGCATGCGTTGCTGCTCACGCTCCAGCCAGACCGGCACCTGTAGTTCTTCGACTATCGAAATCGGTGCAGCATTCACGGTAACGCTGCCTACGGCAGCCAAGACCGCGAGACAGACTACCGCCTTGGTCATGTAACCTTTGTTCCTGTCTGTAGTCATAATTGGTGCTACATAATCACGTTGACGGTTGCGGTGTGTTGGCCTAAATCAAAAAGGGTGTAGACCAGGGCTTCGATGCCTGTCGAAATTAAGGCGGCGGTGTGTTCTAGGGACGCCTAGATGTGACTCATTAACTGCGTAATCATGAGACTCAGGCAAAGCATGAAACCGATGACTGGGACCCACAGAGGATATCGGACCACGCCAGCGGGATGCGGGGTAAGCATCTTTAGTCGCCACAAGGCAAGGTTGATCAAAGCAAAGACCGCAAGCGTAATAAAACTAGTGATCTGAGCCAGCGTCACGAGCGGCAACCAGAGCGCCAAGACGAGCACGGCGAGGGTCGTGGACATAGTCGCCCGCACAGGCGTTCTCGTGAAGGGATTGACGTTGCCGAAGAATCGTGGAGCGACGTTTTGTCGTGCCATGCCGTACATAACGCGTGACGCCATAATGATCTGGATCAAAGCCCCGTTAATCACCGCCACCAGACTGATCAGGCCGATACTAACCGGCGACCCTTGGTTATGGTATTCGATAACGGTTGCGAGCGGGGCAGTGCTCTGCGAGAGCGTTTCTATCGGTAGCGCCAGTACGGCGGTGAGCGCCACCAACATATAAAGAACGGTGCTAACACAGAGCGCTAGGATGATCGCCAGCGGCAAGTTACGCCGAGGATTTTTGACCTCTTCTGCCACATTGACCATGTCTTCGAAGCCGATAAAGGCATAGAACGCCAAAAAGCCTCCTAGGGCAATGCCGCTCCAGACCTCGGCCGTTGGCGGCGGTATGAGCTCGAGCCAACGTTGCGGTAGGGCGGTCAAGGCGTCTCGGGCGACGAACAATACGATTAGCAAGCCGAGCAACTCTAAAACGGTGATGACTGTCGCCACCCAAACCGATTGACTAATTCCCCACGCCGCAAGCAACCCCAAGCCAACTACGAGCAGGCTAATTGCTAGCCAATCCGGTAGACGCACAAAAAGCCCTAGGTAGCCAATGAAACCATTGGCGAGGGTCGCGGCCGAAACCGTGCCGATCAGTACCACCGACCACCCAGTTGCGATCGTGAGCCATCGTCGGTCGAATGCTTGCTTCACATATACGGCTTCCCCAGCGCTTAGAGGAAAGCGGGCAGACAACTCCGCGTAGGAAAATGCGCTAAACGCAGCGACAATGGCTGCTAACAGGAAGGCAAACGGGGCGTATATGCCGGCCTTTCCTGCGACTTCGCCGATCAAGACATAAATACCGGCACCAATGATAGTCCCTAACCCGTAAAACGTGATCAGTGGCAACGACAAGCTTCGCTTGAGTTCGACATCCGCTGTCGCGTGCTTTGTATCAGTCATTCACCTATAGTCTCTTTTTTTCGATCGAAGGAGGTAAGCTTACGCTCATGCTGTTGGCAATCGGTATGGTACTGACTGGTCTGCTACTTTTGTGTTGGGCGGCGGACCGTTTCGTCGATAATGCCGCGGCCTTGGCCCGTAACCTTGGTGTTGCCCCCATGATTGTGGGTTTGACAGTGGTAGGTCTTGGTACATCCACACCGGAGATCATGGTTTCAGGGCTCGCCGCATGGCAGGGGAGCGTAGGATTAGCGATCGGCAACGCTATCGGTTCCAATATCGCCAACATGAGTCTAGTTGTAGGGAGCGCCGCTATTTTGACACCGCTTGTTGTCAAGTCGGAGACGCTACGGCGCGAATTTCCGATGATGATGGCTGTGATGTTGTTCGTGCTAGCGTTGACCTTGGATGACCACCTGGCGCGATGGGAGGGTCTTCTTTTCTTGGCCGGGCTCGCGGCCGTTACATATGGACTAGTCGCTGTCGGTACGACGTCGAGACCTGATGATGCACTTGCGGTTGAATTCACCGAAAGGATTCCCGGTGATCTCTCTACGGTACGGGTCAGCAGCTGGTTGGCCCTGAGCCTTGTCGTGCTATTAGTAAGCTCACAGATGGTGGTCTTAGGTGCGGTGGACATCGCACACACGTTTGGTATCAGTGATCTCGTGATCGGGCTTACTTTGGTGGCGGTTGGCACCAGCCTACCGGAGCTCGCTGCCACAGTAGCCAGCGCCCTAAAGAAGGAGCACGACATCGCTATCGGTAACATTATCGGTTCAAACATGTTTAACCTGCTGGCGGTCCTAGGGATTGCTGCTGTGGTGCAGCCTGGCCCACTCGTGGCAGGCGTTATGACGCGTGATTATCCTGCGATGATTGGGCTTGCCGTCGTGTTGTTTGTGATGGCGTACGGCTTTCGCAGGCCAGGTCGCGTCAATCGGGTAGAGGCCGCCTTGCTACTAGTGATGTTTGCAGGCTACCAGGCGTGGTTACTCACTAACCACTGATCGCTACCAACCGCGTTCTTACAATCCGGGACGCTTGGGTTGGGCGTAACGCCTTTCGTAGCGAGTCTGACAAGCGATGCAACGCTTGGCAGTTGGGTAGGCCTGTAGACGTCCATAAGGCACGGGATTGTTGCAGTCGATACAGTTCCCATAGACACCGTCAGTCATGCGCTTGACGGCAGCGTCGATGTCCCACATTTCTCTGACGTGTCGATCTAGGATGGCTAGGTTTACTTCCGTGAGCAGATCCGCAACGGACTCGTCGCCGCTATCATGCACCCGTCCCGCTAGCTCTATATACTGCTCGGTTCCGTTAGCTAGCAGCTCTTTTTGCACCTGAGACTTCAGGGTCTGCGCGCGCTCTCGCAGTTCCTGGCGTAGTTCGGCTATCTCTTGATCTGTTAATGTGGATTCCATAACTATGCCCTTGATCGAAAGGATGAACATAATCTACAGTCGTTGCTAAACTGGAATATTGATTTAGGTCATAAACTGGCCACATAAGGCCGACCGTCCTTGATGTCGATCGGGCTCGTCGGCTGATACGCCTAGCCCTAGACACTTGATCTATATCAAGGCGAGCGCGCTTGTTTTAGGCAAAGTTATACACTTCAGGAACCACCTTTGCGCCGCGAGCGGCGCGTCCGGGCGGTTTGGCCGCCGCTCTTTTTTTTGGAATGCATAGTGTAGAGGGATGTGCGCCGCGCACAGCATTACCAGAGGAGGGACCATGTCCGACATTATTCGGCAGCTCCATACAGACCATATAAACATTTCAAAGTTACTTGACCTCCTAGAGCGGGAAATAGAAATGTTTCATAATGAGGAGACGCCGGATTATGCACTTATGTTAGACGCTATGCGTTACATGGTGAACTATCCTGATTTAGTACACCACCCAACGGAAGACCTAATATTTGAAAAACTTAAGAACCGTGATCCGGATACTGGTGCGGAAGTTGACCGGCTAACGGCAGAACATCAGGCGCTTGCCGATAAGAGTGCCCAATTCCTGGAGTCGCTCCGTCGTATCGAGAATGAAACAACAATGGTTTCGCGCGAGGCGGTGGAGGCCCAGGGCGTGGGCTATATTTCACTACTGCGAACACATATGAGTAAGGAAGAGGGCCAGGTCTTCCCGCGGGCCCACCAAGCCTTGGTTGATGACGATTGGCTGGAGATCGGTGCGGCCCTGAAAAAGCAGGAAGACCCTGTCTTCGGGGAGATTGTGGCAGAGGAACATCGCACGCTCTATGATTGGCTTGCCTCGCAAGCCGAATAACTATCTAGCAGCGATACAGATACACGGAATTGTGCCTCGCTCGCGTATAAGGCCTATCAGTTTCAATTCGAAATTGTGATGTTCTGTCATATTCGAAACCTTCTGCCTTAACTCGGCGGTTGCTTCATGCACACCTCCACAGATTCGGGCAACATAGTATTTCAAACCCTTGGTTTGACCAAGGTCTACGACATGGGCGAAGTGCAAGTGCACGCGCTGCGTGGCGTGGACATGGAGCTTTACGCGGGCGAGCTCGTCGTGCTGCTAGGCCCCTCTGGCAGCGGCAAGTCAACGTTGCTGAATATCTTGGGTGGATTAGACATACCGACGGATGGCAAGGTCATTTATCGCGACCACGATCTCACGCGATCGACGGACAGAGAGCTCACAGAATACCGGCGTTACCATGTTGGCTTCGTGTTCCAGTTCTACAACCTGATCCCAAGTCTCACCGCCTGCGAGAACGTGGCGGTAGTAACAGAGATCGCAAAGAAACCGATGCGGCCAGAAGACGCGCTGGCAATCGTTGGCTTGAATGATCGACTCGATCACTTTCCAGCCCAACTTTCGGGCGGGGAGCAACAGCGTGTCGCCATTGCCCGCGCCATAGCGAAGAATCCCACGGTGTTGTTGTGTGATGAGCCGACAGGTGCACTGGATTCCACCACCGGTATTGTCGTGTTGGAAGCGATAGAACGCGTCAACCGCGATCTAGGGACGACAACTGCGGTTATTACCCATAATGCCGGCATTGCCGACATGGCCGATCGCGTCATGCAGCTTAGTGACGGTCTCCTGGCCGAGCAACACAGAAACAAGCAAAAGAAGTCGCCGCAGCAATTGCACTGGTAGCCCAATGAAGACACTCGATCGCAAACTCCTGCGCGATTTGTGGCACATGAGAGGTCAAGCTATCGCGATAGCGCTCGTGATCGTGAGTGGGGTCGCAACCTTCATTATGTCACTAAGCACATTGCACTCGTTGCAGTTGACGCAAGCGACCTTTTATCAGGACTATCGTTTTGCCGATGTGTTTGTGTCCTTGAAGCGTGCACCTGAGGCGCTGCGCGCGCGGATTGCGGAGATCCCAGGCGTCGACAAGGTCGAGACGCGGGTGGTTACGCAAGTCAACTTGGATATTGAGGGTTTCTCGGATCCCGTTCGAGGGCAGGTGCTGTCCATACCTGACGAGGGTGAATCGATCTTGAACAGGCTCTACCTACGCCAGGGCCGTCTTGTAGATTCGACGCGCGACCGGGAAGTCGTGTTGACAGAGGCCTTTGCCCAAGCGCACGGCCTTAAACTCGGCGACTCACTACACGCAATCATCAATGGGCGACGCAAAGCGCTGACGATCGTTGGCATTGTACTGTCTCCCGAGTACATCTACCAATTAGGTCCCGGAGACCTGTCCCCCGACTTCAAGCACTATGGCATCATGTGGATGGCACGCAAGCCGCTGGGCACTGCTTATGACATGGAAGATGCCTTCAACGATGTGGTGCTGACACTTTTTGCAGGATCTCAGCCTGAGGATGTTATCGATCGACTCGATGACTTGTTAGAGCCTTACGGCGGCCTCGGTGCATATGAACGAGAAGACCAAATCTCCCATCGTTACCTAAGCGAGGACTTTAAGCAGCTTGGGCAAATGGCCACTATTTTTCCGATCATCTTTCTGGGTGTGGCGGCGTTTCTGTTGAATGTGGCGGCCACCCGACTGATCAGCACACAACGTGAGCAGATCGCTGCCCTAAAGGCGTTTGGTTATAGCAATCTCGATGTCGGCCTACACTATCAGAAGCTGATAATCGTAGTCGTACTTGTCGGGGTAGTGGGCGGGCTCGGGGTTGGTGTTTGGCTGGGGACAGGGTTGAGTGAGATTTATATGCAGTTTTACCGCTTCCCGTTTCTCAAGTACGAGCTGCAGCCTGGCGTGGTCATGGCAGCGGTGGTTGTGAGTGTGCTCGCGGCCGTATTCGGTACGTCGAATGCTGTCCGGAAAGCGATTCTACTTCCGCCGGCGGAAGCGATGCGTCCCGAGCCACCAGCGGGATACCGCCAAACACTCATTGAGCGGCTGGGTCTGCAACGGATGTTTTCGCAACCGACTCGGATGATCGCGCGTCACCTTGAACGCCGGCCCGTGAAATCCCTGCTGTCGGTGGCGGGTATTGCGTTCGCGTGCGCCATCATGATGGTCGGCCGTTTCCAGGAAGATGCCATTGAATACATGGTGGATGTGCAGTTCGAGCTGGCACAACGACAAGATCTTACGGTCACTTTCGTCGAACCGACCTCAGGCCGAGGCCTTTATGAATTGCAGAGCCTGCAGGGCGTGGAGCACGCCGAAGCATTCCGCGTCGTACCGGCGCGGCTGAGATTCGGTCATCGCAGCTATCGTACGTCTATCCAAGGTATCGAGCCCGATGGTGTTCTTCAGCGATTATTAGATGCCGAACTCAAACCTATCGAACTACCGCCGGCCGGCGTAATACTGACCAAGCATCTCAGCAAGATGTTGGGTATTCGCCCAGGGGACTTACTAACCGTTGAAGTGCTGGAAGGACGCCGGCCGGTACGGGAGGTACCGGTGGTAGCTCTCGTCAAGGAATACGTCGGCCTATCCGCGTATATGGAACGATCCGCGCTCAATCGTCTTATGCACGAAGGTAATGCGATTTCAGGCGTCCACTTGAGTGCAGATATACGGTACGAGTCCGAGATCTACACGGCGTTGAAAAAAACGCCGCGTGTGGCGGGTACCGTTGCCCGCGAAAATGCCATCAGGAATCTTTTTGATAGCTTTGGCGACACCTTATTGATATTTACGTTCGTCAATACGCTGCTAGCTGGCACCATAGCCTTTGGTGTTGTCTACAATAGCGCAAGAATCGCTGTGTCAGAGCGGAGTAGAGAATTAGCGAGCCTGCGGGTGTTAGGATTTACGCGCGCCGAGATTTCTTACATTCTGCTGGGTGAGCTTGGCGCACTCACACTTGTAGCCATTCCCTTTGGACTTGTGATCGGTCTTGGCCTATGCGCCTATATCGCCAGTGGTCTGCAGACCGATTTATATCGTGTTCCGCTCATATTAGAACCGAGTACGTATGCATTCGCGGCGACGGTCGTGTTGCTATCGGCCTGTATCTCAGGATTGATGGTCCGGCGCCATTTAGATCATCTAGATTTAGTTGCAGTCTTAAAGACGAAGGAGTGACCATAATGAATCGGGCTAGACGGTTCGGACTGATTGTCCTCCTGGTGTTGGTGGTGTTGGCCATTGGTTATGGTTTCTGGCCGAAACCGATTCTGATCGACGCGGTGCAGGTTACGAGAGGGCCGCTCACGGTCACGGTAGAGGAGGAGGGCAAGACGCGAGTCATCGATCGGTTCGTTATCTCCACGCCAGTAGCGGGTTTCGCCCGTAGGGTTGAATTAGATATCGGCGACTCAGTCATGCGCGGACAGGTTCTGGTTGAACTTGAACCGTTACCCTCAACCGTCCTCGATCCGCGCAGCCGGGCCGAGGCGCAAGCACGCGTGGCGGCGGCGCAAGCGTCGTTGCTGGCGGCGGAGCAGACGGGGAAGGCGGCGGAGGCTGAAGCAAACTACGCAGCGGCAGAGCTTGAGCGCGTGCGACTGCTGTATGAAGCGGACAATGCTTCGCGGGAAGAACTCGATCAAGCAGTTTCTAGAGCCCAGCAGATGAAGGCAAACCGTCGCTCATCGAAGTTTGCCGTCCAAGTCGCGCGCTTCGAATTGGAAGCCGCCCGTACCACGCTGCGACATTCGGCCGCCCGGCACACCGGTAAGCCGGCCGAGAAGGTTGCGATTTCCGCGCCCGTCAACGGTCACGTGCTAAAGATTCACCGCGAAAGTGAGGGCGTCGTAGAAGCGGGCCACGCCCTTCTTGAGATTGGTGACCCGCGGGCGTTGGAGGTCGAAATCGATGTCTTGTCGGCCGACGCTGTGCGCATAAAGGCGGGGACGCGCGTGCTGTTCAAACACTGGGGCGGTAGCGCACCGCTGACAGGTCGCGTAAGAGTTGTCGAACCAGTGGGATTTACGAAGATATCCGCGCTAGGGGTTGAAGAACAACGGGTGCTAGTAATTGCCGATATCACCTCACAGCCAGAAGCATGGGAGCCGCTCGGCGATGGCTACCGGGTGGAAGCAAGCTTTATTCTGTGGGAAGGCAAAGACGTTCTGCAGGTACCTGCCAGCGCTCTCTCCCGGCACGCAGAGGGGTGGGCGGTTCTGGTGATAAAAGGCCGCAAAGCGCGGCGCCAATCGGTCGCTGTGGGCCGGCGCAATGGTCTGGCGGCCGAGATCTTATCCGGGCTTAGCGTGAGCGAGATGGTGGTTGCCCACCCAGGTCATTCGATCGATGACGGGACTCGTGTTCGTGTGCGATAAAGCTGTCTATGTTCGAGTCCAAACACCCCCGACATTGTGAAAGTGGCTAAGATCTTCTTGAAGCGTCCACATCGGCGATTCCCAGTCATGTCAAACGACCGGCTCGTCGGTCAAATCAGTCGCCGCGATGTACTAAAGACACTGGAGGAGCTGTGGTAATGATTGAGCAACCGCATCCGGCGGCAGACAACTGAGGCGACCCAAGAGATAGTTAAGCCACGCTTGAGGCTAGATCGTCAGCTCGAAAGCAAGAACTTTTGACGCAGGTCAAGGTAGCATGCCTACTTGATGTGGTTCAATTATATTAGAAATCAAGCAGGAGGTGTGTGATGTTCAAAAAGATCTTGACAGCGACCGATGGCTCGGATCATGGCACTAAGGCTGTCGAGCTCGCGAGTGAATTAGCGGCAAAATACGGCGCTAAATTGGTGTTGGTGCATGTGTTGCAACATGGCCGTGTTCCGGAGTCTGTACAGAAAATGCTTGAGGCAGAGCATCTCATTGAGTCACGCCAACCACAATACCCGCAAGTTGCCCACATTGCGGGCGGGCTGGTGACTGCCATGGGTACCGGGGCGCAGGCTAGTGACGCTTCGTATCGAGTATTTGAGGCCTTGGGTGACCATATGCTCGAAACGGCTAAGCAAGTAGCGCGTGACCACGGTGTAAAAGATATCCGGAAAGTCATCGAGGATGGTGATCCAGCCCAGCGGATCCTCGCTTGTGCGGACCGTGAAAACGCTGACCTGGTGGTAGTTGGCAGCCGTGGCCTCAGCGACCTCAAAGGCATGCTAATGGGGAGTGTCTCGCATAAGCTGATCCAGCTCGCCAAATGCACCTGTATTGCGGTGAAATAGAATTCACCAGCGGGCCGTATTACGAAAACATTAGCTGTAGAGGTTTCGAACTACCTTTGCCGCGGCATCCTTTCTCGGTGCAGTTGCAGCATGGGCTTCAGCGAGCAGGGAAAACAGGTTGTTCTTGGTCTCCGCCGTGAAACACTGGTGATCACACTTAGTAAGTGTTGCTAGATTCACGACCTTGTATAGTTTTCTGATCAGAGTCCGCAGGTGCGAGTTCTCGGCCTCCATACTGTCTACCGCATTTAGCAGTTGCCAGATTTGGTGTGACGTTAATCCCTTTTGATCGCCCGCTACCGGCACCGGAGATCGACTGCTGTCACGATGCCTCGTTATTTCTACGAGGGACGCCCTTATCTTTTCGCGTTCATCCTTGGTCAATATATCTGCCCGCCTTTGCTACCTCGTTTAGCAGTCAATGACTTCGGTCTCTTTATCTTGAGAACAGCTTCTGCTTCATCCAATAACCCAAGGAGTGAATTCTGACTTTCCTTCGTGAGACAACGGTGATCGCATTCTATCATCGTACCTAGACTTACTATCTTATATAGCTTTTCGACTAAAACTCTTAACCGCTTTATCTCTTCGTCGGACCGATCCATGGTATCCAGGAGTTGATACACGTGGTCCAGCGTGAATTTGCTTCCTGCACCAAAGACGTTGACGGGCGCGCTATCGCCCAAGTTGGCCGCATTTGCAATGCCCTTCTTAAGTTCTTTGCGATCCCGCTTGTTCAACATCGTCCCCTCCTTCTACGGTTGAAGAAAGTGTACAAAACGATCTTAGCAATATCAGGGCGATGTCATTTGATATAAATCAATAAGCGAGGACACCATCGGCGCTCCAGCGGCCAGTTGAGGCGATATCTAGGGGCAAAACCGCGTGTTACAGCTCAATCTTCAGTGGCTGGTGCCAGCGGACCGTGTGATCTTGTTGTACACATTGTACTTTCCAGAGGGCTTTTTCATCGGGATGCGCTTTATCTCTTCGAGCGTTGTGGCATCGTATACGACGATTGCGCCATCGATATCCCAAATACTCACAAGCGCATAGCGCCCATCACGCGTGAACTCGACGTGGGCGGCGGTCTTGCCAGGAGCCGGACGCAGCGTCTTGACGATCTCAAGGTTCCGTTTGTCGATCACGTGGATGACGTCTTTATGGGGACCAAAGAACACATCGACCCAGGCGTAGGGGGTATTCTCGTGGCTGCGCATAAAAAATCCGGGCCCAAGGGTATCGATGCGCTTAATCGTTTGCCACGACTTCATGTCAATAACACTGATGACCCCCTCTCGCAGATTAGGGGTTGCCAATACCGGCCTCCCCTGGTAATTCCACGTAATACCGGAGCCAAGATGTGGCAACCCGGGTAATTCTACCTCAGCAATCTTGCGCCCGACGAGTAGACTCACTACTTGGCCGTTTTTGCCGTTTCGCGCTGCGCCGATCAAGTGCCAATAGGGTGGGTCGAAAAAGAAATCATCTAAGTAGTCATCAACGCGGATGCGCCGGATCGGGAACGGCCCCTTAGCTGCCAACGCTTCGCCCATGCGAAAGTCATGCACCAATCCAGGATAGATTGGTTCGGCATTCTCATCATAGGGAATCTCCCATACCTCAGGGATATCTCTTAGGGCGGCGACAAAGCTTCCCCGTGGCGCCGCATCATACACCGCGCTCACGCGCGAGCTATTTCCTTCATCGTCTTGCACAGCGATCGATTTGATCGGTGACAGATCGACCGCGTCCAGAACTACCAGTGTGTGGGGCAAGTAATTGGCAACCATAACGTAGCGCCCATCGCTAGATATGGCGAGGTTGCGTGTGTTAATACCGGCACGGATTTCAGCGATCAACTTGAGATTGTAGATGTCGAACTTACTTATCCAACCGTCACGTGAAGCGAAATAGACAAAACGTCCATCGGGCGAAAATTTCGGACCGCCATGAAGCGCGAAACGTGTGGGGAAGCGGTGAATAGATTCGAACATATTGCCGTCTAAGATAGTGACATGGTGGTCACCAGCCTCAACGACGATGAAGAGATTCAATGGGTCTGCCTCAAATACGGGTTCTCTCGAAAGGTCTCCGATTTTGTGATGAACGATATGGGAATCACGGAGGTCAGTGATACCCCACTGCGGCGTGTGGGCAAGCGGTGTGTATATGAGGTCGGTCAGCAGATCGATTTGTGTGGTGGACAGCTTGTCACCAAACCCCGGCATCTGTGTGGCGGTGCGGCCATTTTCGATGATGGCTGAAGAGTTCTGTTTGCGCAAGCGCGACAAATTTTGTGGTAATAGCGCAGGTCCGAGCTGACCTAAGCGATCGGCGCCGTGACACGATGCACAATGTTGTTGGTAAAGTGCTGCTGCCGTATCACTCGAGGCGACGACATTGCTTAGGCTCACATGCATCGCGCCTACGAAGGCGAGCAGTGATGCAGTGCATGTTAGCAGCCGCATATTGGTTGACGCCCTACAAGCTATTGGCTGAGCGCTGGCGCGTGTAGGCTGTTACGCTAAGTCGTGGGCGTGACTTGCGGGCGCCGATTTCATCGTCGCTTAGATAGCACGCGGGGTCTTCCGCCCATGGGTCACCGGTTAACTGATAAGCACGCACCCGTGTGTTGCCACCACAGATGTCAAAGTAGGAACATTCTCCACAACGGCCTTTGACCTTACGCGGTTTTGCTTTTAGGCCGGCCATCAGGGGATCGGATACATCGCGCCAGATCTCCGAAAATGCCCGCGTACGCACATTACCTAGGTTGTAGTGCCACCAGAAGGTATCGGGATGTACATTGCCCAGATTGTCAATGTTAGCGATGTTCACACCCGAAGAATTACCGCCCCATTGCGCCAATTTAGCGCGCATATGATCGACCCGATCCGGGAAATGCCGCTTTACCCAGAACAGCAAATAGACGCCGTCGGCATCATTGTTGCCGGTGACGAATTCCTTTGGTCGGTTCTCCACTTCATGGCGCCAGCAAGTGTCCAACAACAGGTCCATGGCCGAGCGGGTCGTGTCTAGAATTGCATCGTGTGCGCGATTAATGTTGCCACGGCCGGCGTAGTTAAGGTGCGATAGGTAGAACTTGTCGATGTCTTCGTCTTCCATGAGCTGTAGAAGCTGCGGCAGTTCGTGGGCATTGTCCTGAGTCATGGTAAAGCGCATGCCCACTTTAATACTGCGGTCCTGACACAGGTGTATGCCCTTCATGGATGCATCGAAGGCACCGTGCTTTCGGCGGAAATTATCATGGGTCTCGCGCATGCCATCGATGCTGATCCCGACGTAGGCGTAGCCGACAGCCGTGATGGAATCGATATTTTTCTCGTCGATCAGGGTGCCGTTAGTAGAGAGTGCTACATAGAAGCCCATATCCTTGGCGCGGTGAGATATGTCAAAGATGTCTGGGCGCAATAGTGGCTCGCCACCAGAGAGGATCAACACCGGAACACCAAAGGCCTTCAAGTCATCCATTACGCCAAAAACCTCGCTGGTGGAAAGCTCGCCCGGGAAGTCTCGGTCTGCCGAAATGGAGTAGCAGTGCTTGCATGTAAGATTACAGCGACGAATCAGGTTCCAGATTACGACCGGGCCGAGTGGATTTCGCTTGGGCCCAATTGCAGTTGGGTGGGCCAATTCGCGCATATATTGACTTATCCTGAACATGGCATCATTTGTTGTTTACGATTGACGGCTTATTATGTTAAGCGCAGCCCGGTCTTCTTGAGGATTCGGGTACTATAGAGTACGGTGTGACCACGAATCGATTCGCCCAGCAAAAGCGCGATCTGCGCAATTTTATCTTGCACCTGTTCGCGGCTGCGTCCATGCACCATTGCAAACAGATTGTAGGGCCAGTCGGGAAGATGCCGCGGCCGGCGATAGCAATGGCTGACAAAGTCAAGGTGACCGACCTTGTGGCCAAGCTCGTCGGCTTTTTCGTCGGGCACATCCCAAACGGACATGCCGTTGGCACGATAGCCGAGCGCATAATGATTAGGTATAACGCCGATACGCCGAATTATGCCAAGCTCTTGCATGCGACGAAGGAAAACCATAACTTCATTGGGCTCGATCCCGACTCGAGCTGCGACCAAATGGTAAGGCCGGGTGGCTAATGGTAGACCGGTCTGGGTAGCAGCGATGATGCGGCGATCGATGCGATCGATGGCTGTCTTGTCGAGTAACGACTCGTACTGGGTGGACGATGCAGCACTTGCGTCGATCATGCCTCAAACCTTAAACCTACAAAGTACTCTGCCAGTTTAGGCATGTTGTACACGCGGTAACCAGTTTCTTGCTCGATCTGGTCGATAACCTCAGAAATACGCTGCGTCGTCTCGGTGGCTAGCACAAACCACATATTAAATTCATGGTCGCGTGCATAGTTGTGTGCTACTTCGGGAAAGGCGTTAACGATCTCGGCCACTTGATCAAAATCGCCCTTGGCTAGTTTCATGACGGCCAGGCTCAGGCCGCCACCTAGACGCTCGGCATGATACATGGGGCCGAAACGCGAGAGCACACCGGTGTCAAGCAGACTTTCTATACGATCAATTAATACTCCTTCTGATATGTCCAACGTCGCTGCCGCCTCGGCGAATGGCCGCTCACTGATGGGAAAGCCGTCTTGCAAGGCGTTAATAATGGCGCGGTCTAAGGCATCCATCGTCTAGCCTCCCACCGCGGGCCCGAGATTCGCTGTCTCCGCCGCTGGGCGTACGTAGCGGGCACCGCGTTGTTTGAATCGTTGGAGACTAAAAAGGACCTCATGACGTAGTGCTTGAAGATCACAGGCCTTGATCAGGTAACTGACTTTGTTGTGTACCAGGTTGCGATCGCGGCCATGAATCATGCAATACAGATTGTAGGGCCAGTCGGGTAGACACCGTGCCCGACGATAACAAAGGGTGACAAAGTCGTGACTCGCAACGCGTTGGCCAAGCTCTGTTGCCCTCTCATCGGGCACATCCCAGACCACCATGGCATTCGCACGATAGCCTAGCTCATGGTGGCGCACAACAACGCCAAAACGCTTTACAACGCCGCTTTCCAGCATACGGTGGAGTCGCGCTATCACCTCAGCCTCGTTCATACCCGCTGACGCCCCGATGGCGGCATAGGGGTGAGGTACGAGCGGCAGTCCGTTCTGAAGTGCTGCAATTAGCCGACAGTCGCGCTCATCTAACGACAAATCGTATCCGTTTGTGTTTTCTAATCCCATTGCAGTTCAAATCCGAGGTCAATGTGATAGTCGTCCAACATGGGTAACGAGAGTACCGGTATACCGCTATGTTGCTCGATATCCTGTAATGTGTACTGCAGCTCGTCTTCATCCCCGGCGGTTACCACGAACCAAAGGTTATAGCGGTGCTCGCGCTCATAGTTGTGGTTTACATGGGGATAGCCATTGACCAGCCTTGCTACCTGATCGAGTTGCGACTTCGGCACTGCCATAGCTGCTAGCGTGCTAGCCCCCATTTGTTTTGGTCGTAAAACAGCACCTATACGGCTGACAGCGCCGCGTTCCGCCAGAGAACGTAATTTCTCAATGACTTCTTGCTGACTTATGCCCAGCTCCAGCGCTAGGTCAGCGAAGGGTGTGTTCGACAGCGGAAAATCTCGCTGAAAATCGTTTAACAATCTCTTGTCTAGTTCGCTTAGGGTATTGTTCATGAGAAAGACTATAGTCCGATCTTGTGCGCCCTCGCGCTGAAGAAGATACCGCTTGGCTTGTCCGCTGGTAATGAGCTAAGCATGGCAAATGTATTGGTGTCGTAGACGTTAACTCGGTCGGAGTCACGTGCTGAGATCCATACTTGCTCGCCACGGGGCGTAAACTCCATATGCAAGACTGCCTTGCCAGGCGTTAGGGTCTTGATGATTTCACGTGTCGCGACGTCAATCACCTGCACCGTGTCATTACGAGGGTAAGCAAAGTTGACCCACACTTGTCGCCCATCGGGGCGTGCCATGACAAACACCGGCTGCCCATGTACTGGAATACGAGCAAACTCGTTCCAGTCATGCTTGTCGATAACGAGTACTTGGTGTTGGCCGACGGCAGGAATAAACAGGAGATCGTCGGCGGCGGCCCAACCTTCGAGATGCGGCATCTTGTAAACCGGCAGCTTGCGTTGACCACGACCGTAACCATCGAGAATGCGCTTCACGCCGGCGTCGAGATTCCACAGATCCACCAGGGCAAGCCCGTCCTCGCCGAACAAGCCGGCGATGTAATAACGACCATCTGGTGTAATCAGCGCGTCGTAGGGTTGTTTGCCCGTGTTTTTGAATTTGCGTATCGCTGGCCGGCGCGGTTCTGACATATCGGCAACCCAAATTTCGTTTGCATCATAGAGTGCGAATACGAAACGTTGGTTGGGAGCGTCTACCAGCCCTACCACTTTGGATTGTTGCCCGTTCGTACCGTAATTGGCTGGAATATCCGCCACCAGTTCGAGGCTATGAGCATCGAAGATCCTCACACCGCCGGGCTTATAGTTGGATACCGCGACTAGCCGCCCGTCCTGAGAGATGGCGCCGCCGATGCTATTACCCGCTTGCACCAAGCGTTTGACTAGGCGCTTTTTCAATAGGTCGATCTTTGATAGGCCACCGTCACGTCCAAATACATACGCATAGCGTTGGTCGCGAGAATAGACGACTGAGGCGTGAGATAGATCACCAATTCCGGCAATCCTAGCGACGGGCGTACGGCCAGTCGTTTCGACCACAACAATGCGCCCAGCCGCACGTTCAACCACGATGCCGAGGTCGCCGGTCCCGCGTGGTGTAACACAGCTGCTCACTATGAGCGTCGCAACGAAACCCAGAACGAGACGCCAACGGAAGTTCTGAAAATAGTACTTAGTTAGCATCAAACTTACCTTGCTTTAACATATCGACCAACCAGGTAGCTTCTGTCTCGCTGAGAAACGGTCGCCACGGCGGCATAGGTGTACCTAGGAGTCCGTCCAGAATCACTGTCCGCAATGTCGCTGGAGATTTCTTCACCAGTGCCGTTGGTGTCAGTGGTGGTCCCAAGCCCCCTTGCAGAGTCAAACCATGGCAAGAACCGCAATTGTGTTGAACTAGGTGAACCAGCTCACGCTGGCGTGATGGTGTAATGTCTGCGTAAACGGCCGTGCTGATGAGCACGAGCAGAATTGTAGCTGCGCCTCGGGCCATCATTCGCTGGCCCCCGCCACCTCAGCTGAGAAAACCGCGCGATGCTTAGTTATAAACCAATCCAATTGCTGTGCCAGTTTTACTACTTGACCAATGACGAGCAGCACCGGTGGTTTCATATTGAATGACGTTGTCATATGGGGCAGGTCAGCCAACGTACCCAGACAGCGTCGTTGATCACAAGTAGTACCGTTTTCAATCGCAGCCGCGGGTGTGTGACTACTAAGCCCAGCCGCACGCAGTTCACGACAAATCTCGGCGACGGTGGCGAGGCCCATGTATACCACGAGTGTCTGTTCGGGATCGGCCAGCTTTGACCAATCGAGATCCAAGGGCTCATTATTGCGACGGTGGCCAGTAACGAAATGTACCCCTCTTGATAAGCCACGATGGGTTAGCGGTATACCGGCGTAGGCGGCGCACGCCGTTGCTGCCGTTATGCCGGGGACCACCTCAAACTCAATACCCTGGCTTCTTAAGTATTGAGCCTCTTCGCTGCCGCGGCCAAAAACAAACGGGTCGCCACCTTTTAGTCGAACGATGCAACGTCTGCTGTGCGCGAGCCGGACTAGTAGATGGTTGATCTCCTGCTGCCTAAGGGAGTGGTTTCCCGGGCCCTTGCCGACACAGATGCGTGCGATTCCATGCGAAATGAGGCCAAGGATCTCAGCCGATACCAGCCGATCGTACACAACGACATCTGCCTGTCGCAAAAGCCGCTGAGCCTTGACGGTCAACAGATCTGGATCGCCGGGACCGGCACCGACTAGATATACGCTCCCTCTACAACTCACCGCGCAGCTCTCCCGTAAATGGGCCTTGTCTTGTCAAGTGGTAGCGCTGCCCCTGGGCGGAGGTGACCCCACCCAGGGAGGCGCGCTGGCTCTAGTAGATATCGTTTTGCGTGTTGTAGACGTTGAACTTCCCGGTCGGCGTCACAAGCCGCTTGTCTTTGATGACATGCTTTAGCTTGCGTGTCTTGTCGTCCACGATTACAAGCGCCGACTGTTGTTTCTGTCCATTCCACACCGAGAACCACACCTCATCGCCAGCCTTGTTGTACTCAGGCTGCACCACGCGCTTTGGGCCTTCACCTACGCCGGCCCAGTCGGCAATGGGTATCACTTCATAACCCTTTTCCAGGTTATTGACGT
>JAOTYM010000267.1 GCA_029861845.1 Gammaproteobacteria bacterium | reverse complement strand
TGCTGCCGAAGATACTAATTGGATTGGCATTGAGTAAGGCGCCGCCAAAGATGAGCCCAGGCAAAGGCACGGTCCGCGATGCACGAAAACGCTGGTAAGGAAACAGCATTGATCGACGACGAAACCGCGCAATATGTCGATCTAAGAAATAAAAACAAATAGGGGACAAATCATGAATAGCACATCGAAGAAACTCGCAGCCGAGTTCATAGGCACCTTTTGGCTCGTGCTGGGCGGTTGCGGTAGCGCCGTACTAGCCGCTAATTTCCCGGGTGCCGGCGCTGAGAACAGCCTGGGGATCGGGCTCGTCGGCGTTTCGCTAGCGTTTGGCCTGACTGTGCTGACAATGGCGTACGCGATAGGGCATATTTCAGGCTGTCACTTGAACCCGGCAGTCTCATTTGGCCTGTGGGCTGGTGGTCGGTTCTCAATGGCCGAGCTGCCAGGGTACGTTATTGCACAGACGCTTGGCGCTATCGTTGCTGCAGCGGTGCTCTCCTATATCGCTTATGGGACTATTGGCGGCGACGGAGGTCTCGCATCCAACGGTTACGCAGAAATGTCCCCGAGCGGTCGCGGACTGGCCTCAGGCTTCACCACTGAAGTCGTAATGACGTTCATGTTCCTTGTCATCATTCTTGGTGCGACAGCATCACGTGCGCCCGCAGGTTTTGCCCCAATTGCCATTGGACTCGGCCTAACGCTGATTCACCTGATCAGCATCCCGGTCACCAATACATCCGTGAACCCAGCGCGCTCGACAGGCCCTGCACTGCTGGAAGGCGGCGCTGCTATCGGGCAGCTTTGGCTGTTTTGGGTTGCGCCAATAATAGGCGCCATTGCCGCCGGTTTTGTATACCGCTGGCTCGACGATCAGAACTAGGATCATTACGGGAGTCAAGAATTTTTCCCGGTTACAGAGCAGCGCAAGAATTTCGAGGAGCGGCCGCTTGTGGCCGGTCTGAGTCGGTCATCATGAAGCTGAACGAACGGCTGTTGACTGTGGGAGCAGACGTTCCACGTTTCCGCGGTAACTTTCCTAGAAACTACTTTAAGTTTCGCGAATAGCGAACTTCACGTGATGCGTCTACGGATGACTCCTTTTGGCCGCACGCAGCTCGTGAGATCGGGTTGTTTCAACCCGATCGAATGACGGCTTTCGGTTGCGGATTCAATCGGTGAACGCAGACGTTAATCTGGCCGTACACGCAGTCCAATTACCGGTTTATGAATCCGCGCTGCCGAATTCACGCGTTTCGTCAGGCGATTAAGCACGCCAATCGCATCCTTCGCTTTGGCTTCACTGCGAGTGAGATCGCACATAAATGTAACCAACTCCTGCTGTTGCTCATCCCAATGAGCAAATACCAGGTAGCTATTGCCTTTCTTGAACTTGTAACCACAAGCGATTTCGCCATCGTTGGTTCGCACCGATACAATGTCCGGTATCGATCCTTTCCAGCGATTTCGAACCGAGAATGTGACTTCGTGTTGCGCCAGAGCGCCATTGGTCCGGTTGCGTATCGCCGTTACATCGCCAAGAAAGATAACGTCAACCTCAAAATAACTGTTGCCCTGCGCGTAGGCCATTGTCACGGCCTTATCGAGATCATCTGGATAGGGCGCACAAGTGCATGCTTCCGCTACGTTCGGAGGACACAGAAAAATCAAGATCAGAATAGGGCCTATCCGACACTGGCTTGCAATGGAGTACTTCACATCTCTCCCTCCCAATTGAATGCTCACCTGTCAATTTAGTGCTGTGTGCTCACGAAAAAGTTCCCGTGCGCAGAAAACGAACGCTGTCCAAGTGCAATTTTCTCAGAAACCATTCGTGCGCTGACCAGTATCACGGTCAGTATTCGGGCGTCGCAGCTTTGTTGCGACGCCATCAATGGTGTGGCTCTCAAGAAGAACTGGAGGGTCTCTCCATCAGATTCGTATGCCTGCTTGCGGCCGTTCTGAGTCGCTCGCGATTCGATTAAACGAGCGACCGGTATGAGGACCAGCCCCGGTTTGGTGGACACTTCAAAATGTGCGCGATAATGCGTAAGGAGGTGTCTTATGACGAAGAAGAAATATCGACGATACAGTCCGGAGTTCAAGCGGCACGCGTTGAAACGTGC
>JAOTYM010000266.1 GCA_029861845.1 Gammaproteobacteria bacterium | reverse complement strand
CAGCAGCAGTCGCGGGCGCAGTATTAACGGTCCGCGCGTGGGCTCTATCTACGTCGAACTGAGCGCGCCCGATGAACGCGCCACCACCAACGCGCAATTCGTACGCGCCTGGCGCAAACGGGTGCGTCAACCCGCGGGGGTGGAAAGCCTCACCATTACGGCGCGGCGCACGGGCCCTTCCAGCCGCGATCTCGACGTACGCCTGATTGGTGGCGATCCGCATCGGGTAAAAGCCGCGGCGCTGCAGCTGGCGGAAGCTATCAAGGCCGTACCCGGTACAAGCGCGGTGGACGACGACCTGCCGTACGGGCGCGAACAGCTGATCTACGAACTGACCCCCGCGGGCACGGCGCTTGGTCTGTCCATAGCGTCGCTCGGTCAGCAACTGCGCACTGCCTACCAGGGCCGGGTCGTGCAGCAGTTCCAGGACGGTGCCGATGAAGTCGAGGTGCGCGTGGAACTGCCGCAACGCCAGCAGCAACGCCTGCGCAGTCTCGACGAATTACCGATACGCCTGCCGGAGGGCGGATTTGCGCCGCTCGCGAGCGTCGCGCGCTGGTCGTACAAACAAGGTTTCGAGACGCTTCGGCACGCCGGCGGTCGCCTATCGGCAAACGTCTCCGCCAATGTGGACGCGGCAGTCACCAGCGTCGATGCGATCGAAGCCGCGTTACGCGAAACCACGCTTGCGCAGCTCGTGCAGTCCTACAACATCGACTATTCGTTCGAGGGCCGGTCACGCCGCCAGCGCGACACGCTCAGCGACATGCGCACCGGCATGGCGATCGGGTTGCTGTGCATTTACC
Source organism: Gammaproteobacteria bacterium (assembly GCA_029861845.1). GTDB lineage: Bacteria > Pseudomonadota > Gammaproteobacteria > Acidiferrobacterales > SPGG2 > SPGG2. The sequence continues at coordinate 1,336 of JAOTYM010000266.1, read as the reverse complement.
TGGTACTTGCCGCAGTGTTCTCGTCTTATGGCTGGCCCGTGATCGTGATGTCGGCAATCCCGATGGGCCTTACCGGCGCGATTCTGGGGCACTGGGCGATGGGCATGAACCTGACGATACTGTCGCTGTTCGGCTTTTTCGGACTGTCCGGCATCGTCGTCAACAACAGTATTATCCTGGTGATGTTCTACAAGCACCTGCGCGCATCTGGCACCGCAGCCGGCGAAGCGCTGGTGGAAGCCGCGTGCCAGCGTCTACGTGCCGTGCTGGTGACATCGCTGACCACCATAGCCGGGTTGACGCCGCTGCTGTTCGAAACCTCCCGCCAGGCGCAATTCCTGATCCCCATGGCCACGTCCATAGCCTTTGGCCTGGCGTTCGCTACCCTGCTCATCCTGCTGGTTGTGCCCGCCATGCTGTCGGTTTACGAAGACTGGCACGCAGGCCTGCGTGGTGACGGCATCACTGAGACTTACGCCTCGACGGTACCCTCCGTCAGTCATACACAGTGACAGGTTCCCGCCGCGGTGAGTGAATACGGGGACAGTATACTTATTGGCGATGAACGCTTTGATGCAGGCGCACATAAGTTTGGCCAAATGAGTGTACTGTCCCCGTATTCACTCACAAGCCGGGCAATATGATCAGCGGCAGTATCCACTGGGCAAGGTCAAAAAGTGTTCGCAGGATCGGCACACCCATAATGCTTACGATAATGAGTCCCAGCAGAACGAAATTTCCGTAGCGGGCATTGTAGTAGCGGTACTGCTGCGCCAGGCGGCGCGGTAGAAAATACGGCAGGATGTAGTGTCCATCCAGCGCACCGATCGGCACCAGGTTGAACAGCATCAGGAGCAGGTTTATCTGCGCAAGAATGACAAAAAAGGTTTGCGCGCCGTCGCTGAAAAACAGCTCCACCGACATATTCCTGCCCAGCAGGTAGACGTTGATCGTAATAACCGCGAGCAACAGGTTCATTGCGGGTCCAGCCGCGGCCACCAGCAGATCTGCCCACATATTCGTGAAGTTGCGGGGATTTGTGGGTACCGGCTTGGCGTACCCGAAGCCGACGAATACCACCATCATCAAACCCATCGGATCGATGTGCGCCAGCGGATTCAGCGTCAATCGGCCCGCGCGCTGCGCGGTGTCATCGCCGTTCCACTTCGCCACGATGGCATGTCCGTACTCGTGACACGACAGAGAAATCACCAGCGCGAGCAGGATTGTCAGGAACAGGATGGCATGTCCCTGAAACAGCAGGTTAATCAACGTTCAGTATTCTCGGTGTAAAGAAACGCCGATTGTGGCGGATTAACCGGCTCGATGCACGCTG
>JAOTYM010000265.1 GCA_029861845.1 Gammaproteobacteria bacterium | reverse complement strand
TTGGGAACGCTTCCAGGTTGAAGTAGAAGAACTGAAGAAGACAGAAGACGACCAATTTGTACAACGGCAGATTGCTACCAGTCGCAGCGGTATTGGCTCCGTGGAACGAGTGCGCCAACGCTTGCGAGACCTTTGCGACGCTGGCGTTGACGAGGTTACGTTCATCATGCAAATGGGAGACAATAAGCACGAGCATATTTGCGAATCGCTAGAGCTATTCGCCAAGGAAATCCTGCCCGAGTTCCAAGACGAGCATGAGTCGCTCGTAGCCCGCAAGAATGCGGAGCTGGAACCCTACATCGAGAAAGCGTTTGAACGAATCGGTGGCCGCAAAACTACCCACGTCCCTGACGATGAGATAGAAGATGTCTTCGCAGTTAACTACATCGCCAAGTATGGGAAGGAGGAGGCTGTACTGGGTTACAAGGCCGAATCCGGAGGTTAGCCGAACAGCGGTTTTTGCTCCGCGAATTCGCGAACAAGAAAGTCCGCGATAGCTTTGATTCTCGCGAGCTGAGCCATATCCGTGTGTACGGCCAGAGTAATGTCCCGCTCAAACCGCACTAGGTCTGGCAGCACGGGCACCAACTCGGGCTCCGTCGACGCAATAAACTTTGCAAAACAACACAATCCGCCACCGGCTGCTGTAGCCTTTAGCTGAGCGACAATGCTGGAACAGGAGATCGTTGTATTTAAGGAACCCTCTACGCTGCTCAATACGCGACTTAATGCCGGCCCAAAATCAAAGTCGTCAATACCGCTGACGAAATCATGGTCCGAAAGATCTTTGATGGTCGTGATTTTTTCATTTCTCGCCAGGTAATCACTAGATGCGTAAAGACGCAGCACAACTTGCGTCAAGGGTCTCGTCGTTATTCTTTTGTTTTCGTTCTGACCCACGATGATAGCCATATCAGCTTCACGGCGTGACAAATCGAAATGTTTGGACGTGACTACCAGCTCAACGCTCAGCTGCGGATGCAACCTGCGAAGCTTGGCGAGACGGGGGGCCACAAACAATGTGCCGAGCCCGTCCGGCACCCCAATTCGCACCGTGCCGCCAATGGCGATGTCTCGACCACCAATCAGGCTTTGAGCGTGGACGGCTTGGGCTTCAATCGACTCAGCGATTCCCAATAATGTTTCACCCTCATCCGTCAACGCATACCGGTCATCTGCCTTGTCGAAAAGCCGGGCGCCCATATCGGACTCCAATGCGGTGATGCGTCGACGCACGGTATTGTGATCAACCCGGAGTATTCTGGCGGCAGCACTGGGGTTCCCGGCCCGTACCATGGCGAGAAAAAAACGTAAGTTGTCCCAATTGAATTCGTTCATCGCAATCTAAGAATAGTCGATTCCCGGTCCAAATGAGCGCTCGTTAGAACATAGCGATCGGATTAACTGGCGAAGCAGTTCCTCCTGCGACCCGCAGCGGTGCAACGACTAAGAAAAACTCTTTTCGGCCCAGCCTGTTACAAGTCTCTCGCAGCTCGTCAAGCTGGAGGTTATGCAGTAACAGCAGGCCCATGTAAACCTCGGTACCCACGTGTATTGGGATAAACTCCTCGTCGAATGGCGACGGAAGAACATCATGGGCGCAGTCTGATCCGATCAGGGAAAACCTCTTTTCGTGAATCCAGCCGAGACAGTCAGGGTACAGGCCCGGGAGACTACCCCTCCCGTCCGCAAGCCGTTCGCACTGCGGCCCATGAGCCTCTCTGCGTTCGTGGCGGCCGGTACGGTAGATAAGTATGTCACCCTCACGCGCTTCGACAGCCGCCTTAGCAAGCGCCCTATCTAAATCTTCGGGACGTACAGGTTTATCGGGCTCCACAAATTCGACGCCTCGCGTTTCTGCAATGTCGAGAAAAATCCCACGCGACACGACCCCGTCGCTGACGGCGCTAATATCCAGCGTAGATGCCCCACGGGACGTGACAAGTGCCGCGGGCTGCTCGTTGTACATCAGCCGGTTATCACTGATATGGCAGAGGGCGTCTAAATGACTTTGTGCTTGGCCGTGCGGAAAAACACCGATCTGATCGTAACAAACACCCGCGCCCTTGGCCGGCGCTACATCTCCTGCAGCAACCATATAATGCTGGGCCGGAATATTGTTCATCGGTGATGGGATGGTATCCA
>JAOTYM010000143.1 GCA_029861845.1 Gammaproteobacteria bacterium | reverse complement strand
GCAACCGCTTGCGGCGATGACCAAGGACGCCGAGATTGAACCCATCACCCCGCCTGCCCGTATCGCCAAGCGAGCCGGTGTTGGCGGTCGTAAGAAGTAATCACCCCAACTATCGGCCATTCGACGGACAGCACCGGTGAGACGGACGCGCTATCACAGTGGCATCGTGTAACCGTTCTGCGTGCGTATCGATCCCCGAAAAACACGCAACAACTTGAACGTACTTGCGCATCCCACTAGCCTGGGCGGACCTCTGCTTTAACAATATAACGAAACGCTGCAACTAATTCTGGTCCGTCGGCGTCAGACTAGATAAAGGACTGCTCGATAAAACGGGTGTCGCGCTGTCTGAGCTGAGTTACACCGAGACCCGCAGCGCTTCGTCTACTTGCCCGTGCCCGGTGATGTCGGTCCCCGTCCCACGATAGCCAAGGAACGTACCGTCGGGGTCGAAGAACGGCTTGCCGCTAATCCTGAAGTGAATGGACTGCCCGTCTTCTTTATCGAGCGTGTACTCGAAATTCTGAAACGAACGCCGCCCCTGGAGATCCGCCAAATGACGCGCCCAGCCCGCGTCCTCAGGGTCGGCCTTGCCCAGTTCCTCGCGGGTCAATCCGATGACCCGATTCGCTGACAGCCCCGTGATTTGCTCGAACCGGTCGGAGAAATACGTGAATCGAAGGTCCGGGCCCATCTCCCAGAACCAATCCGAGGCGGACTCCGCTATGTCCCTGAAACGCTCCTCACTGTGACGCAGCGTCGCCTCCACCCGTCTGCGCGCGCGGATTTGCCACACCAGGTAGGTACTAAAGCCAGTGAGGAGGACAACGACCGCGATGGTGGTGGCGACCAGGCCGGCGTAGCGCTCGATGAAACTGAACGGCTTGTTGAGAACGAGGCTATCCGGCGGGAGCGTGGCCTGGGAGATGTGAAATCGCTTCAGGGCGGTGTAATCGAAAATGGGCCGATTGGGGCTTTCGCGAATAACCTTGATTGAGGCGATCGGCGTGCCCTTGAGTACTTGCTCGGCGAGCAAGGCCGCCTCGCGACCCTGCTCGCGGTGGCTCACCACGATGCCCCCCAGGGTGCCATCCCGCACCGCGTTTTCTCGTAGCACGTAGATCGGGGCGGGCGAGCTGTTCACCATCAGGGCCAGTCCTTGTGTCTTGTCGAGCACCGTGCCCGCCTTGTCGCGAAACGCGGTCAGGCGTAGCACCGCGGTGTGCCGGCCGAGCGCCGCCAGCCGCTGGGCAAGCTCCGCCCAGGTCATCTCCCCCAACGACAGGACCTTAAAGTCGATATCCGGGAACGTCTGCGAGAGCCGATGGATCGTGGCCTGATCGGCTTGCCCGCTGGGGGTGGTATCGACCACCACCACCACCTGCGCGAGGCGGGGTTGCAGCACGTGCATCAGCTCGACATTGGGTGCGGGCGAGACGGCCTCCACCACCCCCGTGACCAATGGGTGGCGGTCCATCTGGCTGGCCTTGTCCACGTTGTTGACGGCCAGGAACACGATCGGGGTGCCGGGAAAGAGCTGCGTCTGGTGGGCCAAGGTGAAGTTCAGCGCGTTGTCGTCCGAAATCAGGACGAGGTCGTAGGGCTGGCGTTGCGACAGCTTATAGGAAAGCGTTCGCAGGTAATTGGCCCGGCTCACCTCGTCTACGTGCCGTTTGCTGTCCATGTACTCGATATGCAGGGTGAGCCGGTGTTTATCGAGCACCGAGCGTACCCCCTGCAGAATCGCCTCGGAGCTGACGAAGGTCGGGTGATAGGAGTAGAGCAGTAAGACCCGCTTCTGGAACAGGTCACCCGCAGGCGCTGCCGCGGCCGGCAGCGACCCCCAGGCGAGGCAGGCGAGCAAGCCGATGACGATGAACTTTGCCCGTATGGTCGTATTGTTCAGGTTCATCACTGACATTCCTTATCTGGAACGGGGGCGAATCCACTCGGGTCAACCCGCCCCCGCGGTTGTGCAGGCCCTTCGCAAACCGGTGCCGTAGGCACTTTCTTCTCGGCCACCACTCCTATCCTCGCCTTGGCATCGGTTGCAAATTATAAATAGATAGTAGGCCAAAAATCCGATTGTGCCGCCTGGGGTATGCGTGTGGGACAAGACATCGCGCTAACGGCAGCCCGGTTCCGGCGAATGGCCGCACGGCACGTTTCTTGCTCCACCAAGATCAGTGCTATGCGCTTCCGGACCCCTGCGTGCAGCCTGACTGCAGGTAGCAACTATGCTTTGGAAACAGTAATGCCTTAGGACACCGCCATGTCAGCGTTGAATAAGTCACCCGGGCCGTCGTGTAAACTGCTTTTCCCCACCTTTTTCTTGGTGTTGGGGCTGCATGTCTTCAGCGCCCCCGCCCATGCCGGTGGGGTGCTCACTGTTGCCGGCTCGGGGGCTGATCTGGCTACCATGCGTCTGTTAGCGCAAGAATTTATATCCGCCCGGCCAGGTGTCTCCATCGAGGTACTCCCCAGCATCGGTAGCGGCGGAGCCGCCAAGGCGCTAACTAAGGGTGCCATCGATTTGGGGCTGGGCTCGCGTCCCCTTAAAGAGGCGGAGAAGGCGCGCGGCGTCGAGCAACGCCTATACGCCAAGACACCTCTGGTGATCGTCGTTTCGCCCAACGTGCCCGGTAACGCGATCACGTCGGCAGAATTAGTGAAAATTTACGAGGGTGCGCTTAGTAAATGGCCCAATGGGTTGCCTATTCGCCCGATACTGAGGCCGCGCGGCGAGTCCGACACGCAGATTCTCGAGGCGGGGATCTTGGGTCTGGCTGCCGCGTCACAGGTGGCCCGCGCCCGGAATGTTCCCCTCGCCATGAGCGACCAGGACAATGCCGATATGATGGAACAAGCGCCGGGCGCCATTGGTGCGTCGACGTTGGCGCTCATCCTGGCAGAAAAACGCCGGCTGAAGGCCTTGGCCCTGGATGGCGTGGTGCCGAACCCGGATACGCTCGCGGACGGGTCCTATGCCCTTTATAAGCCGCTTTACTTCTTTACCCGAGAACCCACCAAACCCCTGGCCACAGAGTTCATGAACTTTGTGCTTACTAAGGGGGTGACCGTCCTGAAGGCGACCGGACACCTTGTCATGGAATAAGCGGGCATCCATGGTTGACCTTACTCCTTCGTCCCGCCTGCACCGTATTACACGGGCACTCAGCGCCACGCTTGCAGTGGTGCTAGTGATTGCTATTCCGCTCGGATACTTCGTTACCGCCTACACGTACGAATCGCAGAATCTACATAAAGAGGCCCACCGGTTAGCCGACGGGGTTGTCGGTATGATCTACCGTGCTCCACGGACCTGGTGGTTCCAGGAACACCGGCTTCACGAAATCTTGACCCCCATCCAGCACGACATAGGGCTTAGCCGCCATGAGCTGTTGGACGAGACCGGTGCGGTCATCACATTCACCGGCACGGATATCCCAACCCTGCGAGTCACGGTCGAGCACGACGTCGTTGATGGGGGGCGAACCGTGGCCCAAATCAGGGTTAGCAAGAGCCTGACGCCCTTGTTAACGCGAACCGCGGTGTCGGCTGTGGTTGGCATCATACTCGCGCTGTCGACGCTGTTGTTGTTGAGGTGGATACCCTTTCGGTTCCTTGAACAGGCCTGGTCCGAGCTCGAGGGCTCGCGTCAACTCCTGGCGCACGAAGTTTCCAACAAGGAAGCGGCATTAGAAAATCTGGAGAAACTGCACGACACCATGCGCCATATGGCGCTACATGACCCGCTAACCGGGCTTCACAATCGCACCCAGCTCGATGCGCGCCTGGAACAGTCTCTGCTTGATGCGACGCGTCGCGGCTGGTCGGTGGCTGTCTACATGATGGATCTAACTAATTTCAGGGAGATCGTCGACACCCTAGGGCATAATGTCGGCGACCGGGTAATTAAGGAAGTGGCAGAGCGGTTGGAAGGCCTCCTGCGGCGGTCCGATAGCATCGCCAGAATTAGCGGCGATCAATTCGCTGTTGTCTGTACCCTCACCACGCCGGACGTCGAATATGTTGCTGCCAGGATTTTGCAAGCGTTCGACCAGCCGTACGACGTGGAAGGGTACCCGTTACTGCTCTCGGCCAGTATCGGGGTCGCTTGTTTCCCGATACACGCGCAACAGGGGGTGGACCTGTTGCGGTGCGCAGATATAGCTATGCAAGCGGCGGGGGCGACAAAAAGTAATTTTGAAGTTTATGACGAGAAACTTGACCGCCACAGCGAGTCGCGCTTACAACTGGTCAGTGATCTCAATGGGGCGATCGCACGTGACGAGTTGTTCCTTGTTTACCAGCCGCAGGTGGACTTCGAGACTTTGCGCGTAGTCGGGGTGGAAGCATCCCACAGAGGGAGTAATAAGCCCCGGTGTGTTCATCCCCCTCGCTGAACAGAGCGGCCACATCCAGTCCTTTACTTGGTGGGCACTGAAGACCGCATTGTATCAGCTCGGGCGCTGGCAGCGCGCGGGCTACGAACTAGGCATGGCGGTCAACTTGTCGGCGGAACTGCTTGTCGATGACTCCGTTCCTGGGATTCTCGGGGAGGAACTGACGACATCGCAGGTAGCCGCAGAGCAACTTACGGTTGAGATCACCGAAAACTCCATTATGGCCGACCCCTTTCGTGCCAATCTAATCCTGCAAAACATTCACACCCTGGGCGTGCGCCTTTCGGTAGACGACTTCGGTACCGGTTACTCATCGTTGGCCTATCTTGCCAATCTTCCCGTCGATGAAGTGAAGGTTGATCGGTCTTTCGTAGGAACCATGCACACCAACGAGAAGAATCGGACCATCGTGCGCAGTACGATTGATCTTGGTCACAACCTGGGGTTGTCGGTGGTCGCCGAGGGCATAGAAAACAGAGAGGCGTGGGACCTCCTGGGGAATTTGGGTTGCGACCTGGCGCAGGGCTACTTTCTGGCACGTCCCCTTCCGGCGGAGGATGTGGACGAGTTCTTGACGAAACGGTTCAACCCGAAGGCGGCATGAATCCCGAAAAGAAGCTTGTCGACTTTCGTATCGTGCGCTGGTGTTCACCTTCGGATCGGCCAGCACGGTATTTAGTGTATTCTTGAGATGGATCCGATGGCATTGGAGAGCTCAATGAAAATCAGGATTATTTTATTTCTGCTACTGCTGCCGTTTACTGCCAATGCGTTCGCGTACAAGTGTCTCCTCGTATCCTCGTACCACGCGGGCTATGAATGGAGCGACGGCATCGAACGAGGTATTGACTCCACGCTCAATGGTAAATGTGAAGTGAAGAAATTTTACATGGATACGAAGAGAAATAAAGATCGTGCCTCTGCGGAACAGAAGGCTATAGAAGCAAAGGCCCTAATCGAATCGTTTCAGCCAGATGTTGTGATCGCTGCCGATGATAACGCCTCTAAGTACCTTATTAAGCCTTATTTCAAGGATACAGATGTCCCTTTTGTATTCTGTGGCGTCAACTGGACTGTGAAATCGTATGGCTTCCCTTATTCAAATGTAACAGGGATGATCGAGGTGTCAGCCATCAAGCCGCTACTGAAAGAAGTTACTAATACAATTGGTGTTGTGAAAAGGGGCGTATTTCTCGCAGCGGACGTCCCTACTCAACACAAGGAGTTTGCTCGAACCGCCGAGACCTACAAAAAGCTCGGGGTTGAAATGTCTGGGGTGTTTGTTGACACCTTCGATCAATGGCAGCAGGCGTACCGGCGGGCGCAGAGCGCAGATTTTATCTATATAAGCAACAATGCCGGTATTAACGACTGGGATAAGGATCGTGCGTTACGCTATGCCCGAGACCACGCAAAGAAACTCACTGTTACTACTTATGAATGGATGACGCCTTTTACGATGTTCGCCATGACAAAAATCGCAGAGGAACAGGGTGAATGGGCGGCACAAGTGGCGTTAAAAATACTCAGCGGTGAAAGTCCTGCCTCCATTCCGATCGTCGCGAACCGCCGCTGGCGCATGTATGCAAACGAGATACTTTTGCATAAGGCAAAAATTACACTCCCGGGTCATTTACAGCATAAAGCCATCAAGGTCCCAGCAAGACAGTGAACATTGCTCACTTCAGGGCACATTGGCAAACATACGCGGTGGCGGCTACGGTCGGTGTAGTCGCCGCGATCGCACTAATGGGTGCCGCGGTTAGAGCTCAACTTGAAAGTCAACGAGAGATATTCTTGCACCAGGCAGACTCCGTTCGGGAAGATGTTGCAAGAAAAGCGAGCGCTAGCCTGGGAGTGGGGCATAGTCTTGCGATATTGTTTAATACGTCGACCGGTGTTGATGCAGATCAGTTTCGAATCTTGTCTGAGGAAATATTAGCAAAGCACGCGCCGATTGATTCTATCCTTTATGCCCCGCTCGTTAAGAATCAAGATCGAATCGCGTTTGAGGAGAGCATACGTGATGAAGGATTCATCACATTTGCAGTGACAGATAGAGTGGACAAGACGTTCGAACCAGCGGCACAGCGGCAACGCTATTGCCCGGTGCTATATCACGAGCCGTTCACTGTCGACAAGGCGCGGCTTCTTGGTTTTGACGTCTGTGCCGAGCCCAACCTTCAAGATGCGGTACAACGGGCCATTGAAACCGGGGAGGTGGCATCCTCGAGCTTCACAATGAAAGCTCAGGGCCAGACCGTCTTGTGGCTGTTTCGCGCAACATATGCCGGCAAGGAGGTGCCCAAACAACTAGCCGCGCGGCGTGCTTCCGCGAACGGTGTAGTGGCATTAAGAATCGATGTGACACGGTTAGCGGGAAGTGAACTAGTTGATCAGCATACGGGACTGAAAACATCCTTATACAGCCTAACCAACGTCACAAAGAGTCCCTTGCTTCTTAGACGGCAATATGCGGATAGACATGGCGCGCTTCTACTCACTACGTTAGAAAGGGGCTATCGCGTTTCGCTTGCCGATCATGGTTTGGCGTTGTTCTTGTACAAGCCAGCATATTTTCATGACGGACTGCAGCCCCGGCTAGTTGTCGCGGCGGCACTGGGCGGATTGTTGCTGCTATTCCTCGCGTTTAGTGCCGCTCGAATCAGCGCTTTACGCACAGAGGAACTGAAAACGCGCAACCTGGAAATAGAGCGACAAGTAACTGAAAAAACAAACCAAGTCGAGCTGCTCAATCGCCAGAACGAACTGCTTCTGAACTCGGCAGGCGAAGGCATCTACGGGCTGGACATGGAGGGACAGACAACGTTTGTTAACCCGGCGGCAGCAAGGATGATCGGATGGGAACCGGAGGAGCTGATCGGCAAACCGGCGCACGATATATTGCACCACACAAAACCGGACGGGAGTCCTTACCCACGGCAGGAGTGTCCGATTGGGAGCGTGTTGCAGGACGGGACCGTGCATCGTGTGGATAACGAAGTGTTTTGGCGTAAAGACGGTAGCTCTTTCCCGGTGGAATATATAAGCACACCTATTCGAGAGCAAAGTGACCTAGTCGGCGCGGTTGTCAGCTTTCGAGATATCACCGAGCACAAACAGGCAGAAGCGGCGCTGAAGTCAAGCGAGGAACGTTTCCGCAACCTGATCGAAGGCTCGATCCAGGGGATCTACATCCACCGGGACTTTGAACCCTTATTCGTAAACCGCGCCTTCGCCAACATCCTCGGCTATGACTCGACGGACGAGCTGCTGGCGAGCATCGAATCCATCGAGGCGCATCACGCCCCGCACGAACGCGTGCGTATTCGCGGTTACAAGGAGGCGCGCCTGCGGGGGGAGGACGCGCCGGTGCAGTATGAATATGACGCGCTTCGTAAGGACGGCACCCTGGTAACGTTGCAAAACAGCGTCAGGGTCGTTAACTGGGCGGGTGAACGGGCGATTCAAAGCACGGTGATTGACATCAGCGAGGCCCGTGAGCTCTCTGAGCAGCTGTCCTACCAGGCGAGCCATGATGCCTTGACCGGCCTGCTCAACCGGCGTGCGTTTGAGCAGCGCTTACAGCAATTGTTGGCGACGGCCCAG
>JAOTYM010000142.1 GCA_029861845.1 Gammaproteobacteria bacterium | reverse complement strand
CCCTCCAAACGCTGCAAGCTGCGTTTGTTTTCCTTGAGTGCCAGCGACTCGGCGTAGGCCTCGGCGGCCTCCTGGTAGCGTCTCGCCTTACGGCGGACCTCACCCAGTTCGAACCAGGCCTGTGCATTGCCCGGTTGTTTGGCAGTCCATGCCTCGTAATTTTCGATCAGTTCGTCTCTCCTGCCCGCATCGTGCAGGATGCGTCCGAGCCCGACATAGACGTCCGATTCGGACGGTGCGATCCGGCGTGCCCGGCTGTACTCCGCAATGGCTTTCTCCACAGCGCCGGCTCTGGCCAGTGCATCACCCAGGGCCATGTATCCCCAGGGATCATTGGGTTCAAGTTCCGTATAGTGTCGAAAACGCGTGACGGCTTCTTGAGAGCCCTTGGGAGCGAGCAAGCCTAGCTGATAGACCGCACGGGAATTGAAGGAGTCCCTTTCCAGCACTTGCTGATACAGGCGTCGCGCGCGTTCCCGGTCACCGCTCTCATAGGCGGTATCTGCCTGCTTGAGAAGAGCCTTCGGCGAGTTTTGTTGTGAGCCTACTCGCTGGGCGGCAACTGCACTGTTTAGTCCAATCAGACACAGCACAGCAACAATGAGATTTACTGCCCGAAGCCCCGGGATGGGGCTAAAGCCCCACGCGTTACGGTTTCTCTCCGGGCTCGCTGAGAGTCGTTGAGACCGCATCATCGGACATTAGGGCGTGAGGTGATAATCCTAAAGATCTCGACTGTGGTAAGCACAACGATAAAAATGAAAAACGTTCCCAGCACAAAGGGAAAGCGGAAAAGAATCGTGCCATTTTCAGCGCTTATGGCTGGGACAGGCGCACCGTGCACCATGAAGGCCATGTCGAGCATCCAGAATGCGCCCGTCATCGCAATGACCATGCCCAATGCGATCCCAAACTGTCGAAATATCAGCGGCCACCGCTGGCATTCCTCAGCCTCACGCAGAAGGCGGCGTGCGGTTTCGCGCAGCGGCATCCACGCCGCACCGATAATGTAGAAAAGGGCTCCGATTCCGGTACCTGGTAGTCCGGGAGTCATGAGTCTAATGTCCTTTTTCGTATACGAGTGCGGGCCGTTGTAGACACCACTCCGACCAGATCGCCTCGAGAAAGTAATAGCCGTTCACAAGCCTTAAAACGAAGAATGAGGGCAGGCTGGACAGCATCCGCCGGACCTCCTTGCGCGGCGCTGCCCCAACCAGCAAAGGTACCAATAACGCTGGCGCGTCGATGAAATAGGCCAGCAAGAGCCATGGGGTCTGCAAGATGATCATCAGGAGGGGCAGAACAAATAGGAATACGAACGACGCAACTATCGCGTCCCAGAGGGCTACCGCGACTGCCGAACGAAGGAAGGATACGTGGAGCAGGCCCCGCCAATGCAGTGTGACGTTTTGGATGAAGCCGTGACTCCATCGGTGGAGCTGTTTGTCCATGAACTGGAAGTTGTGCGGTTCCACCGGGTAGCAAACCGCTTCGGGTACGAATCGCACACCGACACCTGCCTGATGGAACGACCAGGTGAGGTCCATGTCCTCGGCCAGTGTACGTCCCGGCCATCCTCCGTAGGATCGCATAGTGCGTGTACGGTACATGGAGAAACAGCCCGAGGAGATCAGCGGCCTCCGGTAGTAATCCTGGACCTGTTTGTAGAAGGTAAAGGCAAACAGGTACTCGATGTACCGGCCTCTTTCCCAAATGGACTTAACGTGGCGTGGCAGAACGAAACCGCAGGCTGCCCCGATGCCGGGATCATCAAATGACTCCATGAGTTTGTCGATGGCGTCCGGCGCGAGCGTCGTGTCAGCATCGATGGCCATGACGAACTCGGTGTTGACCCTCGGCAGCGCGAAGTTCTGGGCGCCAGCCTTCGATCCGGTATTTTGCGGAGGGCGCAACACCGTAATGCCGGCGCGAAGGCCGATGTCGCCGGTACCGTCGGTCGAGCAGTCATCGACCAGGATGATTTCTTCGGGGGGGCGAGTCTGGCTCTGCAGGCTACGTATGGTGTCGCCAACGAGCGCCGCCTCATTATAGGCCGGAATTATCACCGTCAAGCCGGCCTGGAGGTCTGTGCATCGGGCGCACCCGCTTTTTTCTGCAATCATCAACATATCGGGGGTCTAGTTTTCCATCACCAAAAGTTCTGGAATAAGCTATCTATATAAGGTTTTGTCTCTTACGGTGCCTATATTCGGGATTATTTTCCCAATTTTGCATAAAGTCAAGTGATATCAGACAAACGCCCCTAAGCACCGGCCGACGTGGCACCCCCCCCTGCTCGATGGCGTTTCGCATAGTAGCGCTCAGTCTCCTCGATCAACCGGCTATGAGGATCTGTTCAAGAAAAGGCTGCAACGAAAAGCACAAGACTCGCGGGGAGAGTGATTCAGTGAATCGCGGTGCGAAGATCGTGGCCGACCATCAACTCGATCAAGCGTTACTGTCGACGCAGTGTAAGCGCAATAGCGATTTCGGCGATTCGGTGGAGACCATCCGGAGAGAGGGGTTTGAATCCCAGTATCGCCAACACGTTAGAGATTTTAAGTTAAGCCACAAAGATTCTTTCCGGACGTTGACCAATGAAGAGTCCAATGACGATCAGGCCTGCTGAACGCGCATCACTTCAGCCGAAGGGAAGAAAAAGTGCCGTATGACATCGAGCGCTACACCAAGGTAGGGCGACGGTGGCGGTTCTTCCGCTCCGACTTGATCGCCTGGATGAAGACACGCTACTCTAACAGCGCTAGAACTGCGGCAGGAGTGGCACCAGATATAAGGAGTACGAAATGTCACTATTCCGCAGAGGTAAACAAGGTACGTGGTACGTCAGGTTCACGGCACCAAACGGACGACGAATATATGAGTCTACTCGGACTGTAGACAAAGTTGCAGCGCAGGAATACCACGATACAAGGAAAACTGAGTTATGGAGAACACAGAAACTCGGCGATACTCCCGTTACGTTATGGGAGGATGCAGTAGTTCGATGGCTCCACCAAGGTAAGCACCTGTCAAGCTACTACGACCGAGTACATATGTTGAAGTGGCTCGACCCTTACGAGAGACCTAATGGACCGCATCATGGTAGCGAAGCAAGCAGAAGGTGCTGCTAACGCCACAGTCAACCGAACGATACAGGTGGTACAGTCGGTCTTGAGAAGGGCCGAACGAGAGCGGCGATGGCTGGACAAGGCACCAGTTCTACGCCTACTGCCGGAGCCTAAGCAGCGAATACGCTGGCTGACGAGACCAGAGGCACAACGGCTGTTATTGGAACTACTGGAGCACTTAGCTGATATGGCTCGGTTCAGCCTGGCTACTGGTTTAAGAGAGAGCAATGTCACCGAGCTACGGTGGGACCAAGTTGATCTTAGCCGTCGGTGTGCTTGGATACACGCTGATGAAGCAAAGGCAGGGAAGGCCATATCTGTACCGCTAAATGACGGAGCGTTGGAGGTCCTACGCCGCCAACAAGGTAAGCATAAGACCAATGTGTTCACATTCCGAGGTAAACCAGTGCAGAAGGCAGGAGGCTTAGCATGGAAGAAAGCGTTGCAAAGAGCTGGTATTACGAACTTTAGATGGCATGATTTAAGGCATTGCTGGGCATCGTGGCACATACAGTCGGGCATTCCGTTGCCAATCCTGCAAGAGTTAGGTGGTTGGGCGAGTCCGGCAATGGTGCAGCGTTACGCACATCTATCTTCCGAAGCTCTCGCACAGCACGCTAACAGTGTGGCTCTAAGCATTGGTGCGGAAGTGGTGCAAGTAGCATAGCAACAACAGTAATATGCTTCATACACAGGGTGAAGGAGTAGAAGGAGACCTGTTTGCGAAACAGGAAATCAATGCTTGGCAACCACTTGCGGACCGCTTGCGGCCACGCTCGCTTGACGACTTTTACGGCCAGGCACATCTGTTAGCGGGCAACAAACCTTTGCGCCAAGCGATAGAAGCCGATGCGCTACACTCGATGATCTTCTGGGGGCCGCCCGGTACCGGCAAGACGACGCTGGCGCGCCTGATCGCACTTCGTAGTGGCGCCTATTTCATTGCTATTTCCGCCGTGTTCGCCGGGGTGAAAGACATTCGCGCCGCCGTCGATTCGGCCACGCAAGCGCGCTCGCAGGGGCGTCGCACGGTATTGTTTGTCGATGAGGTGCACCGCTTCAACAAGGCGCAGCAAGACGGTTTCCTGCCGTATGTCGAAAACGGCACGCTCACATTTATCGGCGCGACCACAGAGAATCCGTCGTTTGAGCTCAATAATGCGTTGCTGTCGCGCGCACGTGTCTACGTCCTCAAGCCGTTACGAGTCGAAGAACTTTACAAGATCGTCGATCGGGCCGTGGCCGACAAGGAAGCCGGGCTTGGTGAGCGCCACCTCACCATCACCGCTGAATCACGCCAGCGTCTCGCGGCTGCCGCAGACGGTGATGCCCGGCGTGCCCTTAACTGGCTGGAGATTGCGGCTGACCTGGTGGAGAGCAAGGGCGGTGAGACGGTCATTCAGGAGACGCTCATTGATGAAATCATTAGCGGCAACCTAAGACGGTTCGACAAGGGCGGCGACGTCTTTTACGATCAAATATCAGCGTTGCACAAGTCCGTGCGCGGTTCGGACCCGGACGCCACACTTTATTGGCTTGCCCGCATGCTCGACGGGGGCTGTGATCCGTTGTATGTGGCACGACGCGCCGTGCGCATAGCCAGTGAGGACATCGGCAATGCCGATCCGCGCGCCTTGCAACTTACCTTGAGCGCCTGGGATACCTATGAAAGACTGGGAAGTCCAGAGGGGGAGCTTGCGATCGCGCAAGTGCTCGTTTACATGGCATGTGCCCCCAAGAGTAACGCCGTATATAGTGCGTTCAATGCGGCCATGCGCGACGCACGGGAAAAGGGCTCATTGGAAGTCCCGTTGCATCTGCGCAATGCGCCGACAAGACTTGCGCAAGGGCTAGGCCATGGGGAAGGGTATCGTTACGCGCATGATGAGCCCGATGCCTATGCAGCGGGTGAGAATTACCTTCCTGAGGGCATCGGTGCCAGAACCTACTACCACCCGGTCCCCAGAGGCCTTGAGCAGAAGATCGCAGAACGCCTGGCCTACTTGAGGGGTCTCAGCAAGCAGCCAAAGACGGCGAAGCTCAGTCAGCGGGCACGATCGGAGAAAGAAACGACAGAATAATCTATTGTTAAGTACACAGTTTGATAATGAGTGAGGGAAAACAATGTTCAGAAAGCAGCACCCGTTAGCGTTATTAAGCCTGATAATGTTAATGGGCTTTCCGCTTGCGTCTGTCGGCGATCAGTCGGCGGACGCGAAATATGCAGAGGGTAAGCGGGCCTTCAAAGCGGACAAGTACGACCAGGCGATGCAAATACTCAAGCCGTTGGCCGAATCCGGCCACGCAGCTTCGCAATACTACGTTGGGCGTATGCACGAGAAAGGGCTTGGTGTACCCAAAGATCAGACCAAGGCGCTTGCATGGTACAAGCCGGCGGCTGACGCGGGCAATTCCCGCGCGCAATACAAGGTCGGGGCTGCCTATGCTCACGGGGCCGGTGGTTTGGAGAAAAACGAGACCGAAGCTGGCAAGTGGTTCATGAAGGCGGCCGAGCAGGGGAGTCGCAAGGCGGCCAAAGCGGTCGCGAAGGGGTACAAGAAGGGCATCTACGGCCTTCCGAAAGACAAAAAGAAAGCGAAGTTCTGGTCAGAGAAGGCAGAAAAATAACCCGAGGGTAGGGGACGGAACGATGGTACGCGTACTGGCAATTGCGGGTGGCGGCGCGTTGGGCGCGTTACTGAGATACTGGATGTCTAACGCTACGCATGCACTCTTGGGCCGTGGTTTTCCCTATGGCACGTTAGTTGTTAATGTACTGGGTTCGTTCGCGGTTGGATTTCTATTCGTGCTTTTCCTTGAGCGCATGGCACTAAGCGGAGAATGGCGTGCCGGCATACTGATCGGCGTGCTCGGTGCATTCACCACTTTTTCAACCTTCTCTATTGAGACTTTGAACCTCCTCGAAGACGGTGCACATCTAAAGGCAAGCCTAAACGTGGTATTGAGTGTTGTGCTGTGCCTGGCGGGCGCCTGGTTCGGTCTCTTGTTAGGAAGGACGCTATGAGAACCGCCGATGTTACGGTGGTGCGCATCTATCTTACCGAAGGCGAGCACCAACTTGATCCCCTATTGGCAAAGCTCCACGATGAAGAGAAGGTACGTGGCGTGACCGTATTTCGCGGTATCTCTGGTTTCGGCAAATCGGGCCGCATGCATTCCTCAAGTCTGTTAGATCTATCGATGGATTTGCCACTAGTGGTCGAATTCTTCGACGAGCCGAAAAAGGTTGCCACTATCATGGAGCATCTGGCTGACATGCTAGAGCCTGGCCACATGGTGAGTTGGTTAGCGGAAGTTAACGAAAGCGCTTAGACAGACTGTAAATGATTGACATCAAATTATTAAGAACGGAACTCGAAGTGACCAGTGTAAAACTGGAACAGCGCGGTTATGAGCTTGACAAGAAGGCGGTGATGGCACTGGAAGCAAGGCGAAAGGAAGTCCAAGTCCGTACCCAGGAGTTGCAAAGCCGTCGCAATGCAAGCGCAAAAGAAATAGGTAAGGCCAAGGCGGCGGGGAAAGATACCGCGGTATTTATGGCCGCGGTTGCAAACCTTGGCGATGAGCTCAAACAGGCAGAAACCGAGCTCGATGAGGTACAGGGACTACTCAACGATATATTATTAGATATCCCAAACCTCGCGCATGAGAGCGTGCCGGTCGGTCGCGATGAGAACGATAACGTAGAGGTGCGGCGTTGGGGTGGTCCGCCTAAGTTCGACTTTGAACCCAAAGATCATAC
This sequence comes from Gammaproteobacteria bacterium, assembly GCA_029861845.1. Classification (GTDB taxonomy): domain Bacteria; phylum Pseudomonadota; class Gammaproteobacteria; order Acidiferrobacterales; family SPGG2; genus SPGG2. The sequence continues at coordinate 1,141 of JAOTYM010000142.1, read as the reverse complement.
CGATCTCGGCGTTGGTCTTGGATTACTAGATTTTGAAATGGCGACGAAGCTTACCGGCTCGCGATTTGTCACCATGACCGGACAACTGGTACGTCTACACCGGGCGATTACGCAATTCATGATTGACCTGCACGTACAGGAGCACGGTTACACCGAGATCTACGTACCTTATATGGTAAATAGCGATACCCTGCGCGGTACTGGCAACCTACCCAAGTTCGAGGAAGACCTGTTTGGCGTTAAAGGCGAGCAGGGTTTTTATCTCATCCCGACGGCAGAAGTACCGGTAACAAACGTTGTGCGCGGGGAAATTGTTGAGGCAGAAAGTCTTCCGCGAAAGTATGTCTGTCACACGCCGTGTTTCCGTAGCGAAGCCGGTTCTTACGGTAAGGATACGCGCGGCATGTTACGTCAACATCAGTTCGAAAAGGTTGAGCTTGTGCATATTGTACGGCCGCAGGATTCGTATGATGCACTTGAGGAGCTGACGAGCAATGCGGAAAGGATATTGCAGAAGCTTGGCCTGCACTATCGGACGGTGGTGTTGTGTACTAGGGATATGGGTTTCGCCGCCGCCAAGACCTATGACATCGAAGCGTGGTTGCCAGGACAACAGCGTTACCGAGAGATCTCATCTTGCAGTAATTGTGAGGACTTTCAGGCGCGACGTATGCAAGCGCGCTGGCGTAATCCGGAAACGGGAAAGCCGGAGTTAGTGCACACGCTTAATGGTTCCGGATTAGCAGTGGGACGAACGCTAATCGCGGTGATGGAGAACTACCAGGACGCCACCGGGCGAATTGGCATACCCGAAGTGCTTCAGTCTTATATGGGTGGCGCAAAAATTATTGGCGGTTGATCGCATAGGTTAAGTCGATAGCCAATAAAAAAGGCCCCCATCAGGGGGCCTTTTACTATAGCCAACGATCTATAGGTTAGTCGTCGCCACCAAATACACCCAGCAAGTGCAACAAGCTCGTGAAGAGATTGTAGAAGGCGATATAGAGCGTGATCGTAGCCATGATGTAGTTGGTTTCACCACCGTGAACCATATTGCTGGTTTGCCAGAGGATCAACCCACACATCAGCAGAACAAACATTGACGAGACGGCAAGCCCCAGCGCCGGGATAGCTAGAAAAA
>JAOTYM010000264.1 GCA_029861845.1 Gammaproteobacteria bacterium | reverse complement strand
TGGGGTCGGGTACGATTGATATTTCGAGCCAATGCCAAGTGGGGTAGCATCCTAAGCGCCATCGGCGCTCATCGATGCAAGTTCACCGTCGATTTGACTGAGTAGGTTCGCAACCATTTGCGGACTGCACCGGGTTTCTCGCTCCTGCGGCATAGCCAAAATTACAGCTTTGCCTGTTTCGGCACTATTGCTTGGCAGCGCCTGGCGGAAAATCCGCCATGGTTTTGGCGACCATGGCGTCGATGTTTTTTTGCATCCTTTCACTGTCCCTGTAACCGCTCAGAATAGCGGCTCCCGTGCCGCGCCAGGCCAGCTTTTTGTTTTCCCAATGAATGATATCGATGACCAGCGTACCTTCTTCGTAGTGGCTGATATTTGTGCCGCCGTAGGATCCCCACCAGGGATCGTACCAGCCGCCATAACCGCCATAGAATCCGGTGTTATAGACTTGTATGCGTTCTTTGACACCCGCATGTGCGTGAACCACAAAATCTGCATCGTCCGACTCAACCAGGGTGCGCCCCTTCTCTTCCAAAGTGTTATTGACTGCGTCCTGAACGCGCTTGTAGGCAAGAGGATTTTTGGCAAGCACATCGTCGGGATTCAGCTCGTTGGCGTTGGCCCAGCGATAGGTCTTGAATGTACTGAAATCGTACTCCGGATCATAGTCGGTCCGGACCGACACAGAAGAGCAGCCCGAACTGAATATCGCAAGGCCGATAAGCAAGAAAGATAATACTTTTTTCATCTCGTTCCCTCCGATTGTTTGCTCAGCTATAACCCGGGGACAGTATACGGAACTATTTCCGCGAAGCTAAAAGCTAAAACCCGAGGACAGTATACGGAACTATTTCCGCGACGTTTTCGGTCCCGGCTTTTGTGCCCGCAAACGCCGGCCGGTCATAAGCTCGACATAGTCGAGGAAATCGGGATCGTCCGGTGGTCGACCGGTCCGCAGGTGTTTTTCGAGTTTTGCCCCCACGACTCCTGTCTTGTCGACCTGCGCTAAGAACGTTTGCCAGTCAGTGACGCGCGTGAGCATGGGCGCTACGCGCACGAGGATGTCGTCGCGGGCCTCAAAATGGGCTCGTGCGCTCGACCACGTCCAGTGCTCCGGGCGTTGACACAAATCGGCGGTGACCGGGTTACGCTCTGCGTACCGTACTGCGCGGTACAGGTGTGACTCACTCATCGGGACCGAGAAGAATCGTTCTTGCCAAAGGTGGCCGCGCCAGCCATGGCTAAGATTGATGTGGCGTGTATAGCGGCGATGCGACTCCGCCAGGGCGGCACGCAAACCGTCACAGTGATCGGGCACCATGACCATGTGTACGTGGTTAGGCATCAGACAATACGCCCAGACTTCGGTACCCGCCTTGCGGCAGGCATCAGCCATTAGTTCGAGGTACAGGCGATAGTCGTCTTTACAAAAGAACGTTTTTAACCCCGGAATTATGCGCGATCGGTTGCTCGAATACGGTCAGTCCAGTGAATAGCGGTCGGCCCACCGCCCGGGACCGACCGCTCATACCAGAGCCGTTAAACTGGCGAAGGCCGTCGTCTAGTGGGCCTCGAACTTAAACTTCTGACCGGCGATTGATGCGTCCACCATGGCGCCTGTCCCGCCCCGGGCGAATATGGCAACATCGTCCGACCACACGGCCTTGGCGCCTGCGCCGTCCTTGACAAACACAATGCTCGTCTTCGCGCCGAAGGTAAATTTACCCGCTGTGAACTTATCGAGGGCTGCTTTCGACTTGAAGAAGATGATCTCTTGAAAGGTCTTGCCCCCGAAGGAAAGCCCGACGGACACTGCAGAGATCTTGGCGATGCCGATGGACATGCCCTGCTCGAACACTTCCCCCTTGCCGTGCGCGCCGCCGATGACGAAGGCGGCCTCACCGACCTTCGGAAACACCGCGTAGCCATGCGCCTCTTCGAAGAACCGCCCCAAGGTAGAATCCTCGCCCGAGAATTCGGCGATGGTTTCTCCCACGGCGGCTTCGCGAGCCTCGACCTTCGCTGGGTCCCACGCGGCGACCGCGCTCACCTGTACGGCGGCGAAAGCCACGAGGGTAGCGAGGATACTAGTGAGTCTGGTTATTACATAACGCCTGGTCATCATGAAACAGTCTCCTAAACAAAATGGTGGTTGAAGAATTGTTCGATC
>JAOTYM010000141.1 GCA_029861845.1 Gammaproteobacteria bacterium | reverse complement strand
CAAAAACGAAGGAACGTTCATGATTTTTCCTTTCTCATTTCGAGGGAGGAGGGTTCCTCCCTATCACACACCCACCCTATCCTCTTGAAGTGGTATAGAAATGGTTTAATAGATCCGGACACCGATAATTCTACACAGCCGACACTTGTTGCGAAGGTCTCCTTTGGGGCATTTCTATGGTTGTTTGGGGGTCGTAAGCGTTATTGGGATAAATTTGAGTCAAATCTGCCTATCTCTAAGGGGAACGCTCGCTCGGCGTGAGCACTGCGATGAACCAAGGGTGAACCAATGGGGGTCAGGTACGTTTGATTATTGGCTTGTGAGAACAAATCAGTTGGTCCTGATCCTCGTTGAATTTCCGAAAAGTTGAGAATGGAAGACCGGGGCAGAGTACCGATTCAGAAAAGCCCTCCCTGCTTGTCTAGCTCTCTAGGGTCGTATTGGGAGCGTAATAGGCCGATCACAATAAATGTTCTAAGATGTCTTGCCATGGTGCCCAAGATGAAATGCAGGTTGCGCTTGGGGATGTAGTCTTGGTATTCCTGCGTCATCATCTTTAACGCCTCTTCTTCGCTGCCGTAGCGTTTGCGGTAATTGATAAATGTCGTTTGGACTTCCCAATCGTGGATTTGGTGGCGGTGCGGATGGCCATCACAGGTGTACTGGTAGACAAAGCTATACTTGGCTCGTTCGAGCGGTTTTAAGGGGTCTTCGAGCATGGAGACCTGATGCACGGCCTCGGCGATCTCCTGATCGTTTTTGTTGCCTTGTGTAGTCGGTCTGTATTTGAACTTCAGGCTGTCGGGATCGGGTTTAATGATGCCGAGGCTGCGCTCGGTAGCGCGGTTCTTGTCTTCGAGTGCTTTGATGGAAGGGGCAATGAATGGCTTCCACAGCTGGACCGTAGATTCGCGCGCCAGGCGATGAGCGCCTCCAAACCGTTCACCGTCCGACGTCCGACCTGAGGGAGGAGCCCGGTGCGTTAGTAGCGCAAGCCGGGATCTGCGCGGGGGGAGCGGGGCGACTCGTTTCCCTACTGCGACCATCGGGGCCTTCGATGAAAGATGGATTCGGCAGTCGCCCACCGCTATCCTACAATCTGAGGAGGTGCTTGGATGGAACGCAGGCTTGCCGCCATACTGGCAGCCGACATGGTCGGGTACTCGCGGCTCATGGAGGCCGACGAGACCGGTACATTGTCAATTCTCAAGTCGCTGCGCAGCGAGCTCTTAGAACCAAACATGCGCGAGCATCACGGGCGCATAGTCAAGACCACTGGAGATGGTTTTCTATCTGGGTTCGCGAGCGCCGCCGAAGCTGTCCAATGTGCGGTCGAAATCCAACAGTCGATGAGTGAGCGCAACGCATCCGTCGCCCACGATAACCAGATTGAGTTCCGGATCGGCATTAACATCGGCGAAACGGGATCGAGGGCGATGACATCTACGGCAATGGGGTGAATGTGGCTGCACAGCTCGAGGAGATCGCCGAGCCCGGCGGCGTCTATATCTCGGGCAGCGTTTACGACCAGATCGAAAACATCCTCAAACTCAGTTACGAGGACAAGGGCGAGCAGCGGGTCAAAAACATTTCCAAACCGCCTGCGCAAGGCAGGACTACCCGAGTGAGTGAACCCATATAAGACTTCCAGAATTAAAGAACAAACGAGAAGGATAGGGTTCGACATTTGACGACGATGATCTTTGGAAAACGGCCATGACAAGTGCGAGTTCAGACGAAAAGACCCGCGAGCTACACAAGGTCTATGCTTCCGACAGTCCGGAACAGACCTCTGCGATCTACGATGGTTGGTCCGAAGAATACGAAGAGCACATGAGAGGCGCGGGCTATGCCCATCCAGCTATGGTTGCCTCCATGCTGACGCGCCACCAACTGCCGGGCAGCGACCTGGTGCTCGACGCCGGCACGGGCACCGGCATAATGGGTGAAATCTTGACAGCGCTAGGCTATCCCAACATCGCCGGTTTTGATGCGTCTGAAGGTATGCTGGCCCGCGCTGCCGCCAAGGACATCTACCGGGACTTACGCTTTGGCCTGCTTGGCGAACCGCTAGACTACGACGACGACTGCTTCGCCGCGACTGTGGCCTCGGGCGTCTTCACCGAAGGTCATGCACCACTCGACGGACTCGACGAGTTGGTCCGCACAACCCGATGCGGCGGACATATTGTGTTCTCGATCTCGCGCAGCTATCTAGGCGACGCCTTTGAAACCAAGGCGCGGGTCCTCGAAAGTGCTGGCAAGTGGCGCCAAGTCGACGCTTCGAAACGATACAACTCAACTCCACTAGGCGATGATGTTCTGATGTCGCAGGTTTTTGCCTTCGCCGTTTTATGATCCGGCCTTATGTCGGGGTGACTATTCTCGCGCGAGAGTGAGGCCGCAGAATAGGTTTGTGACTTTTCTCGGCCGAAAGGCCCGCTAATGAGATGGACCGGCTGCTTCCCCCAGTCGATTAGTCTGAAAAGACTTCGGTGCGCCGCGAAGGCGGATGATGATCCAGGTCGAATCTGGCGAGTGGGTTGTTGCCATGCAGCGAGATGAGATTTCCTATCCCTTCGCGCCTGGGCCTGACTATAATGCTCGCTCGTCCGCCCGGGTCAGCCAACCAGAGAACGAAAACCTATGTCGAAACTGGTGAGTCCGCACGGCGCCAACCAGTTGCAGCCACGTCTGCTAAGCGGCGCCACGCATGAGTCGGAGCGGCAACACGCCCAGTCCCTGCCACCTGTGCAGTTGAGTTCCCGAGAGCTCGGTGACCTCATCATGCTAGGCATCGGCGGCTTCACCCCCCTCCAAGGGTTCATGAATCGGGTCGACTGGCGGGGGGTTTGCGACCATATGACGATGGCCAACGGCCTATTCTGGCCGATCCCGATAACCTTATCGACCGACGAAACTACTGCCGAGGGCATCACCCAGGGAAAAAACATCGCACTAGTCGATGCTGATAACAGTGAAATCATGGCCACCATGCGGGTCGACGAAAAATACACCATCGATAAGTCCCAGGAGTGTACGAGCGTCTATAAAACTAACGATAGCGCGCACCCCGGGGTACAGATGGTGATGGACCAGGGACCGATCAATCTGGCGGGACCGGTAAAGGTGCTGTCGCAAGGCGAGTTCCCTCGGAAATATCCCGAATTGTTTCTGACGCCAGCGCAAACCCGTGCATTGTTCGAGGCCAGGGGCTGGCAAACTGTGGCTGCGTTCCAAACCCGCAATCCCATGCATCGGTCACATGAATATCTTGCTAAAGTCGCGATCGAGACCTGTGACGGTGTGCTTATTCATTCACTATTGGGGAAACTCAAGCCCGGCGACATCCCCGCCGAGGTACGGGCGCAGGCGATCGACACACTGATCCAGCACTACTTCCTCCGAGATACGGTCGTGCAAGCCGGCTATCCACTAGACATGCGCTACGCGGGGCCACGTGAAGCACTATTGCATGCACTGTTTCGGCAAAATTATGGTTGCTCGCATTTGATCGTTGGCCGCGATCATGCCGGCGTCGGTGATTACTACGGCCCGTTCGATGCACATCACATCTTCGACGAGATCCCAAGCGATGCACTCGAGATTAAACCATTGAAGATTGACTGGACGTTCTGGTGTCACAGATGTGACGGCATGGCGTCCATGCGCACTTGTCCGCATTTAGCCGAAGACAGGCTATTGTTGTCCGGCACAAAATTGCGGAAGGCGTTGTCGGAAGGGGCAGAAGTACCGACACATTTTAGTCGCCCCGAGGTGTTGGCGATACTGCGTGAATACTATGCGGGCTTGAAAGACGAAGACCGAGTAGAGGTGAAACTCGCCGGCCACTCCGCGAAATAAACAATAACTTTAACGAGTTGTGAAAATCATAGGAGGCACGTAATGCCTTATCCTGGCCCCGCGAAATCACCGGTGGAACTACTGCAAACTTGCCTTGCTGGTCCCACTGGGGATCGAATATTTGCCTCGATTTTCACGGGAAAGGTGGGCGCCGTTATCTGGGCCACGGGAGGGAAGCCGTATGGCTACAGCATCGTATTTTCTGCAGAAAACGGGCATTATGTGGAAAAGAAATTCCTAGATTGATTTGTCTGATTCGGACGCCTGGGTCAGTGGTTGGCACTCGAGGCGGCCATACCGTCGTTAGATTGGTTCACAAAAAACTGGATAACATTTGAGGCTATTCCAATGTTCACTGGCAACCCGTTCGCCGACCTAACGGTTTTTCTGCCGCCTCTTGTCATGCAGGTCTACATCGTTCTGATGATATTCGCAGTCGCCATTGGAACGCTATTCGACGTTGTTCACAAGAAGAGCGCCAAGTATTTCTTCGACAACTGGCGCAACGCGAAGAGCAAAGGATCAAAACAAGTCGGCGGCGCGGAAATAGCATCCATGGCGGTACAAACCCTTCTGGTGGAGGTGCTGACATCCGCAGAATTCTGCAACGCTCGGCGCAGGATCGCGCACCTGCTCACCATGTACGGTTTTCTGGCTTACGTCATCGCTACCGCCATCATGGTATTCGGATACCCGACGCCCGCTACCCCGGCGCCCGCCATTTGGCCGCTGCTATGGCACATCGGGGCGCTGATGGTTTGTGTCGGCGGTTACTGGTTCTGGTTCTTCATTCGGGTCGACGTCGCCGCCGAGGGCAATTCGCCGTTCCGCATTGTGCGCGCTGATTTGTTCATCCTCTCGCTTCTCGCGAGCGTGACGCTGGGCCTGGCATGGTCTTTCCTGCAGGCGACGGGAGTCGCATGGCTGTTCTTCGGTTTGTATGTAACCGCCACGACGATGCTGTTCGGATCCGTTGCCTGGTCCAAGTTTGCACATATGTTCTTTAAGCCCGCGGCGGCCCTGCAGAAACGGGTGGCCGAAGCGGACGGTTCGAGGAGTAACCTGCCGGCCCCGGCCGACAAACCGGAAACTTTCGGCAGCGCGCGCCGTCTGCCGCAGAATTATTAGTCAGGCTATCAAATAGTTTGAATGATCGATCATTTGGTCTTCGCTATAGGATCATTGGTCTCATCAACAGAAGGTGAAGGAATAACATGCCAACATTCGTATATATGACTCGCTGCGACGGTTGTGGACACTGCGTCGATATCTGTCCGTCGGACATCATGCACATCAACAAAACCTATCGCCGTGCTTACAACATCGAGCCCAACATGTGCTGGGAGTGCTACTCCTGTGTCAAGGCTTGTCCGCAAAATGCGATTGACGTGCGCGGCTATGCTGAGTTTGCCCCGCTGGGCCACAGTGTCCGTGTGCTGCGGGAGGAAGCGAAGGGCACGATTTCCTGGAGGATCGAGTTCCGGGACGGCCGCGTGAAAAATTTCGTTTCCCCGATCCGGACCACGCCATGGGGTTCGATCCCATCACCGACTGAGCTGGAGGCGCCCAGCGCGGAGGCAATGAAATCCCAGGAGCTCGCGCACGAACCGGATGCGCTCAACATCGACAAGTTGCCGGCGTTGACTCCTGACCAACTGAAGCTAGGAGTGGTCTAGTGGGACTGTTCAGTCGACGGAAAACGGTTTTCGTGGATTCGGATGTCCTCGTCGTCGGCGGCGGCATGGCCGGCTGCGGTGCCACCTACGAATCCAGATATTGGGGACGCGACCTGAAGGTTGTTTGTGTCGAGAAGGCGAACATCGACCGCAGTGGCGCGGTCGCGCAAGGCCTTTACGCAATCAACTGCTACATGGGCATGCAATGGGACGAGAATCAACCCGAGGACCATGTCCGCTACGCCCGGAACGACCTCATGGGCCTCGTGCGGGAGGATCTGGGCTACGATATCGCCCGCCACGTCGACGCCACGGTGCACAAGTTCGAGGAGTGGGGCCTTCCGTTCATGAAGGACCCTGAAACCGGGCGGTACCAGCGCGAGGGCAAGTGGCAGATCATGATTCACGGCGAAAGCTACAAGCCGATTGTAGCCGAGGCCGCCAGGAAGGCCGCCACTCAAGTCTATAACCGGATCATGGTGACCCACCTGCTGATGGACAAGACGAAACCCAACCGAGTCGCCGGGGCTGTCGGATTCAACGTCCGTACCGGGGATTTTTACGTCTTCCGCGGGAAGGCCGTCATCGTATGCGCCGGCGGTGCGTCGCACATCTTTAAGCCGCGTTCGACTGGCGAAGGCATGGGACGAACCTGGTATGCCCCGTGGAGCAGTGCCTCGGCTTATGCGTTGCCGATCCTCGCCGGCGCCAAGATGACGCAAATGGAGAACCGGATCGTCCTCACCCGATTCAAGGACGGCTATGGCCCGGTCGGCGCCTACTTCCTGCATCTCAAGACGTACACCGAAAACGCGTATGGAAACGAATACGAGTCCAATTGGTACGAACAGACCAAGGAATTGGTTGGGGATTACATTGATCGGCACCCGGTGCCGACCTGCCTGCGCAACCACGCCATTCTGGAGGAGGTCAAGGCCGGCAGGGGCCCAATCCGCATGGTGACAAAAGAGGCCTTCCAGGATCCTCACCTGGAGACCATTGGCTGGGAGAACTTCCTCGGCATGACGATCGGGCAAGCGGTCGTCTGGGCGTCGCAGAACATCGATCCCAAGCACACCAATCCCGAGCTTACCACCTCCGAGCCGTACGTCATGGGCTCGCATGCCACGTGCTCCGGCGCATGGGCGAGCGGACCGGAGGATTACGCCCCTGATGAATACCAGTGGGGCTACAACCGCATGATGACCGTCGAGGGGCTGTTCGGTGCCGGCGACACCATCGGCGGCACCGCCCACAAGTTCTCGTCGGGATCCTTTACGGAAGGAAGAATCGCGGCAAAAGCAGCGGTCAAATACGTGAACGACCTGGGTCGCGACGAGCCTCAAGTCAGTGAGCAAGAGTACGAAGAACTCGAAAAGATCATCTTCCAACCTCTGGAGAACTACCAGGTTGGCAGTAACGAAATCGTCGCCGGAACCGTTTCGCCGAGTTACATGTTGCCGCTTCATGGTCTTCAGCGTCTTGAGAAGATTATGGACGAATACGTTGGCGGTATCAGCGCCCACTACACGACCAACACACCGCTGCTCACGCGTGGGATAGAATTGTTGGACATGCTGAAGGAAGACCTCGCCCATCTCGGAGCCGAGGACCTGCACCAACTTCAGCGGGCTTGGGAACTGCAGCACCGCGTCCTGGCTTCAGAGTCCGTGACGCACCACACGATGTTCAGGCAGGAAACCAGATGGCCGGGGTACTACTATCGGGCCGACCATCCGAAGCTGGATGACACCAATTGGCATTGCTTCACCTTGTCCCGCTACGACCGGCAGTCCGCGGAGTGGGAACTGGAGAAGGCCCCCGTGTACCACATCGTCGATTAGACCACGCCGGTTAACCGTCGTTGCGCCGGTAGGCTTTGTCGTTTGAGCGTGGCCGGTCCGTGGTGCCGCAAGTTCCTCGCCCTGTCAATGCCTCGAGCACGTGGTGGGAAGATGATGTGCAAATCTCCGGTAACACGAGGACATCGGATCAGGGTGGTATGAGCAAACGTATCTCTTGCGCTGAATGCGGAGGTTGTGTTGGGAATGCACTTCCAGTTTTCGATATGACCACCGTATTCCCAATGAAGCTCGCTGACCCAGGATTCAAGTTTGAGCCGGAGTGGCATCTCTTTCATGCGGACCGTGTTGTGGATTTCAACGATGATTTGCCGATTGAAGAAAGAGGTTTCGAGCAATGGACGCCGTAGAGTCGAAGAAATGCCCGTTCTGTGAACCCACTGGCAAAAATAGAGTGCTAGAAAACGAGTTCTGCTATGCCACGTGGGATAGTTATCCGGTATCGAACGGGCACTTGCTTTTGGTACCGTTTCGGCATGTGAACGACTATTTTTCTGCGACGGACGCGGAGAAGGCGGCCTTGTGGAAAATGCTAGACCGCGCCAAGGCGTTACTTGACGGACGATTCGAGGCCGATGGTTATAACGTAGGTATAAATATTGGACAGGCAGCAGGACAGAGTGTGTTCCATCTTCACGTGCATGTCATCCCGCGCTATGCGGGGGATGTAGAGAATCCCCGTGGAGGTGTTCGGGGGGTGATCCCTGGA
>JAOTYM010000140.1 GCA_029861845.1 Gammaproteobacteria bacterium | reverse complement strand
CGGCTAACGAGCTGGTGAGCTTGACGTAACCGGTCCTTAGGGCAAAGAGATGGGTAGAGGGGTCGGTTTCGTGAAACAGGAACTCTTGCGGTTGGTACCTACGCTTGTCGAGTATGCCCCGGATCTGTAAGACATGATCCTTAGAAAGACCTGTATACAGCTGCGCTTCGCAGAAGACACACTCTTGGATTTCGCATGGGCAAGCGTACATAGTTAAAGCTCATACTGCTGGACTACCGCTACCATGAGCGTTATCCGTACGCCCTCCGTAGCAAAAGATAATAGCGCACAGGCTACGAAATTGATATAGATCAATAAATACACCTGCGGTGCGCGAAATCTCGCGGATGATCTCGGCCAAACCCGGTGATCAGGAGTGCGCCAGGAGCCTAGCTAGTAGAGGCGGGCTAGACAGTAGTCCGTTAGAGCAGGCACTAGGGCAGCTTACGCTCGATATCCATACATTCGTGCAGCACGCGCATGATGTCGATCCTGCTATGGGTGGCGAAATAGAAGATCAGATGCGCCTTTCAGTCCTGGGAGGTGGTTTCAGCTCGAGTCTGTGCACATGTTACCCGCTGTGGCGATCGAACACGGTAGGGGACGCATCCGGACGAAGCATCGCTATGTGTAAAAGATGACCTGGAGGAGCAGTGCGCTAAGGTGGCGGCCGGTGAGGGACGTCTGGCCAGATGTCTGCTGACAGCGAGACGAAACTCAGCAAGCGCTGTGCTGGCGCTAGCGATCAGACGGAGCTCAAAGCGCATTAGACCTGACGTCATGCCGGAGTCGTAAACGCTGGCGACGGCAATGAAATGGCCTGATTATATGGCCGAACTCGACCATGAAGCGGAGCTAAAGCGTTTTCACCGTCGGCTGATCAATGTGAAGTCGATGATTACTTTCTATATGGATAAATGGGGTGTCAGAGCATGAAGAACGCGCATGTGAAGAGCTCGGGTCAGATCACATTTTTTACTAGATTACGTTTTTTGCGGAGCACACTGGATCTGCCACTTGCGCATCTTCTCCCAGAGATTCTTGCGGCTGATCCCCAAGGCGTCGGCAGAGTCTTTGATCTGCCAGGCGTGTTCGGCCAGTATTTGCAGAATGTATTCTCTTTCGCGCTCGCTAAGGTATCCACGGAGTGTCTCATCGGTTGATTCTCTTACCTGTCCCCGCTCCGCAAGTTCGGCATCGTGGTCCGCGAACAGCAAGCTTGCGGTCAGCCTCTCTCCGGGATTCATGATACAGGCGCGCTCTATGCAGAATCTTTGTTCGCGGAGATTGCCCGGCCAGGAATGGGCCACAAGCGCCTGTTCGGCGCTACGGTCGAGCATCTTCGGTTTGTCCGCATGCGCCTGATTGTATTCATTCACAAATTGCCCAGCGAACCAGAGTATGTCCTCGCAACGTTCGCGCAGCGGCGGAATGTGAATATGTACTACGTTGACCCGATAGAACAGATCCTCACGAAATTCCCCCCGGTCGACCATGGCCTTAAGGTCTTTATTCGTGGAGCACAGGATACGCACGTCGACAGGCATTTCCTGTTCTCCGCCGACCCTTACGATCCGGTGATCCTGGAGAACTCGCAGCAGGGTGACTTGCATGCTGAGGGGCATTTCCCCAATCTCGTCGAGCAGTAGCGTGCCCTTGTTGGCGCGCTCGAAGACGCCTTTTCTGTTCTTTATGGCTCCCGTGAACGCGCCTTTTTCGTGGCCGAACAGCTCGGCCTCTAGTAACGACTCGCTGATGGCGCCACAATTTACCGGCACAAACGGTCGCGCCTGTCCTTCGCAGGCGAAGCTGTGAAGCCGTTGCGCCACGTATTCCTTGCCCACGCCGGATTCGCCAGTAAGCAACACCGTTCTCGCCCGCTTCGCGAGCCGCGGCAGACTCGCCTCGATCTTGCGCATCGCCATTGAGATTCCGAGGGTAGGTTCCGAATCATTTCGGTAGGTCGGCGGTTCTGTTTGCGCAAGGGTCTTTGTCTTTTCCACCAATACATCGATTTCAAAGGGCTTGGTGATATAGTCCGCTGCGCCCAGCTGCAGCAGCGTGACCGCTTTTTCGATGGAACCGAAGCCTGTGATGAAAATAAAAGGCGGAAGAATGTGATGCACACCCAGCAGTTCCTTGAAGAGTTCTTCACCGGTTTGATCGGGCAGTCGAATATCGCTGATAACCAATGCATAGCGGCCGGGCTGAACATGTGCACGGGCTTCTCGCGCCGTTTTGAACCAATCGATTTCGAATCCCTCAAGGACGAAACGGTCACACAGGGATTCGCCCATAATCACGTCATCTTCGATTAGGCACAATATTGGTTTGCTCACGCTATGATCCCGGTTAAGCGCCCGTCGTCTTGGTGACACCATGTTCAATCCTGCATGAAAAGCATCTACGGGTAAACAAGCGACAGCATCGTTATGTGCCGTGGGTCATGCGGCCTGCTGTAGCGGGAGCGTGACGACAAACTGGGTATCATCCTCGGCGCTGCTGACCTCAATGCTTCCATTTAGCGTATTGACGATTTGATACGTCACCCACAGCCCCAGACCTCTGCCCGATTCTGTACCGCTGGCGAAAGGTTCAAACAGGTGCTCCAGGTCATGATTGTTTATCTGTTCGCCTTCATTATAGGTGGCGATCCGAAGGACACCGTCGGTGGTCGAGACTTCACATGAAATCCTACCGTGGTTTGGGACTGCATCAATGGAGTTCAGCAACAGATTGATCAGAATCTGGCGTACGTAGGTCGAAGGGACATTGGCGGGTTGGTGTATCCCGTTGACCCAGTCCAATCTGGCGGATTTTTTCTGGGCGGCAGGCATCACCAGCGTGCGTGTGTCCTCGATGTCCTGATGCGTGACGGGGTGGACTTCGGGTTTGGCCTCGACAAGCAACGCAGCGACGGTCGCCTTGATTTGCAGCAGACCGCGCTCGAGCAAGGACACCGTCTTGCATGTCAGCGGGTCCTGGGCGCCATGCCTTTGCAGGGTATTGGTGGCGTTCAGTAGGCCCCCGAGGGGGTTATTAATCTCGTGGGCGATACCGGCGGTAAAACGCCCGATGGCCGCCAGTCGGTCCGAAACCACCATCTGCTTTTCCAGCGCTTCCTTATCCCGAAGCTGCTCGATCATGCGCGCAAACTGCGCCCCGAGTTGGCCGATTTCATCACCACCCTTGAAGATTCTGGAGTCGGGTGTCTGCGGTATGGAGCTGCCCACCTGACCCATGCTTTTGGACAGCTCCACCAGCGGGGCCGACAGCCGTTGCCCCCAGTACACGCCGAAGGGGAGCAGGAGCACAATGATAAGTACTGCGGTCATCGCCGCCTGCCGCACAAAGGCCAAGAATCGGTCGATGTAGATCTCGTGTGAGTACAGCATCACCAGCCGGCCCAGAAGCACCCCGTCCGAGTCAATGGGTGTGACGACATAAATATTGCCCAGGCCCGGCATTTCGATCGTCACCCGTGACGTCGGATCGTGCTGTGAGAGTTTTTGCTTCAGGATCGCGATCTCGTCATCTTTCAGCGCCGGATCCGAAAGCATCGGATACTGACGCGGGGCCGTAGAGACATATACGCGTTCAGACTTGTCCAGCACGATCACCGTGTCCGCTTGCAAGGCTGCTTCTTTCGAATCGACGCTAAAGGGCGCGTTGATGATCTCGTAGGCCTTCCAGACATCGTCGTGGAGCAGCGCTGTGGTGAGTGTCCTTGCCACGATTCGCCCCATGTTCTCGGAGCTTATGAACAGGTCTTGTTTAAACATCAAATAGGATCGGGCGAGTAATGACACGGTGACGGCCAGTGCTACGATTAGAATCAAAAGACTGATGCGTAGCGGAACTTTGTAGCGAAGACTGAGATCGCTTAACATGTCATCCCCCCGGTATGGCTTCGACGAGTTCCGCTATCCCGTCGAACAGTTGCTCATTACCTTGGCCGAAGCCGTCAAGGTTCAGACGCTGCAGCAGGGCACGTCCGGTTGTGTCATTCGGCATGCCCGTCAGCACGGCCTTCATTTTTCGAAACTCACTGTTGTCCACGCCGTGCCGGGCCACGAACGGTGGAAAGCCGAACTTCTTAGACTTCATCACAACCCGAGTGCGCGAGGTCAGCTCGGGATTAACCTTCGCCAGGGTGTCCCAGACATAGCCATCCACGGCGCCGCCATTGGCCAAGCCGCGGGCAACGGCTTCGACGACCTTCTGGTGCGCCCAGGTAAAAAAGCTCCTGCGAAAGAAATTGTTTCGATCTTCCCCCAACGCATGTAGTTGGAATTGTGGCACCAGGTAGCCTGAGTTCGAGTCCGGATCGGAGTAGGCGAATACCTTGTCGCGCAATCCCAGGATAGACCCGGTGTCGGTGTCGGTTTCAGGAACGATGAGATAGGACTGGTACAGCGGTTCTCCCTGATAGATCGGAACCGCCAACAAGCGCAGGCGCTGTCGAAAAAGGACGAACGGGTATCCGCAGATCCAAGCAAAATCCAGCTCTTCTTCCAGCAACATCTCCATAATTTCGCGATAAGTGGAACGCTGCTTGAAGACCACCCGCCTTTGCAGGCGGGTTTCCAGGTATTCCCGCCAGTCATCGAGAAAGGCGGTCTGGTGGTCAAGGAAAACCGCTGTCACGCCGATCCGGACGGGGGTCTGGGGTGTGGGGTGTTCCACGGCTGCCGCGTCTGCGATAAGCAGAAACAGCACACCGAGCGAACAAACAAGGTGTCGGGCTAAACTCACGGCAGTTCGCATCGAGTTTCCGCGCATCAATGCGCTATGACGGAATCGTTAGCCGTCGACCGGATCCATCCCGCAAACAAGACCGTCTTATAGGCTGGATCCCTGCTGAGCACGGACGGCAACGTTTACTGTTGCTCGCCTTTATAGTGCATTTGCAACCCAAAGCCAACAGCCGCGGCGGGCGCTAGATTTACGGTGGCGCCGGCGGGATTGACTGCGTCCAGCAATGTTACTAAACGGTAACATGACGCACCGATGGAGGCGATAACTCGTTACCTATCAGTAACTTTGGGGGGACCCCGCCTTAGTGATTTAACCCCGATGCATTGATTTTGTTCACTAAAAAACGTTGGTCCAGAACTTGCTACCCATCGCATGAAGCAGCAGGTCCTAGGCACATCTCGCGGTGTCGCCCCGGCGGCTCGTCATGTGCACAAACGCGTCGCTTTGACGTGTGTGTTTGAGGTAACCCAACAGCATGGAAGGTGGCAGCAATGAACCGATACAAATACCTATTCAGTCCCCTCCCGACGGCGAGTGTTGCGATCCTCTCAGGCATCTTGGCGATGATCGTACCGCCAGCAGCGCCTCTATTCGCGGCTGACGTGGAGTCCATTGATTGGTCACCGATCCCGGTGTCAAAACCACGACTTTTTTATCCCGGCCAATCCGACTATCAGTGGCTGCGCACGGCGGAACACAAAAAGGCGGCCGAGGAGACCAAGGCAGGCGAAGCCTGTCTGCGTTGCCATAAGGGCGAACAGAAATCGCTCGGCGAAATCCTGGTGGTAGAGAATCGCCTGGAGCCCGATCCGATCGCGGATAAGTCCGGTTACAAACGCCTGTCAGTGCAGGCGGCGCACGACGATCAATACCTCTATCTGCGGTTCAGTTGGGGCTCAGACGGCGCGGGGCAAGGGAACGTGGGCAATCTGATGCGCTTTGACGGCGCCAAATGGGCATGGTGGGGCAATCATCGCCAGCATCAGGCGGTCCTCGATGACGGCCAGCCGGCGATCTATCCGGATCGCTTAGGGATCATGATCGGCGACGCCAAGGTGCCGGTCTATCCTGAGCAGGGCTGTTGGATGAGCTGTCATAACTCGCTGCCGGGTATGCCCGAGCAGGCCGATGAGGATGAGGTCGGCGAACACCCGGTGATCAGCCAGCTCTACCGACAGCTCGGGATCCCCATCACCAATTACTTGGTTCGCAAGTACCTTCCCGGTTCGCGATCCGAGGGCACGGACTGGGCGGCAGTCAAGAACGAGGACAAACTAGCCGCCCTGCGCAAACAAGGGGCGTTCCTGGATCTGATCATCTGGGATGCC
This sequence comes from Gammaproteobacteria bacterium, assembly GCA_029861845.1. Taxonomy (GTDB): domain Bacteria; phylum Pseudomonadota; class Gammaproteobacteria; order Acidiferrobacterales; family SPGG2; genus SPGG2. Next base: position 2,046 of record JAOTYM010000140.1, on the reverse strand, counting down.
TCCCTGACCAATCCTGTCGGCGTTGCCGCGGATTTCAATGTGCTGGAAATCAAGAAGGTGGATGAGGGGACCAGCCCGCTGTGGCCTAACGGCAAGATGCGTGAGGGTCCCAAGTATATGTTTGACAAGGGCAAGGTGGGCTTTTCCGCCCTCACCGAGGCGGACCTTGCGGACCCGGCGAAGCCGAAACACCTGATTGTCGGTCAGAACACCGTGCCTTTTGACGCCAGTAAGATCAAGAAAGGTGATCTGCTGCCAGCGCACGTATTAGACATCGCCGCTGCCAAGGGCTCTGCGGCCGATGTCGATTATGCCAAAGGGGTCTTCGAGAATGGGAAATACACGGTGGTCATGCGGCGCAAACTGGATACCGGGCATCCGCAGGATGACAAGGTGCTGAAGGTGGGTGGTGTCTATACCTTCGGCTTTTCGGTTCATGACGATGCGGCCGGCAAACGCGCCCACCACGTGTCTTTTCCGGCGACTGTGAGCATCGGCCCCGGCAAGGCCGACATCCAGGCGGTCACGCTGAAATGATCTGACAACGCGGTGGCTCAGGTGGCGCCAATGGGCATACCAGTCAATCGAAAAACCGTGCTCATCGCGGTGGCCGTTGTGCTGTTGGTTGGTGCGCTCCTGGTCTTACAACCGGTGACCCGCAATCTGGCGGCACAAGATGACGTCTGTGGTTATTGCCACGTTGATTACGAGTATCGCGCCGACGTCCGGCTTGCCTATTCCAAGCATCACCCGTTACCGGCGACGGAAGGCTACGAGGACAAACAGGCGCACTGTGTGGACTGCCACCTGCCCACGGGTCCGATCGATACGCTTTTTGCATATACGCACTTCGCCAGCCTCACCGATCTGTTTGGGCATTTTCGTTACCGCACGGCGGAACGCGCCGGATCGTGGCTACCACCGCGGCAGGCGGCCGCCTATCGGGTTCGAGATCGGTTGTTCGAATACGACAGCCCGACTTGCCGGCTGTGCCATATCGAAGAAGAGATCGAACCCAAGCGCGAGCGCGGCAAGAACGCCCATAAAAAGGCGCTCGAGGACAAACAGACCTGTATCGAGTGTCATTACAACGAAACGCACCGCGCGGTCGATGTGCGCGAAGGCATTTTCAAACAGCAGGAGCAGGAGGAGGCTTCGACCGCTCCTGCGAAGGAGAAACCGGTCAGTTGATTGCGGCGAAGGTTTGAGGAGAACGTTATGAGTGATAGCAGCGATAGCCCGGTCAGCCGGCGGAAATTCCTCAAAAAGGTAAGCCAGGGGGCTGCAGCCGTGGCCACCGCCGGCGTCGCGGCAGGGGCCATGCACGCGACCGCGAGCAAGCCGTCTGCTGATAGCGGAAAAAAGGACAAGGTGCAGTACGGCATGCTCATCGATCTTAGGCGCTGCATTGGATGTCAGGCCTGCACGGTCGCCTGCAAGGCCGAAGCGGATGTGCCGATGGGGGTCTCGCGAAGCTGGGTGGAGTATGTGGAGAAAGGGCGCTATCCCAACACCGGGCGGAGCTTCCTGCCGCGGTTGTGCAACCACTGTTCGCAGCCGCACTGCGTGCGCGTGTGTCCCACCGGGGCCACCTATGAGCGTCCCCAGGACGGCCTGGTGGTCATCGACCAGGGGGTGTGTATCGGCTGCCTGTACTGTGCCCAGGCCTGTCCTTATGGCATGCGGTTCCTGAACCCGGTGACGCGTTTCGCCGATAAGTGCGACATGTGTATACACCGGGTCTCGAAGGGTCTGGTGCCGTCGTGCGTGAATACCTGCCAGGGGCGGGCGCGTATCTTCGGCGATGTCAATGACCCCAACAGTGAGATACACCAGCTCATCGCTAGAAATCCGGTATCGGTGATCCGCGAGACCTACGGCACCCAGCCCAACGTCTACTACATCGGCTTGGATACCACAGACGAGAACACCGCCAAGCCCGGCCAATACGTGCGCGTCACGACCAATCGCGGGCCGGTCAAGCGGAGGGTCTGAGCATGGAACATCATCTCATTATGTGGGGCTGGCCGGTGATCGGATATTTGT
>JAOTYM010000263.1 GCA_029861845.1 Gammaproteobacteria bacterium | reverse complement strand
GAAGCTGATTCTAGTGCGGTCGAGCCTGGACGATTAATCCCTCAATGGTCTCTTCGCCTAATGCCTTACATGCCTCCAGGCGATGGAGCCCTTCAACAAGCACAAATCTCCCGCGGTCCAGTCGAACCAAGATCGGGGTAAGTTGACCTTTGTCCAACATGCTCTCGGCTATCTTGGTTACGACCTCCGTGTTGAGCGCCTTCCGTCGCTTAACCGGCACATAAATCTCGTCGATCTTGAAGGTTTTGTTCTCCACGGCTGATCTACCAAATCGCCTTTGCTGTTCTTTGATACACCCATTTCACTGCCCAACCCAATGATTGTCAGCATGTAGGTGGCGTCTTTGGAACGTAGACGGCGCCAGGCACTGTCTCCACGCGGGCATCAACGTTTGGATGACCTGGCTTCGCAGCATGCAAAGTTGCGCAAAGATGTTGATCCAAGTCGATTTTGGCGCGTACAAATTTGAGTGCGAAGTGAATGAGGTTGGCGGAATCCACCTATTCGTTCAATAGGAGCATAATGATGAAGTGGTTTGTGGCTCTTGTCGTCCTGTCGACGGCATTGGTAGTTTTCAACGGTTCACCTCATTTGGATGCGAATGCCGCAGGCGCTAGCTCCGATTATGGCAAGACGGTCTGTGCATATCTAAAGACCCGGGCCATGCGCGCCCAGACTGCCAAGCGCAAGAAGGCCCTGATGGCAGAGTACAAGCGTTGTTTGAAAGAGCAGGGCGAAGGCTGACTTCAAAATATGTATGTCGGTTGTGGAGTGAACAACGGAACTGGCTGGCAGTGACCTATTTGGTCCGGTTGGTGCCAACAGCAGAAATCAAAACCTTACGCTCGCCAACATAGCCGAGCGTGCTATGTCTGACGACAGACCGACGAAAAGACATTTTCCCAACAGGTCTGGATAGCAGGATTGTGAACATGAAGCTCGAGCCGTACTGGTGGGAAGCGGCACCTCTGCGTGACCTGCCCGGGCGTCCGATCAAGCCATCTTGCGATGTGGCGGTCATCGGTGGGGGTTACGCGGGACTGCATGCTGCACTTGGACTGGCAATGGCCGGTCGTTCTGTGCAGATATTCGATAAAGAGCGCCCGGGATTTGGCGGCTCCAGCCGCAATGGCGGCATCGTCAGCGGCACCACAAAATTCAAGCTCAACGAGTTGATTGCCTCTCATGGCCTGGATGCCGCCAAGGCGCTGTTCCAGGAGGGTTTAGACGCGGAGAACTGGTTACGGCGTTTCATCGAGGGTCACAAGATTGCATGCAAGTACACGCGGTCCGGCCGTTTTGTCGGAGCGTACCGCCCGGCCGACTATGACTTGCTCGCCCGCGAGGCCGAGACGATAAACAAGCATTTTGCGCGTGACGTTCGCGTGGTGCCAAAATCTGAACAGCACACTGAAGTTGGTACCGATTTCTATCACGGAGGCATCTCCACAGACGACGTTTGCGGATTGCACCCGGCGCTCTATCATGCCGGGCTGATGGACTGTGCGCTCGATGCCGGCGTAGCTGTGCATGGCGAATGTCCCGTGCTTGGATTTCACCGTGACGGTGACCGGATCGAGGTCGAGACGGCTCAAGGAACGGTACGCACCCGCGACCTCGTGGTTGCAACCAATGCTTATACGGATAAGAACCTGCCCTGGCTGCGGCGGCGCCTGGTGCCGGCAGCGAGCCAGATCATCGCAACAGAGCCGTTGACGAAGGGCGTCCTCGACCGGCTTATGCCGAAGAAACGCATGCTGGTCGATACCCGCATCATGTTCCCATACTATCGACCGTCACCGGACCACACGCGCATCGTTTTTGGGGGGCGTGCGGGGGCCTGGTCTGACGATCCCACAGTAAAGGCCAAAGCCCTGCAACGCGATCTCGTGTCCATTTTCCCCGAGCTCTCTGAGACGACACTCACACATGTATGGTGGGGTTACGTTGCATTTCCCTTCGATCGGCGCCCGAAGCTCGCCCATGTGGATGGGATACATTACGCGACCGGTTTTTGCGGCTCCGGCACGGTGTGGGCAAGCTGGTTCGGCAACCTTGCAGCGCGTCGCATCATTGAAGAAGGTCCGGTTACAACGGCGCTAGGCGCAGATCCATTCGAGAGCCGACCGCTCTATTGGGGCTGGCCATGGTTCCTGCCTTTTATACTTGGCTGGTACCGGTTGC
>JAOTYM010000139.1 GCA_029861845.1 Gammaproteobacteria bacterium | reverse complement strand
GATGGGCACACAGACGTCGGTAGGCCAACCTTTACAACCGGGACGCAGCGCCAACGCCGCGTAATAGGCATCATGTCTTGCTTGCCAAAGCTTAGCGCGTTCGTGTTGCCGCGTCGCCCATTGAAAATCCCCACCGCCGAATTCATTGGCGAACTCGGCCACCATTTTCGCTTGCTCCTCGACCGCCGCCGTAGTGCCATGAAACTCAAAGAACAAGGTCGGTTGCACAGGATATTCCAAGCCAGAGTACTTGTTGACAGCATCCATCTGTACTTCGTCGAGCAACTCAATACGAGCCACGGGAACTCCCGCTTGAATCGTCATTATCACCGCGTTGACGGCACCCTCGAGGGTAGGAAACGAGCACACCGCCGCCGACATCGCCTCCGGAATGCCGTACAAACGTAGCTGCACCTCTGTGATGACACCAAGCGTGCCCTCCGAACCCACGAATAGCCTTGTTAGGTCATACCCGGCCGCCGACTTACGCGCACGTCCGCCGGTTGTGATAATGCGCCCGTCCGCTAATACCACCGTCAAACCTAATACGTTGTCTTTCATGGTTCCGTAACGCACGGCATTGGTGCCGGATGCGCGCGTGGCGCTCATACCCCCTAAAGAAGCGTCGGCGCCCGGATCGATGGGAAAGAATAATCCTGTGTCACGAAGATATTCGTTTAGCTTTTTGCGCGTGACGCCAGCTTGTACTCGACAATCGAGATCCTCCTGATTCACCTCAATCACGTCGGCCATACGAGATAGATCGATGCACACACCTCCTCGGAGTGCCGCCACCTGCCCCTCCAACGAAGTGCCGGTGCCAAACGCGACAACGGGCGTGCGGTGCTGAGCGCACAGACCTACGATTTCCGCGACTTCGTCGGTGCTTTCGGCAAAGGCCACCGCATCGGGTGCGGCCGGCGCGTGGTAGGACTCGTCTTTACCATGTTGCTCACACACTGCGGCAGACGTAGACAATCGCTCGCCGAGCAGTACCTTTAGTTCGTCGACGAGCGACTCCAATCTACCGGCGTGTGCGGTCATGACGCAATCCTCCGAAGCCCATTCTAGAGAGGTGCACCCGTGCGCGCCAGTTCACTGAGCCCTATATCCAGAGCCGCCGTACCCGGGCCAACCGCTGCCAAGTTGGCGGGTGACTAAAAAACACCAGCGGCCTGATTCGACCCGCGCTGGTTTAGCGATAACACAATTTAGTCTTTAGGCCAGGGGAAGGGAGCGAGGTGGCTAAGCGGCTCGCAGATCTCATAGACACTGGTGACGGCGAGCTCGTGATCGTAGGCTTTGCCCTCACGCTCGGCCCGAAGGCGCAAACGCTCCTCGTGGAACTCGAGCACGTCTTCGGGAATGGGCATGGAGGCAGGATCGAAGATGCGCAGATAACCATCGGCGTCGCGGGCGGGGAGGACACGGCTCTTGACCTGGCGGTTCGGCGACCAGGGGATGTCCATGATCCCTGCTTCGAAGGCACGGACGGTACCGACCGCGACGTCGCCGTCCCCCATCTCGAGGACCTTGTCGATGACCGGTCGCACCTCGCGCCCGATGAGCTCTTTCTCGCGCCGGAACTCGTCCATGGCATCGAGCCGAATGTTGCGGGCGAGATAAATTGCCATGCGCGTCATACGCAACCCCTCCGCGTTGGCTTGCGGGGTCGGGATGCCGATCGCCTCATGTGTGCTCTTGGTGGTGACACTGACCGCACCACCGATGGCGGCGAGGGTGCCGCCATAGGAGATTAAGGCGCCGGCTTGTGCCTCATCCTGTGGCCACGCGCCCATCCAATGCAGCGACGTGATGGGGGTGAAGATATCGTTATGGCCAACACGCCTTAGATACTCCTGGCAGAGCTCCTCACAGGCACGAATCGCGGCCGCATCCTGGATCAAGTGAAGCGTCTGGCCAAGCTCAAGCCCGTAATTCTTCACACCCTGTTCGACAGCAAGCAGGACGTCTAGCACACAGGTCATGATTGCGATGCATGGCGGGATGTTAGTGCCGGTGAGAAAGCCCGGCTGCCGACGATGCAGCTCCACCCCGCGCTGCTGGTAAAGCGTCACCAGCCGATCCAAGTATTGGTAGTTGCGAATGCCTTCCTCGATGGTGACATCCTTCGTGTAGGAAACGGTGTAGGCGATGGCCGAACCGAGGTAGCCGGAGTAGCCGGCGGCATAACCGACTTCGGACGTCAGCCGCGGCATGGCGGTGCCGGATAGGACAATGGCCGGCTTATCTATGGCCTCGACTAGGGTGCGCGTGGCTTTCACCCCGTAGTTGACCATGGGGTAGCCATTGAGCAACGAGCGACCGGCACGGGTGGACTCGTCGATGCCTTTCTGCGCGTTATGCCACTGTTCGTTGCGGGTATAGCTGTCGGTGGTGGTAGGGACGACGTCCGCCAGCCCTTCCCGGTCCAGCACTTGCATAAGCTCGCGCTGCATCTCGAGGGTGGCAAAACCCCCGCGTGGCTGCGACAGACACCGACCCTCGGCCGCCGCCTTGCGCATGATGGTGCCCAGACGCTTGTTCTCGGGCAGGCTTAGGTGATACGCGGCGGCCTCATCGAGATCGACTTCGGCCCCAGTCGGCCAGCGCGCGAGGTTTTCGCGACGCATGACATGGAACACATCCTCCGGGATTTGTGTCGCCTTAAGCGGCAACGCACGTTCACGATGTGGCAGCGCTTGGGCCATCCGCCTTCTCCTCGCTGATATGTTGCAGTTGCTGCCGCGCCAATGTAAATGCCGCCGCGCGATCCACCGTACTCAGCAGGCCGACAGCATATAGTAGGTATCCCCTGTCGAGCATCAATCGCGGTCGTCGCGGCCGTAACGACAGCGGCTCAGTCGGATCGGCGAGCGCCCCCTTGAGGATAAACGCGGGATTGGGTGCGTGCACCAATGGGCCGCCCGTTCCTATTATCATGCCCGTTTCGCGCAGGTCCTTCCCGCGTTGGACGGTAACCGGTCCGGTGACGGTGTAGACCGTTTCAATCGTGCCCGCATGCCGTTTGACCGCGAACCTGACGGCAGCGCGCGCAAGCGCGACTTCGGTGGCCTGTTCTTCCTTTGAACCCGGTAGATGCTCCACATTTTGCGTGAGCTGCTCTACCAAATCGCCCACGCGCTTGCCCGTTACCCCAGCTTCCGCTGCAATCGACTCGAGCCCGGCCGCGTCGACGATAGACCGTGCGTTGTACCGCAGCCCCAGATCCCCTTCAACCGTGCGCTTGACGTACGGCTCCGGCAGTCCCTGCACAATGACACCGCTTTCGGTAGGTGCGCCGGCGGCGATCGAATGCACATCGGTAGTGGCGCCGCCGATATCCACCAAGACAAGCGGTCCGAGGCCATCCAGACCATCGCAGCCCTCGGCCAGTAGCCGCGCAGCTTCCATCACCGCCGCCGGTGTCGGCATGAGCACGGCATCGAGGCGGCTGGCGGCCCGATCGATCCCTTTTGCGTGCACGATGCGTTCGATGAAAACCTTGCGGATGGCGGCGCGTGCAGACTCGATGTTTAGCTCACCGAATTCCGGCATTACATTTTCCGTGACCAAGACCGGCTTGCCCGCCTTCGCCAGACGTGCCTCGACATCACCCGCCGCCGCCCGGTTGCCGGCGACGATGATGGCACAATCAAGGGGCGAGGTCGCCAGTACAGCGGCGTTATGTAATATCACCTCGCGGTTGCCCCCGTCGGTGCCGCCGGCGAGCAGCAGGATATCCGGCGCAAGCTCGACGATACGCTCGACGTCGTCGCCGGTCAGATGCTGAGCGAAGGTCCCGACAAGTCTCGCGCCGGCGCCGAGTGCCGCCTGCCGCGCCGCTTCCGCCGTTAGCTCGCGCACTAACCCAATCGTTACCATGCGCAGCCCGCCGGCCGCACTGCTACATGCGAGCCGGCAGCTGAAGTCCGGGAGGCTGCCCATGCGCTTTTCCAGGTCGGCCAGCGCCAGGTCCATCCCCACCATGACGTTGGTCGTGACCGTCGACGGTCCTTGGCCGGAAGCCACGACAGCGGGCGGATCGAGCTCGACGGCACGCAGCTTCGTGTAGGTGCTGCCAAAGTCGATCAGCAGAGCCGTCACTCTACTGCCCGCCTGAGGCCTTGCGCGCGCGCGGCAAAGTCACGCGCGAGGGTTTCGATGACCGCGTCCGTTCGTGCACCTGGGGGGAACGCACGATCGAAGCCCATGTCCAAGAAGCGCTTCTCAACGTCTGGCCACGGTTGCTTGCCGACTACCAGGTTTCCGCCCACATAAAGCAGGATGTCATCGAGCCCCGCCTCTATACACAGGTCCCGAAACCCACGGCAATCGAGCTCCCCCTGACCGTACAGCGAGGACACCATGATGCCGTCGGCCGCGGTCTCGATCGCGGCCTTGATGAATTCCTCGGCCGGCGTCAATGCCCCGAGGTTGATGACCTTGTACCTTGCTTTCGCTAACGCCATGCCCAAGATGCGGTTGCCGACGATATGGGTGTCGGCGCCAATCACGCCAGTGACTAGTGTCTTTGGTCTGCTGTCGGGTGCCCGTTCAGTGGTCATGATGGGAATGTTTCGGTGGCCTCACAATATCGCGTGATGGTGGCTGCGTTAATTCGGGGCGAACCCAGGATCGAGTTTAATCGCATCTCCCGCCACCGCAAGCGGATGTCCCAACCGCTGACCGTCAGTCTTGAGAAATCCATTCATTTCGCCGGCATTTCGAATCCGACCCGGGCATGGCACGGATTGTTCTGGCGTGCACGGACGCCCTAATGCCGCGGGCACATGCATGCGCAGCAGCGGCCAACAATCCTTTTGCATTTCCTCCATCCCTGGAGGCCAGATGCGCACGACGGCAGGGATGCACGAGGTAGGGCGACGCAGGCAGCGGTTGCCGAGGTAGAACCGGGCCGGGAATAGCGGTCGCGCAGCGGCCGAGACCGTAGACACAAGCTTCCGCATAGTCCTGTAACTCATTACACTCCTTTATGTTTACTAAATCCAATGACGGCGGAAAATATGGATCCCACAAAAGCGCGTCACTTCGTAGACAAGACTTGGGACAACTCGATTATCCAGACCCTCGTCGACTACATAAGAACCCCAAACAAGTCGCCGCTGTTTGATCCGCAATGGCAGGAGCACGGGTATATGGATCAAGCGGTTGCGCTTATCGAACAATGGTGTCGTGCCCACGCGGTCGATGGCATGACGCTCGAAGTTGTACGACTCGACGGTCGCACACCGTTAATCTTTATGGATATCCCCGGTGACTCTGATCGCTGCGTACTGCTGTACGGCCATTTGGACAAACAACCGGAAATGACGGGTTGGCGTGACGGCCTCGGACCCTGGGAACCGGTGATTGAAGGCGATAAACTCTACGGCCGCGGTGGTGCCGACGATGGCTACGCCGCATTCGCATCACTCACTGCTGTCCGTGCCCTCAAGCATCAAGGTGTACCACATGCCCGCTGCGTCGTGATCATTGAGGCCTGCGAAGAAAGCGGGAGCTATGACCTACCCTACTACATGCAGTCACTCGCAGATCGTATCGGCACCCCGGATGTGGTGGTATGTCTAGATTCTGGATGCGGCAATTACGATCAGCTCTGGTGCACGACATCGTTGCGCGGGTCAATCGGTGGCAAACTGACGGTAGAGGTATTGACGGAAGGGGTGCATTCAGGCGATGCCAGCGGCATTGTGCCGTCGAGTTTTCGTATTCTTAGACAACTAATAGGTCGTATCGAGGATGATGCTACCGGTGAAATCAAACCCCGCGAGTTCCACGCTACGATTCCGGCTGCGCGCATCGAACAGGCGGCGGCAGCGGCGGCCGTACTCGGCGATGAGGTCTATTCAAAGTTCCCGTTTGCGGCATCGACCCAGCCTATACAGCATGAACACCGTGAGTTGGTGCTGAACCGCACGTGGCGTCCTGCGCTATCGGTCACTGGCGCAGATGGCCTGCCATCCGTAGCCGACGCCGGCAACGTGTTACGCCCAGCCACTGCGGCTAAACTGTCGTTGCGCCTGCCACCGACCTGCGATGCGGTAGCGGCGAGCGCCAAACTGAAAGAGGTTCTGGAAAGTGAACCGCCTTATGACGCCAAGGTAACGTTTGAGCCAGAACAAGGCGCCACCGGTTGGAACGCACCCGACTTCGCGTCATGGCTATCCCGGGCGGTTGACCGGGCGTCACAGACCTATTTCGGTCGGTCGGCTGTCTATATGGGCGAAGGCGGTTCTATTCCTTTTATGGGGATGTTAGGTAAGCAATTCCCGCGGGCACAGTTTTTGATTACCGGCGTGCTCGGTCCTCACTCGAACGCGCATGGGCCTAATGAATTCCTGCATCTCCCTACTGCGAAGAAAATCACGTGCTGTGTCGCCCAGGTAATCACCGATCATTTTGTGCAAGCTAAAGATCGATGAGAAAACGTGCAGCATTTACACATTCTCGCGAATCGCCACATAGTTTTGACTTAACATATTAGCGTGGTGGGGGGCTGAAAACAGTGCACGGAGATTTCCGGCGGGGTCGATCAGCAGCATCGCGCTCGAATGATCCACCAGATAATCTTCGCCCTCACCTTGGTATTGATAAAAAATACCAAGCGGTTTGGTAAACTTTTGTAATTGGCCTTCACTTCCCGTAACACCTTTAAAGATCGGATGAAAGTGCTGCACGTAGCGTTTTAGTGTACTCAGGGAATCTCGCTTGGGATCTACAGACACGAACACGATCTGCGTGTCTTGCGCATAGGGCGTTTCCTCGAGCCGCCGGTACACGTCTTTAAGCACAGCAAGCGTCAATGGACACACGTCCGGACAAGATGTATAGCCGAAGAACAATAACGTCCAGTGGTCTTTTAATTGCGCTCGCGTGAAAGAGCCATTGTCGTAATCCTGTAGCTCGAAGTCGGGCATCGGACGCCCGCTGTTTGCAAGTATTGTCGCCTGTTGCAACTGCAACGGGGGCTTGGAATACTGACGCCACACATAATGACCGCCGAGACCGATGGCGAACGCGCAGACCGAAACAAGGGCGAATGAAATGGGTTTCATGGTGCCTGATTATAACTATGATCCAGGCACAGCGGGAATTGCTAAGCCTAACGGGCTGGTGGCCAAGCTACCCCTATCGGCGAAGTGCCACTATCATTTAACGCTTAACAAGCTACGACGAAAGATCGATTGGTATATTCATATGACGAGTCAATCGAGAATCCAAGCATGGAGCCGGAATACGCAATCATAGATCATCGCAGTGCCTGGCGCGCTGACAAAGTTGGCAAACAAGACATGACCATCGAATTGGAGGATAAGCACCTCTATGCATTTGATCGCGCCCTGCAGGTCGTGCACACAGCTGGCATTGATCTATATGACATCACTCAAGAGCAGTTTGATCTCGCGGACATTAACGGTGTCGCTAAATTCAGCGCCAACAGGTAAGTGCTGTCTATAGGCATGGCTGCAGTTGAGACTATCCGCGGTTGGTTGCGCGAATCGCAGCGCGTAACAGTGTTGACCGGTGCTGGCATTTCCGCCGAGAGCGGCGTGCCGTTATTTCGCGGCGCTGGTGGCCTTTGGCAAAAACATCGGCCCGAAGACCTGGCGACACCACAGGCCTTTTCCCGAGACCCACAACTCGTCTGGGAGTGGTACGACTGGCGTCGTGCCCGCGTAGCCGAGGCCAAGCCCAACCCCGCTCACTACGCGCTCGCAGAGCTTGAGCAACGAGTGTCAGATTTCACCCTGATCACGCAAAATGTCGACGGATTGCACGACCGCGCTGGCTCGCACAACATCCTCAAGCTGCACGGCGACATCTGGCAACTACGTTGTACAGATTGCGACCAGGAAATCGCCAACACCGAAGTACCTTTGGTCGATTTACCTCCGCGCTGCAGTTGTGGGGCCCTGCTGCGTCCAGCCGTCGTATGGTTTGGAGAGTCGTTGTCCACCAGCGTTTTACAGACCGCGGCTAATGCTGCTACCCGGGCCCAGGTATTTCTCGTTATCGGTACCTCCGCCGTGGTGCAACCAGCGGCCAGCCTACCGCTGATGGCGCAGCAAAACGGTGCACGACTTGTAGAAATCAATCCGCAAGTAACGCCACTATCTGCGCATGCAGATATCAATTTGGTGGGTCCCGCTGGAGCGTTACTACCAGAG
>JAOTYM010000137.1 GCA_029861845.1 Gammaproteobacteria bacterium | reverse complement strand
GGCGGATGACGGAATAGCAACCCTTCCAAGCCCGGCGTGCAGACTGTCGTTACATCGTCGCGTTAAACGCGATAGTGACTCTGTCTTCTGTAACGGTGCTGGGGAGTACGCTGTGTCTTAGCCAGCTGCGAAAGATAATCATTCGGCCTTCAATTGCGTCAAGGGGTGTTACATGTGTATTTAGTAAGTTATTTTCCGTTATCGGCGGTTCCAGCATTATATCCGACACTTCAGAATGAAATAATGTGGGCGCAGAACCTTTAGGTGCCTTAACATAGTAGATGCCGCTGAATACACTATTCGGATGACGATGAACTTCCTGAGAGTGCGTCATACTGTACACGTTTACCCAACACTCATTGATCTTTGGTTTGTGTTTTTTCACGTTGTACTTTAAGGCATTTGCATAGTGTAAGGTTTTCTGTTCGATAACGTCTCTGATTTCCTTAAACTCTTCCCTTTCCAAGAGACCGAATGGCGTACACATTGTAGTGTATACCTCGCAACACCAGCCGCGAGGTTTGCTGTTTGGGGTCGTCGCCTTGATCTCGTAAATCGCCTGCAATAACCTCTTATTTAACTCCTCCGCATTTTCGACTTGGCTAACCTGAATAACCGTAGGGAAAAACATGCAGAGTTTATCTTCGTCGCTCATTATATTCTCCTGCTCATCGCCTACCGAGCATCGCGGTGATCTTGTCTCACTATACTCCACGCTGTGTGGGGGCTAGTCCGTCTGGCGAAAGTCGAAAGCGATGGTAATCCGGTTCTCCGCGCCCTCGAAGGGTATGGTACGGTGATAGAAATAAGAGGGGAACAACACCATCATGCCTTCCGTAGGCGGCACGGATCTTATCTCTCCCTGGTCGGCGCAGCGGTAGAAGTAGGGCGCGCGCCCAAACTCGATCCAGCCGGACTGGCCGGCGCCTTCCGACCCCACCACGCTCGGCAGGCTGACATAGTACACCCCGCTCAGCCAGGCGGTGGGATGGGTGTGGCCGTGTTGGTACCCATGAGAACGGAGGATCGTTGCCCACGCGCTCAGCTCCCAGGCGGCGGGCAGATTGGCCACGTACGGATGCCCCGGGTCGTTTGCCAGGGCGCGTCGGTACTCTTTGCCGGCGGCAAAGATCATCGCTTCCAGCCGCGCCACTGGACCCTTCGGCTCCGCCAGCAGCTCATCGCTGGTCGCTCCGTTATGACAAGACGAGCTCAGATTATCGAACCTCAAGCTTGGATGGGACTGTATGTGGCGCACCAAAGCCGCGTTGAAGGCGCCGATATCTGCGTAGCCGGACGGGGGACTTAAGTGTGAAACCCTGAGAAACCGGTCGTAGTCGACCAGATGGCGGGCGCCCGACTTGTCGCCGAGTGCCGATAGCGCAATGGCCTTACCCGAGAGGGCGACACGGCTACCGGGATCGAGACTGAGGATACGATCGCAAACGGCGCTCGCTTCTCCGACATCCCCCTTGCACAGGAGCGCCGTGCTCAGGATCCTGAGGGCTGGCAGCCCTCCGCCCGTCAGCGCCATGTAGCGCCTGGCGGCCGTGACCGACGCATCACCCTGGCCGAGCTTCATGCGCGCATAGGCTAGGTAGTCGTAAGTGCCCGGTCGCTCAGGGTCGAGCCGAACCACGGTTTCCAAAGCCGCTGCCGCTTGTTCGAAGCGACCGTTTTCCACCAGCAGTACCCCAAACTTGTACTGCATGTCCACATTCTGCGGCGCGAGCTGCGCCGCACGGCCGTAGGTGTCGATGGCCTGTTCGAACTGATGCTGGCGTTTCAGTACCGTGCCCAGATTGTAATAGAGCTCAACGGATTCGGGCTCGGCCCGTAGAGCTAGCCGGTAGTGCTCCACCGCTGCCTCCAATTGGCCGGCTTCCTGCAGCGCCACCCCCAACTTCCCGCGTACTCGAGGCAGGGTAGGATCGATGGCAAGGGCCTGTTGGTAGGCGGCGGCAGCCTCGCGAAAGCGACGGGTGTGCAGCAGCATGTCACCCAGAGTAACGCGATAACTTGACGACTGTGGGTCGGCGGCAATGGCGCGCTCGACGTGATCGATCGCGGCCGGCAGCTGGCACATCTGGTGCGAGATGATCCCGCTGAGTAGCAACGCCTCCGCATGTTTCGGCTGCTGATGCAGCACCGTCTGGCAAAGGCGCTTCGCCTCTAGTAAGCGACCGGCTTGCAGGTGTTGACGGGCGGCGGTCACGCACGCCGCGGTTTCATGAGTCGAATCCATTGGATCTAAATAATAATATTATTCTAATATTATTCGCGCGGCACAACGCCGGTTGTTTGGTGATCAAGTCACAATGGTCGATCCGACCAGGATGGCGGTATTGTAGCAGCCAGTCATCGGCAGATTGCAGGACCGGCCAGCAATCCCGGCAGCAAGCTCCGCCGTCCGCATGCATCAACTTTCTGAATCTTCGATTATAGGAAATCGAACCTTGTGGCTGGCGGGTGGTCCGATAACCCAAGAGCGATCGATGCTTGCTTTGTGTGAGGCCAGCAATTATGTTCATCGACAAAACCCGGAAACGGCGACGCGGGCATCATAAAAGGAGGAGGGGTTTTTGATACGTATCGTCTCTCTCGTGCTTGTGGTCTTTGTTTCGGCTTGCCAAACCGCCTACAAGGATGGTCAGCCGAACGAGGGCTCACCCAATTTCGTGGTCCCGGTCGATTCAAAGCTCATCCTGAACCAGGATCTGAGCGTTCCGGCGAGGACGGACATTGTTTACGTCCAGCGGGGAAAGATCCTATCAAAACATTTCCAAGTCAATCGCTTTGGTACCTTCTGCGAACTCGAACTGTCCAGGAAGCGGGACGTGCCGCAGACGATCGAGGCCGACGAGTTTGTTATTTACCGGGTCAAGCAGGAAAGGGTGTTTGGTGATGGTGGGTTCATTCAGCTCGCTAGTCGCCTGCGGTTCGGTGGGGTTGTTCAGTTTGAGCGTGATGGTGATGGCTTTCAACTGTATGAAGTGGTCGCCACCCGAATGGCGCTGCGTTCGGAAAGGCAACCCGATGTTCAGGCCCTGGTCTGCGCCACCTGGCACGTGGCCCAGGCAATGTCCTACCTTACCATCCGGGGAATCCGAAACACGCTTGGCGATATATTCACGCTTCAACTGGCGCAAGTGCCTGAGGCCGGGTTGTGACACAGTCGCATAAGTGCCGCGTTGCATTACCCGATTGGTTGTTTCGCACCTAAGACTCGAACTCATGTTTTTGCCGAAACGCCAATGGCGGTACAGGGTTGTATCCTATCCCTTGGCAGGCAGTTGTGGCGGGTCTTTGCGCTAACGCTCGGCGTTGTCGACGAAACCGCTCCTCTCGGAAAACTTAAGACACCAATTGTTGTAAAAAAACAACGTAAGTTTCTGCGTGACAGGCAGGATTACCAGGAAATGTTGCGTGATACCAAAAGCGTGTGCTATATAAGGCATGTGCGCGCCGCAGTTTGGGCGTGGCTTGTGACTTACCTACAACAACGCTTTTTAAAGGAGCTATCTCATGAAAATGAGTAATATGAACAGGAATGCACTAGCGGTAGCAGTCGGTGCAGGTCTGGCCGCTGCGCCCCTAGTCTCGGCGCAGGCCTTCGAGTACGCCATCTCCGGGCACATCAACCGCAGCATCGTGCAACTGGATAACGGCGACGACTCCTCCGTCTTCCACGCGGACAACGACAGTTCCTCGAGCCGTCTACGCGCCACTGGGTCGGGAGACTTCGGCAGTGGCAAGGCCGGCTTCACCTGGGAGCATCAGTTCGAGTCCAATAGCACCGCCGGTCTCGACCTGCCCAACGTATCCGCCGGGGCAGACTCCGACAGCATGCGTAAGGCCGAGGTCTGGATGAGCTACGACTGGGGCAAGATCACCATCGGTCAGGGCAGCGATGCGATTGACGGGATCACCGAGGTCGATCTTGGCGGCGGCGCCTGGGCCGGCGGGGTCTATGCCTACCCGGTTGACATGATGGCCGGCGTCAACTGGGTCGACAACAACGGTGTGCGACTTGTTTCATCTGGGTTTACCGTCTCATCCGCCATCACCAGCTTCGACGGCGGCCGTAGAGACCGCGTTCGCTACGACTCGCCGGCGCTTGGACCACTCAGCTTCGCGGTGAGCCTCGCCAACGGCGACCGACTCGACGCCTCAGTCCGCGGGAGCCACGAGTTCGGCCAGGTCCAGTTCTCCTGGGGCCTTGGCATCAGCGATTCCGGGGATGCGGGTAGTACCAAGACCGTTACCACGGCCACGGGCACAAAGCTCGAGGCCGATGACGAGGACCCGTCGGTTACGGTAGGCTCCGCCGCCTTGAAGGTTGGGGGCTTCGACTTCCTCGTAGCGTTTGGTGAGCTCGATAGAGACATATGTAATGTCGGGGCCGGGTGTACCGGAATAGTAACGGGTCCGGGCGGTAATACCTCAGACCCCGAGCATACGTACTTGGCGGTCGGCTACACCACGCCCGGTGGGCACCACTTCCGTTTCGGCACTGGAGAAACCACCGACTTGGCCGGCGATGACATCGATGGTGAGGTGACCCAAATCGGTTGGGGCTATGCACCCAACAAGAGTGTGGACGTGTACGCGAGTTGGACCAAAGCCGAGCTGGATGTCCCCTCGGTCCTACTGTCACCAGGGGTTAGCGTTGAGGACGTGACCGCCCTCCAGTTTGGTGTCCGCGTCAAGTTCAAATAATCGGACGGTCGCGTAGGGAGGAATAAAAAAACAAAAAATGAATCGCAAAACTTAAGCGACCAAGCAGTCGCTGGGAAGTGGCCTATGTGGTAACACATAGGCCCTTTTTTTGCCGCGACCGCCAAGGCTGCCAAGGATCCGGGTCGTGAGGACGTCGGCGCGAGAGTGGTCAATGCGGATGTCGAAATCGTCGGTGGTTATGGTCTTGCCGGCAGCGGCCGAGCGGACATCGTACGCACGAACTTCGGCAGGGACGAACATGGCATTGCTGCCGACAGTAATGCGCGCGCCCAGAGCGCCAGTAAGAGGCCGGTGTGCCAAGGCGTTTACGCGAGGGTCCTGTCACGGAGAATTGACTTGACTCATGCATCGTGCACGCAATATGGTCAAAGCCACCCGTGCTTTCGTGGGCATGCAACTGCAGATGAACTAAATTGACCGACCAACCATGAGCCGTAGATCCGGCCGGCAGAAGCAGCGAAGATTTTCGACAAACCAAGGGGCAGAGGCCATGGCCGTACATGCTGTCGGCGCTGTGTTGCGCGATGCCGTCGCCCAGCATGAGGCCGGCGACCTGCAACAGGCAGAACGGCTCTACCGGCAGGTCTTGAAGCATGTCCCCAACCACGCCGGTACCCTGCATCAGTTGGCACTGCTGGTCCACCGGTGCGGACGGTCGAAAGAGGCCATCGACCTGCTAACCCGGGCGGTTGCCGCCGAGCCCGCCGATGCCGTCGGCCACAACAATCTCGGCAACATGCTGCGGGAACAAGGCAGAATGAAAGAGGCCATCACCGCCTACCGCGCGGCCGTGCGCTGCCGCCCGGACTACATCACCGCGCATTTCAACCTGGCGGGCATCTTCAACGACGAGTGGGCGCTTGAGGCGGCGGAAGAGTGCTACCGGTCCGTCTTGCGGCTATCACCCGAGGATGCGGAGGCTTGGAACGGCCTGGGGACCGTCATGCAGAAGCAAGGGCGCGTGCCAGAGGCGATCGAGGCCTACCAGACCGCGTTGCGGTTCGAGGCCGACTACGCCAACGCGCACAACAATCTCGGGCTGGCGCTGCAGGCGCAAGGGGACCTAAAGGCGGCCAACGCGTGTTATCGAAAGGCGATAGCGCTTGAGCCCGACTATGCCAAGGCGCATGAAAATATAGTGAGATCGCGACGCTATGGGCCGGCGGATCGCGACGAGATCGCCCGGCTGGAAGCGCTTGTCGGTACGCCAGAGACCTCGGAGGAGGCGCTGATGTCGCTACACTTCGCCCTGGGAAAGGTCTATGACGACTGCGGCGCGTTCGAACAGGCCTTTTCGCACTATCAAGCGGGGAACCGGTTAAAGCGCAAGACGGTAAAGTTCAAGCGGGAACGACACATCGCCGAGGCATCCGATATCATTGCGACGTTCGACCGCCAGTTTTTCGAACGGCGCACGGACTTCGGAGATGTTTCGGATCTACCAGTGTTCATTGTTGGCATGCCGCGCTCGGGCACGACCCTGGTGGAGCAGATCATCGCCAGCCACCCACGGGCGTTTGGTGCCGGTGAGCTGCACCAGGTAACGAACATTGCGGTTGGACTCCGCAAGCGTCTGCACACCCACTTGCCCTATCCGAAGTGCGCGACCATGATCGATCGGTCGCTCGCGCAATCCCTAGCCGAAGGCTATCTCGACTATCTCAAGGGTGCCGGCGGAGACGCACTGCGGGTGACCGACAAGGCACCCGGCAATTTTATTCATCTCGGCCTCATTGCGCTGATGTTTCCGAATGCACGCGTCATCCACTGCCGGCGAGAGGCACTGGATGTGTGCCTGTCGATCTATTTTCAGCGATTTGAGCGCGGCCACAACTACGCCTACGATCTGTCCGACATCGCGGTTTCCTATCGCCAGTACGAACGCATGATGCGCCACTGGCGTGAGGTGCTTCCTTTGAAAATATACGAGGTTCAATATGAAGCGCAGATCGCGGACCAGGAGGCCGTGAGCCGGCGTTTGATCGACTACTGCGGTCTGCCGTGGGACGAGCGCTGTCTCGAGTATTACAAGAACAAGCGCGCGGTGCAGACCGCGAGCAGCTGGCAAGCGCGCCAACCCATTTACTCAGACTCCGTCAAGCGCTGGAAGCGCTACGAGAAGTACCTTGGCGAGCTGAAAGAGGGCCTTGCACAGCGCGCCTAGATAATGAGCAAACATACGGCTTCACCTTGTTGCGGCTGAGTACAGTCAATACGGAATTTAGGTGTTCGCTTGCGGCGTAAACCTCACATAACAGAACGGAAAATGATGGACCCTGAATCGCACAACGATGACAGCACTACGACTAAGGTTGGAGACGATCCCACTAAACAGCGACTCTCCGAATGGCTGCGCACGGCCATCGATCATCACCAGCAGAATAAGCTCGAACAAGCCCAGGCGCTTTATCGCCAGATTCTGGGTGAAGACCCCAACCATGCCGATGCCCTGCACTTGCTCGGGGTAATTGCCTATCAAACCGGAAACGACCAAGCCGGCATAGAGCTTATTACGAAAGCGATCGCCAGAAACCGGCTAGACCCCTTCTACCACAATAATCTCGGAAATATCTTTAGAAAGCTCGGTAAACTGCCGGCGGCAACGGGGTGCTACGAAGAGGCCCTGCGGCTCAAACCGCGCTACGCTGAGGCGCACTATAACCTGGCAACCGTACTCAGGGAGCAGGGGGACCTTGAGAGGGCGACAGAACACTATCGCAAGGCACTAGGCATCACCCCCGAGGATGTAGAAGTACTCAATGACCTTGCCGGCACACTAACGCTACAGGGTGACGTTGAAGGGGCCATAGGCTGCTACCGGGTGGCCTTGCATCTGGAACCCGACATGGCGGACCTACACGCCAACCTGGGGCGGGCCTTCGAGCAGCAGGGCGACACGGAGGCGGCAGTTGCCTGCTATGAAAAAGCGGTAGAGCTCGAACCGAAACACAGCCGGGCCCATCAATATCTGGTAGATGTAAGGAACTCGCAGACATAGCGGCTTATTTTCGTGAATACCAACGGATCATGGACCATCGGTATCAAGCGCTACCGAGTCGTATCTCCCAGCGGATTATTAAGACATGGTAAGCAACGAGGATATCAGCCGTCGTCGGCTTATCGAGTGGTGCGATCTTGCTGATGACACGAGAGAGGACGATATACCGCAAAGACTACTCGATGCCAGACATGTCGGCCCATGGAGAAACTACGATGAATTTATCGAACCCTTGAAACGAAAGCTGGCTGTATAAGGACTTCGTGAAAAATGCTAAAGGGGGCGTGAACGGAAATCGATAACAATCGTTTGCTAAACGAAGTCGTGAATTACTTAAGAAAGTGAAACGCTCTATCTGAACAGGCTCCGCCACCGAATTCACTCACACCGTAGATACTTCGTGCTCCACGACGTAAGGTAACGATGTCCATGCCCGAAATCGAACAAGCCCTGCAATACCACCGCGCCGGGCGGTTGCAAGAAGCGGAAGCCGTCTACCGGCAGATCCTGGCCACCGCCCCCGATCATGCCGACGCGTTG
>JAOTYM010000053.1 GCA_029861845.1 Gammaproteobacteria bacterium | reverse complement strand
ATATCGTCTGACCACGGTGCGGATTAAGGAAAGCGGTCTACCACGCCTACTGCTTCTTGAGGCGGTCTTCTGCGGTTGCGCTTGGCGGGTGATGGGGCTAGCGGACGGGCCAGTTTGGCTCAAAACCCTCTCTGATCAGCCCATCGAGAAGAAACTTCACGCCTACGCACTCGCCAGGTTGCTCTAGCTTGCCGCTCCGAGCTGTGGTTAACAACAGAAAAAGCGCAGAAAAAGGGGTTAGATCCTAACCCGTTGAGCGGCATGAAGACCCACTGGCAATATGATGACGGCGAGAAACCAGAAGGACCGCGAAGCGGTCCTTCGCTATTCATTCTCTGAGTGTGGCTGGATGACCAGATATTATTGACTGGCCTTTGCCGACTTAGGCTGATTCCCCTCTAGATCCAGCGCATAGAAGCCTTTTTGGTACGGTAAAGCGAGTTCGCCTTCGGCACGTTTTAGGGCGCTGCTGTATTTGTTCCCGGCCTTGGCCTGCAATTGCGCCAGGCCTTGCTTGGACGTGGTCACATGCGCCAGCTTCTTCCCGAGGACCAGGCCCTGAATAGCCCCAGGATTGTCAGCTACCCAAACCCGGGAGCGGCCGCTAACCTTGACTAAGCGTAATAGGTGCACCGAGCCAGGCTGAAAGTCGTACCACTTAGCGTCGGCCGTGCCCCAAATGAGCCGAACCCCGGGCTCGAGCAGCACCGCCGTATAGGCCGCGCGTGGCACATAGCCGAGCGGTGCCCTATCTACATACACGCGGGCATCACCGCGCGAGAAGTCATTGACAAAATACACCAATGCCTTATTGGGATCGGTTTTGAATAACTTCGGGGGACCGCTTTTTATCGCTGCGTTGTCCGCAAATGCGACGCCGGCGACAGAAAACAGGGCAACAATAACGAGCGGGGCGAAGCCAATGAAATGTTTCTGTCTTGGAATTATCAGTTTGGCCATGGTACGTTCCCTCTACCACGGTGGATGCATAAACAATTATAGCTCACAGAGCGTGTAGGCGCCAATTTTAGAATTTTTCGTCTAGTATTCGCATGTGGCTTCGCAGATTCGAATGACTATACCGCAGCTTGTTGCACACCGGGGTTACCCCGAGCATTTTCCGGAAAACACGCTTATCGGCATTGAGGCAGCAATCCGTACCGGTGCACGCTTAGTTGAAATAGATGTTCAGTTGAGCGCCGACGAAGTGGCTGTGTTGATGCACGACCAGAATTTGCAGCGCGTCGCCGGCTTCAAGGGTACGGTTCATCACTTGTCCTATGATCGACTGTGCGAGATCCACCCGAGCGAATTCGAGCGCTTTGGCTATCGCTACGCGCAAGTTCGCATTCCAACTCTCGCCGAGTTTTGCGAGCTGCTACAGAAGTGGCCAGGAGTTACCGCGTTTGTCGAGTTGAAACCCGCGAGCGTCGAGCACTTCGGGCCCGCGCTTGTACTCAACCGCGTACTGCGTGATATCGAACCCGTCGCCGGTCAAGTGGTACTCATTTCGTTTTCTTTCGAGATCCTGCGGGCAGCACGAAAACAAGGCGTGACCGCACTTGGGGTCATCCTGTCGAAATGGCGTGACCGAAAATCGGCGGTCGTCCGCGAAATCGCGCCCCAGTATGTGCTCAGCAATATCAATTTGTTACCGTGGTGGGGAAAACTGCGGGTGGATAACGCCAAACTGGTAGTCTACGAGATCGTCAGCGCCAAACTTGCCTTGCAGCTTGCCGCCAGAGGAGTTGAGTTTGTTGAGACCTTTGCCATCGGCGAAATGCTCGAGCAGCTTGAGCATCTAAAGGGTCGATCGAGCGACTAAGCCTAGTCAGGCATCGGGTAGGTGTGCACTCCAATCGTAGTCACCGGCGCCACTGACGAGAAACCACGGATTAAGCAAAGACCGTTTGTTGTACCGCAACGGTGCCTTGTCCATCGTGGTTATGCGACCACCGGCGATCTGAACCACGCAATGCGCTGCCGCCGTATCCCACTCCGAAGTCGGCCCGAAGCGCGGGTAGACATCCGCCGCCCCTTCCGCCACTAAACACAACTTCAGCGCACTACCCATACTGAGCGTTTCCGGCTCACCTTGAGCATGGGCGACGTTAGATAGGAATCTGGCCAGCTGTTCACCGGGATGTGAACGGCTGGCAACAACCTGCGCCTTGCCGCCTTGGTAGGCACGCGCTCGAATACGTTGCGCCCGGCGACCAGCATCTTGCTTGAACGCCCCGTGACCCTGACAGGCCCAGTACATAACACCGACGGCGGGCGCCGAAACAACACCCAACACCGGCGATTCGCCTTCGATTAAGGCAATATTGACAGTAAACTCACCGTTACGTTTGATAAACTCTTTGGTGCCATCCAAAGGATCGACCAGCCAGAAGCTTTTCCAATCGGCACGATCTTCGTAGGCCGTTTCTGCCGACTCTTCGGACAATACTGGCATATCTGGGTTAAGTACTTTTAGCCGCGCGACGATAAGGGTATGCGCCGCACAGTCGGCTTCGGTTAGCGGTGAGCCATCACCCTTGGTCGAAATTGTGTAGTCGCGCTCGTAGATTTCTAGTATGCGTTGACTGGCATCGGCCGCAATTGCCCTTACGTCATCGAGATACGCACAATAATCACCAGCATGCTTCATCACTGGTTAGGTCGCCGACGCCAATTGATCGCGCACTATATAAAGCGCCGCAATACTACGCGCTTCGGTGAAATCATCACGATCCAGTAACTGCGTGATTTTGGCTAGCGGCCATGGTAACACTTCGATTGGCTCGGGCTCATCGCCGACAAGTTTTTGCGCATACAAGTCTTGCGCCAAAACAATGTGCGTGGTGTGGTTGGCATATCCCGGCGCGAGCGTTAGCGATTTAATATGTCGCAAGTTCCTGGCGGCATAACCCACTTCTTCCATGAGCTCCCGATTGGCCGTATCCAACATTGATTCATTCGGTTCAATCCTTCCCTTGGGTAAGACCAGCTCATAGCGGTCTACGCCAGCCGAATACTCACGAATGAGAAGTACGGTGTCTTTGTCGAGCATTGGCACAATGAGGACAGCACCACCCGGCGGTGTTTGCAAACGTTCAAACTGTGCCTCCTGCCCATTCGAAAAGCGCAGATCGACCCGCTCCACGCGAAATATGCGGGTACGAGCAATGGTCTCAGTGCGAAGGATCTCGGGTTTCTTTGTCATACGGAGATCAATACTCGCGAATAGTGCCACGTGCTACAATCCTGGCGAAATCCGCCCCAGTATACAAGTTAATGCAGGGCCACGTTCGACTATGATCGCCATCGAAGAAGAAAAAGATCTGCTCAAGGTAAACGTCTACGCAGAGTTTACGTTGGCCGACTACAAAGAATTCGAACAGGCGGTGATCCGCGAGCTTGAAAGCGTCAGCAAGATCAAGCTTCTCATAGATCTCACAAATATGGTTAAGTTTACGGTCGATGTTGCGTGGGAAGACATAAAGTTCACAAGGGCCCATGCACACGACTTCACTCGCATCGCAGTCGTAACCGACGATCAATGGACGTCATGGTCGAGTTGGCTCGGTACAGCGTTCACCGACGCCGATGTCGAGTTCTTTGAGGACGCAGCGACTGCGAGTAGTTGGATTCATACTGGCTAGATTGGGCCCACAAGAACAATGATCAAATGGTCCAGCGTCGACACAGTGCTGCTTGATATGGACGGCACCTTGCTGGATCTGCACTTTGATAGCCACTTCTGGCTGGAACATGTGCCGCTGCGTTTAGCCGAGAAACATTGTATATCCCACGACGACGCCAAAGCCAAGTTGTACCCGCAGCTGCGTGCACAAAAGGGCACACTCAACTGGTATTGCGTGGATTTCTGGAGCAGGGAACTGGAGCTCGATATACCGGCCCTCAAAAGAGAGGTCGATCATCTCATCGCGATTCACCCGCATGTGATCGATTTTCTGACGGCGGTACGCAAGCTAGGGAAACGACTGGTTCTAGTCACGGATGCGCATGTTAAGGTGCTTGATCTCAAGATGCAGCGCACGCAGCTCGATAAGTATCTCGACACGAAGGTATCTTCACACGACATGGGGGCGCCTAAGGAGCAGCTCGAATTCTGGGAGAAGCTGCAAGCAGTCGAACCGTTTAAGCGATCCAGTACGCTATTTGTAGACGATAGCCTGTCCGTACTGCGGGCCGCGCGTACCTATGGCATTGCCCACTTACTCGCGATAACAAAACCGAATTCGCGATGGCCGGCCAGGGATACGGAAGAATTCCCAGCCATTGGATCATTTAGAGATATCCTGCCTTAAGAGGATGCCCCGGTGACGCCGGGCAGCCCACGATAAATGTCCCAACCTTCAGGCCTTGTTTAAATGAATCATCAAAGTGTTAGCGAGCATTGGCAAAGCGACGCGCCTTCGCCTCTAGGTTAAGCGCGCCAGACCTGGCTTTTTTCCCATATGGAGACGGCAATATTTGTACCGCCTCTAATATTTTTGCTAACTCTTTGAATATTCTTATTTTTGTTCGGATTCGTTGGTTTACAACGGTCCAATGCACGCTCACCGACTCGTAAATTCCTACCACTCGTAAGCATGAGCCAGCTTCGGCCTAGCGAGAATAGGATCGAGGCAACGCTAAGCACCCATTTCGACCCGTCGATCGAACCTCTAATGTTCCCGTGGGGCGGTTGCGAAAGGTCTATGGATGCGCGATCTAGTAGGATCTTCCTACCTAGCTCGTGCGGGGCCGTGCCACGACGGTGGCGCGAAATTTGTACTATGCTTGGGCAATCCCTGACTAGGTGATTGCAATGAGTCGACAAGCAAGCCAGGACCAACAGGCGGCAGAGCGCCGTCGATTCTGTCGTATCGACGACGACATCATTCTGCGTTACCGCGTAATTGGCATGCAGGAAACCCCGGCCGACATCGAGAATCTTGATGTATGTCTTCCCAACCGGCTGACACTGTCGTCGACGTTCGCATCGACCACGCAACAGATGCAACCGCTGCTGACCAAGATCCAGGAACAATCACTGGAAGTCGCCGAGTACTTACGTCTGATCGACCGCAAACTAGATCTTGTCGCGCGTGCGTTCCTCTTGCAGGAAATAGACGTGCAGGAAGAGCCCGTCTGTCGCGTCAACTTGAGCGCCGGTGGCATCGGCTTTTGCGAGGAGAATCCACTCGCGGCGGGTACCACGCTGGAGATGGAGCTAATCCTGCTCCCCTCCTATGTCGGTATTCTCACCTACGGCAAAGTCGTCTACCGCAAGCATGAACCCGGTGTCGTAGTCGGTTTGCCATTCCGGATCGGGGTGGAATTCTGCAAGCTACGTGAGAGAGACCGCGATCTAATTGCGAATCACATTCTCAGTCGGGAATCTGGAGCGCACAACGCGACGTAACCACCGAAAACAAGGTCGATTGAACAGGCCTGATAACTGACGTGGACCTGTCAGTCCCGGCCGGTCTCAGATCTGTCGGTAGATTTCACTCCCTTGCTCTTTGAACTCCTTGGCCTTTTCCTTGAGGCCTTGATCCACGGCCAGCTGAACATTATGAATGCCTTTTTGCTTGGCGTAGTCGCGGACATCCTGCGTGATCTTCATTGAGCAGAAGTGCGGGCCACACATCGAACAGAAGTGTGCCGCCTTGTGGCCTTCCTTGGGCAGAGTTTCGTCGTGGAACTCGCGCGCCGTATCAGGATCCAGTGATAAGTTGAACTGGTCACTCCAGCGGAATTCAAAACGTGCCTTCGAGAGCGCGTTGTCGCGAATCTGTGCCGCCGGGTGGCCCTTACCGAGATCGGCTGCGTGCGCCGCAATCTTGTAGGCAATAATACCGTCCTTGACGTCCTGTTTGTTAGGTAGGCCCAGGTGCTCTTTGGGTGTCACATAGCACAGCATGGCGGTGCCATACCAACCTATCATGGCGGCACCAATTGCCGAGGTTATGTGGTCGTAACCAGGGGCGATATCGGTAACGAGTGGGCCCAAGGTGTAAAACGGCGCCTCGAAGCAATCCTCGAGCTCCTTGTCAACGTTCTCCTTGATTCTATGAATGGGGATGTGGCCTGGCCCTTCAATCATCACCTGCACATCGTGCTTCCATGCAATTTGCGTTAACTCGCCGATTGTCTTTAGCTCGGCGAACTGGGCCTCGTCGTTGGCGTCCGCAATCGAGCCCGGACGCAAGCCATCTCCCAGTGAGAAGGCCACATCATAGTGCTTCATGAGTTCGCACATTTCCTCGAAATACGTGTAGAGGAAGCTTTCGGTGTGGTGTGCCAGACACCACTTGGCCATGATAGAACCACCGCGAGACACGATACCGGTAACTCGATTCGCCGTCAGCGGAATAAAGCCCAATCGAACACCGGCATGGACGGTAAAATAATCCACCCCTTGCTCGGCCTGCTCGATCAACGTGTCGCGAAATATCTCCCACGTCAGTTCTTCGGCCTTCCCATCCACTTTCTCCAGCGCCTGGTAGATGGGGACGGTGCCGATGGGTACTGGACTGTTACGGATTATCCACTCACGGGTTTCATGAATATTCTTACCGGTCGAAAGATCCATGACGGTATCGGCGCCCCAACGAGTGGCCCACGTCATTTTCTCTACTTCCTCTTCGATACTTGAAGTCACCGCCGAGTTACCGATGTTGGCATTAACCTTGGCGAGAAAATTACGCCCGATAATCATGGGCTCCGATTCAGGATGATTGATGTTGGCGGGGATAATGGCCCGACCCCGAGCCACTTCTTCACGCACAAACTGCGGTGTAATCTCCTTTGGTATGCAGGCACCGAACGACGTGCCAGGGTGTTGTTGCCGCAGGCTGGCGTCGCGATACTCTTGAATCTTCAGATTTTCGCGGATAGCGATGTATTCCATCTCCGGCGTCACCACACCGTTGCGCGCGTAGTGCATCTGCGTCACGTTCATGCCGGCCTTGGCCCGGCGCGGCCTTGGTGTCAAGTCAAACCGGACCTCGGCAAGTTTAGGGTCGGTCAACCGCGAGCGGCCATATTCGGAACTTGCCTGTGGTAGGCTCTCGCTGTCGTGACGCTCGTCGATCCAAGCAGCGCGCAGCGGCGGTAGCCCTTTACGGATATCGATACGTTCGTTGGGATCGGTATACGGTCCAGAAGTGTCGTACACCCAGATGGCTGGATTCTTCTCCACGCCGGCGTCGGTGTGTGTGTCCGCCTGCGAAATCTCCCGCATGGGAACCCGTAGGTCTGGTCGGCTACCCTCAACATAGATCTTACGGGAATTCGGGAATGGTTCGATGGCGGCGGCATCCACCGCGGCGGTCTTACTTAGGTGCTCAGGGTTTGCGCTCATGCCAAGGTTCCTTGCCCATAGGGGCGACAACGATGCCGTAGGGAGGAGCGGTAGGATTATAGCTTCCCTACGCCGGAATTATCCGGGTCAGGTTCGAAGGGTGTGTCTCAGCCCGCCTCCGCCGCTCACGAGGCGAACACCCCTAGCCGGTTAGTGCAACCAAACTAAAGCATTCTATATTCGATTGCAACCGCCGATGACGCCGCCCGATTATAGTCACCGTGTTGCTTGCACGTGATATCCAAAGCGCTTACTCTTATCGGCCGCCATTATACCGCTGACCACGAGTCCTATGCCTGATATCAACGTTGAAATCACACGTCACAAGATGGTTGAACAGCAGATTCGGCCATGGGAAGTGCTTGATCAGCAAGTCTTGGACCTAATGCATAGATCGCCGCGCGAAGAGTATGTGCCAGAGGCCTGGCGCAACTGCGCCTACGTCGATATGAACATACCACTGGGGCATGACCAGGTAATGATGGCACCAAAGCTCGAGGCACGCTTGTTGCAAGGACTGGCCATACAGCCCAAGGACAAAATCCTTGAGGTGGGCACCGGCAGTGGCTATATGACATCGTTGCTGGCCACTCTCGGGGGCCACGTGTATTCGGTTGAGGTTATTCCAGAATTAGCCTCCAGCGGACAACAAAATCTGGCTGCGCACGAGATTCAGAACATTACCCTGGAAATTGGTGACGCTGCCCGTGGTTGGGAGCGTCACGCCCCCTATGACGTTATCTTATTTACAGGATCATTGCCGCTACTCCCGCCCAAGCTTCAGAACGATCTTACGCCGGGTGCACGTATGATCGCGATTGTCGGCCACTCGCCAGTGATGGAAGTGCGGTTAATCCAGCGAGTTGGTGCTGAAAACTGGGCTGTAACATCGCTCTTCGAAACCGATCTGCCACCACTGTTGAATGCAGAGGAGCCAGAGAGGTTTGTTTTCTGATGGCGATGCGAAGGGCCTTCCCATCCGATCACTTGTCATAAATTAATAGATAAGCTGCATCTAGGATCCACCCTATGCACTTTTCTTTTAGCTCTACCTCACGCGTGTGGATGGGATTATTGCCGCTTTTGTTGAGTTGGCCCAGTGCACAGGCGGAAGATCTGCTCGAAGTCTACCAGTTAGCACTGACCAATGACCCACGCTATCGGGCCGCCGAATCCACTTACCTTGCTGACAAGCAAAAGTTACAACAGGCGCGTGCCGTATTGCGCCCAACCATAAACGCGACGGCAGACAGATCTCGCACCGACCTCGAAACTGAAACGGACGCGGGGATTGTCTCGCGCCCGGCCGGCGACGCCGATATCAACAGTACTGTATTCGAGCTTACGCTTACGCAACCGCTCTACGACCGGGCACTGTTTGCCGGCTTGCGGCAGGCGCGGGCCGAGGTGCGCCGCGCCGATGCACAGTTCGCCGCCGCCCGGCAGGATTTGATCATTCGCACCGCCGAGGGTTATTTCGGCCTATTGGCGACGTTAGATAATGTAGAGCTGGCTGGCGCGGAAAAGGCAGCGAATGCACGCCAGTTAGAGGTCGCCGAAGGGCGCTTAAGCGTCGGCCTCGCGACCATTACCGATGTCCATGATGCGCGCGCCCGCTTTCAACTAGCACGGGCGCAAGAAATCGAGGCTATTAATGAGGTGCGTGACCGGCGCCAGGCACTGCGTGAAACCACGGGCCGAGTCATCAAGGATATCGCGACGGTAGATCGAAAGGCGCCGCTGGTCGAACCCGATCCGCCTGACCTCGGCAAATGGGTGGAGACGGCACTGGCACAAGACCCGGCGTTGATTGCCGCGGATGAAACAGCAAGGATCGCGCGCGAAGAAGTAGAAAGACAGCGGGCGGGGCATTGGCCTAAACTCGACCTTGTCGGCAGTCATAGTGATACTGACGACGACGAGAGCATTTCCGGCCCAGGGGTAGAGACCGAGCGCACGGAGATCGGCCTACAACTTACCGTTCCCATCTACCAGGGTGGGCTGATCACGTCGCTGACTAAAGAGGCCGCACACCGCTATAGCGCGACCCGACAGGACTTAGAAGCACAACGGCGCTTGACCGAACGTACCGCGCGCACCGCCTTTCTCGGGGTGACCAGCGGCGTTACCAGAATAGAGGCATTGCGGCAGGCGGTAATAGCAAGCGAAAGTGCGTTAGAAGCCAAGACCGAAGGGTTTGAAGCTGGCATCAACACCAACCTAGATGTACTGGATGCCCAACGCGATTTGTTTCGCGCCAAACGGGACCTGCTAGAGGCGAGTTATACATATATTTTGAACCTGTTGCGCCTCAAGCGCGCAGCCGGCATTGTCAGCCAAAACGACCTTGCACTCATCAATCGCTGGCTACGATGAAGGCCCGACAATTCGTTACCCCATGGGAAGCAGAGGCGGCCTTTTACAGTGCCTTCGAGCGCAGAGACCTCGAGGCGATGATGTCGGTCTGGGCCGACGATGACCACATCATCTGTATTCACCCACTAGGCTCTACCCTAATTGGGCGTAACGCCGTCGAGCAGAGCTGGAAGACGATTTTCCGAAATACCTCGCCGATGAAGTTTCGCATCGAACAGCAACATCGCATGGAAGATAGCAATGTAGTCGTGCATGTGGTGCACGAACATATTGAGCTAGCCGAACAGAGCCAAACAGTGCTAGCTACCAATGTCTATCATTTGACAGAAGTCGGCTGGTGTATGGTTCTGCACCATGCTTCACCTCCACCGGCCGCCGACAGGCCCACGGCGACTTTGCATTAGCCTGAAATTCGCCACGACGGTATCACCAAGGCGTCAACCAATGCGTCGCTGGTAGAGAGAATTAGAATCCCCAGTTGAGCCTCAGCCATGTTGCGTCATCCGCGCAATCCACGGATACGTCGCTGCTGGCGGTGCGCCCATCATTGAAGTTAACTGGGCCAAAAAAAAGCGCGGCACACCGCGCGCCGCATACTAACGGAGTCAAACTAGTGCGTGCGCGACTTCGTTTACTTTAGAGGAAATAGTCTTGGCGATCTTCAGCTGGTTGGAGCTGTTCGAGCTTTTCCGGATTCTCGATTAAGCCTTCGATAAACCAGTTAGCGTGATTGTAGAGACAGGTAACGTGTTTACATTCGTCGCTGGCATCGAAGGTCTCGATCAAGCGCAGCGTATTCTTCTGCGCTTCCTGCAAAGTTTCCGCCACGGAATACGAATGCTTATCGCCGAGCTGCGCCTGCGTTACGTGCCGATAGACTGGGCAATTGAATACACCAAGCGGGCTTAGGACCTGACGGAAAAACTGTAAGTGACAAGTCTTTGGCTGGTGATTGTAGTCCTTGTAGCTGTCGTTTTCCAATACCCTTAAGTTTGTACTCTCGACGACCCTAAAGCTTTCATCATCTAACCATTTGGCGATCTCTACCTGTTCGCGAATCTTGGTCATGATCGGGTCGACTCGGTTTTGCTGTTGCGTAATCTCGACAATCTCGGCGTTGTTACTTTCAGCCCGGGTCAGGAATGGCTTGTATGAGATGTAGTCAAACTTATAACGTTTGGCGCGTTCAGCCGCCATGACAATCTCGTCGATATTCTCGTGAATCTTGGCGTCATTGGCCTCGCAATCTTTCCACACGATGATAAAGCTATAACCGATGGAAAATCTCGGGTTTAATTCATCCTTGATGGCGACAATGTTTTCGCAAATCCAATCAAGGGTGGTCTTTTTGTTCCCCGGTTTGTGCATCTCGTAAAACGTCTCGTTGGAACCAGAATCGAGCGATAGGCGCACCCAATCCTGCGCTTCTAATACATCGGCCACTGCTCTAATTTTTTTCGGTAGGCTACCGTTGGTAACAATACCTACTTGCATTTCTAGTGCTTTCAAATGGCGTACGATGTCTTCGAAGCCGGGGTAAACGGTCGGTTCACCGCCACCGATAACGATAACTGAGCGCAGACCACGGGCCGCCATCTCAGTCAATGAATCCATGAGCTTGTCATGATCATAGCGAATGCCCGTATTTAGAATGTCCATATCAACGCAATGATCACAGCGGTAGTTACAAGCAGTGGTCAAATCGAGGTTGATGGATAACGGCACCTGATTAGGCATGGAGCTAAGGGCTTCGTCGAGTGTCATGCCCTGTGCGTACCCATTGCGCCAGCCGATCTGCCAACGGACATACTCCTTGAGGCGTCCGATCACTTCCGGTTGACAAAGCTTGGTCGCAAAATCGTGAATCGGTGATAACTCTACTTGCTTTTGTTTAGGTCCAGCAGACTGGCTAGCGACTGCATGCAGCGGAACAA
Organism: Gammaproteobacteria bacterium; assembly: GCA_029861845.1. Lineage (GTDB taxonomy): Bacteria > Pseudomonadota > Gammaproteobacteria > Acidiferrobacterales > SPGG2 > SPGG2. The sequence continues at coordinate 17,955 of JAOTYM010000053.1, read as the reverse complement.
AATCAGCCGCTCGTGACACACGATGCAGCGTGCTCGAAACATCTGCCAGCGGAACGATTGGGATTGTCTTTTTGCTGGACACGGATTGGGATTTTTTCATCATTGCTCCCTGCTCATAGCGGCGACAACAAGCTCGTGCAGCTGTGTCATACCGTCCACCACACTGGTTCGGTCAGATAGGCGTCCCACCTGCACGGCACTGACGAAATTCTCCACAGAGATAGCGAGAGGGTCACGCACTGAGGCACGTTTACCTTTATTAACAAATGATATCACGTAATCAGGCAGTTCCACATGTCTCTCCGCAGCCATTCCGTTAATGCTGTAGCCTGCAGGGCGCGGGGGTTCCGGGCATCGCGTCAATCTGAATTCGACCTGCGTTTCGCCTTGCCCATGTTTGTATGCACATGTGAGTAATAGCTCGGCATGTGTACCCAATCCTGCCAGGTCTTTAAACTTTGCTTGTATGTCGTGCAGAGTCCCCGGTCCTAGCAGTGCCTGTAGCATACTCACCAGGTGTGGTCCTGCCTCTACCACCATGTCCAGGCCGCCACTAGTGGGGCTCAACCACATAGAGAAATGCTCGACGGTGCGTTCATCGCCATAGGCATCCGGGTGCAGCTCACGGAATGCCTCCAGCGTAAAGGGCCATTGCGTGTTAAGGGTCAAATAACGACCCTGCCGTACGCACCGGTCCACCAGCTGCGTTGCCTGCTCACGGATCTCAGCCCGCGCGTTCGGCAAGTGCACCAGCTCGGATGTCCACCACAACGGCTTCTCACAGAACACGTGGCAGCGGGCCTCCACCGCCAAGTCCAACAGCGGTAAGTGAGTATTCGCAGGTGAGCACACAGCAATCATATCGACCGGCTCATTCTCCAAAAGTGCCTCCAGCGACAGAAAGCCAGAGCACTCGATCCCATGACGCTCGCGCAGAACCCTGCGGGCAGCCTCTACGGTGGCCCGCGTTGTCCCGACGATGGCACACACGCTGCAACCGCAGCGCATGAATTCCCGGGCTACGTATTCCCCGGTGCCCTGTCTATGACGCCGGGCTCCTACTACCGCCACGCGATACATCTCGGATATCATAGATATTTATTCAGTCGGGTCCGTCACATCAAGTTCGAGGAGATTGGTAACGGCCGTTATCAGTCGCGACGCTCCGGTGATTGACGGCTTTCATAACGATGCTAAGGCCAGCGCCGACCACACGCAAGTAGGGGCAGCATCCTGAAATTATGAGCATATTCCCGCTTGCACCCGTAGCTCCCCGGGCGTAAAAGCACTATTGACGAAGCTGGCCGGCCGCTAACGACCTCTCGGAAAATTCAAGATGCATAGGCCAACCAGCGAAATTTCTAGCAACGCTATCCACAAGCTCGACTTGTCTAACTAAGCCATGCCGTTAGCGAAAAGCCTCGGACCTAGCAGGTTATCGCGTAGTTACACGCTAGTCCTTTACGCTTTATCCCCGCTGATTCTTATTTATACGTTTACTCAGGCTCTGCGAGCACGCGACAGCCGTTACTTGAAAGAAAGACTTGGGCTTTACCGATGGCAATCTACGCTCGAGCCAATATGGATTCATGCCGCATCGGTCGGGGAAGTTATCGCCATAGAGCCACTAATACACTGCCTGCTAAAGAGGTTTCCAGAGAGGTCTTTCATTATCAGCACTGGCACGCCGACCGGCGCAAGGGTGGCTCGCCAGCGTCTGCCGGGAGCAGTAAAGCATGTCTATTTACCGATCGATCTCCCAGGCGCGGTTCATCGTTTTCTTGATCATTTGACACCTACTTGCGCCTTGATCATGGAAACCGAACTTTGGTTTAACCTTTACAAATCGTGTGCCACTAGAGACATTCCGATTGTAGTCATCAACGGCCGCTTATCATCGCGAACACTGAATGCACGAGTTTGGCTGCGCAGTGTTTATATGGAGACCATTGCAAGAGTCGATGCAATTCTCGCACGATCTGCCAAGGACAAAGAGGGTTTTATTGCACTCGGCGCATCACCAGATCGCGTAAAGGTGATCGGCAACATAAAATTCGCAGCCCCTACAACGACAACACCGTTCTCGAAGCCAATGATTTTGCGCCCTTATGTCCTCGTAGCCTCGACACACGAGAACGAGGAACTACGCTTCCTGAGATTATGGAAAAGCCGGGAACGACATCAATACTTGCTCGTCATCGCACCGCGACATCCGCACCGACTCAAAGATATCCTCAAACAGATTGCCCCACTAAGCGAACACGTCTCTGTACGAAGCAGAGACGATATAACTAACGATCACACCGAGGTCTATCTCGTGGACACCTTAGGAGAACTCGCAGCTTTTATGGCGCGCGCAGAGATAGTATTCATGGGGGGATCGCTAGTGCCGCATGGCGGTCACAATATTCTCGAACCGGCTCGGCTCGGCAAACCCATTGTGTTCGGTCCACATATGGACAACTTTGCCGACGAGGCCAGGATTTTCCTAGAACATGAGGCCGCAATCCAGATCACAGACGACGATGCGTTGGACAGGTGCCTGGCGCGATTGCTCGAATCGCGGGAAGAACGTGACCAACTGGGCGAGCGGGCTAAATCAGTCGTTCGCCAATATGAGGATATCGCCGAACGCTATGTTGATGAAATCGCGGGGCAATGCAATTTATCTTTGGCCTAACTTACTTCCCGTAGCCTTCACACAGTAACCGCCAATCGGACTCGGAAAAACCGAAGCGATCATGTAAGGATCGTAGCTTGGTTAGTGAGCGGTGCAGGCGTGTCAAGTTTTGGTGACGCCACCCTTGCGACTGATTGCAACGTTCACTTTTGTCGAAGTCGATCAAATAGACCTTATTGTCTTGCGTTAGCAGAACATTATGCGCGTTCAAGTCCGCATGATAGGCGCCGGTATTGTGGAAACGGCGAATACAGGCGCCAACGGCCCTCCACGCGGACTCGGCCAGCCGGCCCTCGCTAAGCAAATCCGCTAATGTACGTGTTCCTAGCAGACGCTGCGTAATGATATCCGCCTTATAGACGGGGCCGTGTCTCAATACGCGCGCGGCGATCGGGCGCGGCACAGGCAAGCCCCGCTCCCGAAGCTGCCCCAGCATGTGCCATTCTCTCCAAGCCCGCGTGCGCTCGATACCTGTCCACACATAGTTGTCTCCGAGCAACCTGGCCACTAGCCCGCCCCGCTGGTAGTGGCGTAAAACCCAGTCGTTCCCCTCCACTCTGATAAAATAAGTAAGGCCGCGACCACGCGCTTTGCCTATCAGAACGCCGCGCTCGGCCAAATCCCGCGGATCGAAACTGATAACCTCCAGTTTCGCAATGGCATCCGCATCGTATAGGATGCGCTCGCGCCCAAGCAGTTCTTCACACGGATTCACGATATGACATTAGTAGTTACATCACCACCGGGAAGCATTTGCATCGTCCGGCTTTCGGCGATCGGAGACGTCTGTCACACCCTTCCGGTGGTTCGTACGCTGCAATCCCACTGGCCTGATACGAAGCTTACCTGGGTAATTGGGAAGACTGAGGCTTCACTCGTTGAAGATATCCCTGGCATCAAGTTTACCATTATTGACAAGTCTAAAGGTTGGTATGCGTATCGTGAGCTGCACCGATGTACGCGCGGCCGGCGCTTCGACTTGCTGCTGCAAATGCAGCCCGCTATGCGTGCCACTATGGCCAGCTTGTTTATCAAAGCACCCGTTCGGTTGGGCTTCGACAAGGCCCGTAGCAGAGATTACCAATGGTTGTTCACCAACCAGCGCATCAGCGGGGACGTTCGGGTGCACGTGCAGGACTGCGCCTTTCAGTTTCTTGAAGCGATAGGGATCACCGAGCGCGTATTACGCTGGGACATCCCGATACCCGACAGCGCGAAAGCCTTTTGCGCCGAACGGTTGCCGGATGACCGACCCGTCCTCGCCATAAACCCGTGTAGCAATGTGCGCAGGCGTAACTGGCGTAACTGGAATATTGAAGGCTACGCCGATGTAGCGGACTACGCGGCAGAAAACTATGGCATGCGCATAGTTCTGACCGGAGGTCCTTCGTCGCTGGAAAACGACTTCGGCAAGGCGATCGAAAAACGATGCAAATCCCGGCCCGTCAATCTCATCGGCAAAACTAGCCTGAAGGAGCTCCTCGCTGTACTCGGTCGCACAGATGTCCTCATCGCACCCGATACCGGCCCCGCTCACATGGCCACCGCTGTCGGCACACCGGTGATCGGTCTCTATGCCACTACGAACCCGCTGCGCGCTAGGGCGTATCTCAGCCAGAAATGGGTGGTCAACAAATACCCGGAGGCGCTAGAGGCGGAATACGGTTTGAACGTCGACCAGGCTGCTTGGGGTACACGAGTACGACACCCCGATGCAATGCAACGCATTTCGGTTAATGACGTGATTCAACGCCTGGACGAATTCATGGCTCAATGGAAAACGTGACATATCTGCTGCCGGCAAATCACGGAACTTTTCCTGAAACCGGCCGATGTAGAAATTTGACAAGGTCTATCCGTGCTTCGCGGCAGATTCAGGCGTACCCCCGTTTACGTTACGCAGTAGTCTCCGCACGTAACGTTCGACACCCTCTTCCACGGTGAGGAAGGGCTTTGTGAAACCGGCAGCGCGCAAAGCGCCAATATCCGCTTGTGTGAAGCTCTGATATTTGGCCTTGAGGCCGCCTGGGAAGTCGACGTACCGGATGACGCCCTGACTCTGAAGTTGGTTCAGCGACAGCGCTGGCTCACCCTCGGCACAACGGACGCTGTTGATGACCGCCATAGCGATGTCGTTAAAACTCTGGCTACGACCTGTCCCGACGTTAAAAATTCCACTCTTGTCAGGATGATCAAGAAAGAACAGATTGACTGCCATCACATCTTCCACCGAAATAAAGTCGCGCCGCTGCTCCCCATCGTCGTAGCCGCCACTCCCGCGAAAAAGATTCACGTGGCCGCTACGGCGGTACTGATTAAAGAACTGAAAAGCTACCGAGGCCATCCGGCCCTTGTGCTGTTCGCGGTCGCCATACACATTGAAGTAGCGCAAACCAGTGATCTGTGCAGTCCTGCGCGGCAAGATCCGTTGCACATATTGATCAAACCGTAATTTCGAATTCCCGTAAACATTCAGCGGTGCCTCGCACTGACGGGCTTCGCGGAATTCCGGCCCTGCGCCGTAGACTGATGCTGAAGAAGCATATACAAGCGGGATTTTTCCCTGCTGACAGAAATGCAGCAGAGTTTTTGAATACTCGTAATTGTTTTCCATCACGTAGCGGCCGTTTTGCTCCATGGTGTCAGAACACGCCCCTTCATGGAGTACGGCGTTTAGCTGATTGGCGAATCGCCCTGCTTCCAGTGATTTTAGAAAGTCTCCCTTATCAAGACAGTGAGCAATTTCACAATCACCGACATTCTTGAACCTTTCCGAGACCTCAAGGTCATCGACCACCAATACGTCGTCGATACCACGGTCGTTCAGCGCCCTCACGATGTTCGCGCCTATAAAACCCGCACCCCCCGTAACAACGTACATCAGGCTTGCTCGATCGCCAGTTCGCGTAGGATCTCTTCAGGTGTGGCCGATGCCGCGCCGAGCTTACCGACCACAATGCCCGCCGCTACGTTCGCGAGATGCAACGCATCCTCCGGCGCACCACCGACAGCGAAGGCACATCCGATGGTGGCAACCACGGTATCGCCGGCGCCGGTAACATCGAAGACCTCTCTGGCCCGTGCGGCATAGTGCAAGACCTCGCCGCCGCGCTCTACCAGACTCATGCCCTCTTCACCCCGGGTAACAAGCACCGCACCTAGCTCGAGCGAGGCAGTCAACGCCTTGGCCTTTTGCTCCAATTCCGCGTTATTGCGAAAACGGCCTGCGACCCGTTCAAATTCCGTGCGGTTTGGGGTAAGCAGATCGGCCCGGCGATAGGCACTGTAGTCGTCGCCTTTAGGGTCCACAACCACAGGAATGCCGGTGTTGCTCGCGGCATCGATCATCTCCTGGATATAACCAAGTCCGCCTTTACCATAATCGGAGATAATTACCACCTGAAATTCGGGCAACCATTTCAGGAAATCATCGATAAGTCTAGCACGGCAATCCTTGCTCACTGGCATATCGAAGTCGATACGAATAAGCTGTTGGTTCTGGGATACGACGCGCACCTTGACCGTCGTATTAAGGAGCTTGTCGCGCTGCAGGCTACATCGGATTCCCCTTCCCCTTAGCAGACGCTCAAGGCTATTCGCTTCTTTGTCATCACCGCTCGCGGCAAACAGGGAGCAATGTGCACCCAGTGCACTCACATTACGCGCGACGTTGGCAGCGCCACCCGGGCGTTCATCACAGCGGTTGACAGCGATGACAGGCACCGGGGCCTCCGGCGAGATGCGTTCCACGGCACCATACCAATAGCGATCCAGCATGGCATCACCGACTACCAGCACTCTAGTGTTGGCGACCTTCTGCAGCAGTTCCTGCAACACTTGTGTTTTCGGTTTCGACCCCGCGTTGTAAGTGGACAGTATCGACCCGGTGCACTTTAGTCGGCAGGTTCTCTGCTCAGCGACATGAGCCGACCTCCCTACAGGCCACCAGATAGGAAAAGGAACTCGAATAGGTAATCACTACGATACAAAAATACTAAACAGGCATTATCCCCTTTCGTGTACTGGTGATTCTATCAACAATTTGCCGAGACGACAGTCCAACCATACCGTGCCCGCGCAGCTATCTGTGCAAGAATAGAATTTGTCGCTAGTGTGGACACCTCCCGCGCCACGGTCGCGGCGGACCAGCGCCTGCGACAGGACTTATCCTCCCACAGGACCCGCAAACATATGACCTTGTCAGAGTCCATCGAGATGGTAGAGCACACATTGGCAAGTACCCTTGCCCACGACCGTTGACAGGCCTCTCCATCCTTGCACATGAATTTTGCCATACGCACCGAACGAAGAAGCAGAAGATGCGGTCTCCGCCACTGCGCCTGCGGTTTCAAGGGGGGGGATTCTATCGGATGTCATTCAGCGGCGCTGAATCTGTTAACCGGTGCTGTCTTCTTTGCGGGCTGGGCCGGCGCGTGTGGCCGCGGTGGATTGTAGTGCATCAGGTATTTGGAGGTTTCATAGAGTCCCTCGTATAACCGTCGAAGCCTGGCCATTTCCTCTGGGAGCTGCTCGCGCAAGTCCACCGTCGGCGTGTCCGAGCGGTAGCGATACAGCTGAAACTCACCTCGGGGATCGACCCGGAGCAGAAACTCATCCGTGAGCAGGCCGTTCGGGACGAGGGCGAAATGTTGATCGTCCGGGCGGGATGCAAGGAGATCACGCCCGAGGGTTGTGTTGAGATAGGAGATACCCATCAGACTAAGGTACGTTGGCATGGCGTCAACGAGGCTCGCCACGGTATCGATGCGCCGTCCCTCTTTGATAAAGCCCGGCGCATAGATCGCCAGGGGAACATGATACTGCGCCAACAGCAACTGCTCCCAGGGAATCTGAGTTGGCGCGTGCACGCCGTGGTCGCCGTACATGACAAAGATCGTGTTCTTGAAGTAGGCTGCCTGTCTTGCAAGTTTAAAAAAGTGGCCGAGCGAATGGTCCAGGAACCGCAGTCCGTTATAGGCCGCCAGCGATTCAAAACCGTTTTCTAGAAGCGTGTCCTGATCCAGATCCGCGAGCTCAAAGCCCCGACGATCATCAGGGATGGTATAGGGTCGGTGATTACCGGCGGTTTGAATAAAGGCGAAAAAGGGCTTGTCCTGTCGCTTTAGAATGTCGTTTGCTCGTTCAAATAGCGCCAGGTCGGACACACCCCAGACGTCGCCGCGGGAAGCGTCGTAGTCACCTTCCTCGTAGATATGCAATCCCGGAATGTTATGGGCCATGAGGCCGCGGATGTTGCCCCAGGTTGCGCTGCCACCCAAGAAGTAGAACTTCTCGTAACTCTTAAGGGCATTCACCAGCGTGTGCTGGCTCACAATGCGCGGGTTCCGTGAGGCCGAATGCACAGGGTTCCGGTCTGGAATGCCCGTGAGCATCGTGAAGATAGAGCGCGCTGTCGGTGAGGCGTTAACAAAGAAATTGGTAAACAGGGTCGACTCCCGGGCAATCGCATCGAACGCCGGGGTCGGGTTGAGCTTGTTGCCTAGCACCCCAACCTTAAATCCAGCGAATGATTCCATGTGGATGATGACGAGGTTTAGTTTGCCCGGTAGGTCTGACGACGGCATCACGTATCGCGTGAACGACAGCGTTTCCGCGTTGGGTTCATCGACCTCCAAGTAGGAGGCGAGCGGGTCGTAGTGCTGCCGGACCTTGTCCACGTCGTAGGGGGTCGTCCGTTGTTCAAACGTATCCACGAAGAACAGCACGGGATTCAGAGCAAGTGCCGAGACATAGCCGTTGGTGCTGAAATAGGCAGCGCTCCAGCGCAGCGGATACCAGGACCAGTTGCCGTATATGCCGAATCCATAGAAGAACAGGAACGCGCTGATAGCAAGGCCTTTGTACAATCTTGGCATCGGTGTCGTTTCTATGCTCAGCTCGCGGAACGCCAACCAGAAAATTAGGAATGCATACGCCACACCGAGAATGGCAAGGCCCAGGAGACCCCAAACAACTGGGTAGGTTTCCCAAAACATTTGTGCGGCGATCGCCAGCGGCTGCAAATGTTCCAGCAGGCCGGCATTCAGGCGGGTACCTAGATAAGCATAGTGACCGAAGTCCACGAAGTACATGAATAAGAAAAATACTTCTATCGCGACAAAATACCCAAGCCACGCGTACCTCGCGATTTTGACGCGAATCGGACTCAGCACTGGGATCCAGGACAACAGAAACAGTGGCAGGCAAATAAGCAGGGCGAGTCGCAGATCAAACTTGAAACCAAGATACCCCGCCTCCAACAATTCGCTGATGGACACATCAGCACTGCTCGACCGGAATGCCAGCAAGAAAATGATTCGGAAAAGCGTGCCGATAGCCAGCTGGATCGCCACGATGACAAGGGCCAAACGTAGCCGTTTTGGTAATTTCCGAAAGGCAGTCGCAAATCCGACCTTGACCCGGACGAGTGAGAAAGGCGCCATCTTCTTATTCTACTGGTTTCTTAAATAACGATTGGAATCTAGCTTGGCGACATGGAAGTCCTTTTGCGAATTAGGAGATGCTTGACATTCAGCAGCGCGTCCGCGTTGAAGGGATGCACGATCATGGCCAAGAAGGTAAAGCAGCCCATGAGTTCGAGCAGTTCATTAACCCTGGGATTCCGGGAGTGTAGTGCGGTCGTGAGCAATAGCACCACAAGGTAAACAGCTAATTGGTAGTTCTGAATAATAGGCAGGCCGCAATGGTTGACAAATCTCCTGAAACGACTGTTGTAGCGGTACAAAACGGGCACGACCATAAAATACGCTATCACGGCAAGAGCTAGGATCTTACCAAACACGAGCTTGTTGATATTGACACCATAGACGACAAGGTTATGGAGGTTGGTCTCACTTTGTTTGTTGTAGAGGCTGTCCCTGCCCTGGGAGCCATCCGGCAGTAGAAAATCGGGGGTTTCAATATCAAAGATACGTTGGCCGTAGGAGATTTCCTCGAGGGCCCCGAACAGGAACAGCAAAGCAATTAACGTCCACATCTTGCATGCGGTACGGGTGCTTGATCTCTGCTTGTAGGCGACCGCTGTCAGCGACGCGTAGCCAAACGCGGTGACCAGTGCGGCGAAGGTGAGCCACTCCACCAACCCGTCCTCGCGGATCCAGACGCGGAACGCGCTCTCATCAACCACTAGCAGGGCGACGCCGGAGGCATAGATACCGATGATGAAGCCAAACCCGCCCATCAGGGGCAGTGGTATAGGCGATGATGACAGCCAGTGAGGTTGGTTCACGCGTTCAGTATGTCCTTGTCAGACGGTTTTGGGCAGTCGTATGCGCATTGTACCTCAACGCTACAAACTACTTATGCTAATCTTTTGCCGATATCCCGCTGATCGAGCGGGAAAGTACCACTGGCGCGCAAGATCTTCTGCAGACAATACGGCTACGTTGCGCCTAGCATCCGTGAGCCAATAGGTGCTCAGGGGCGTATTTAGACTTTAAGGGCGGGCTGCGAAATTGCATGCGAGATAGCAATCAAGAACGAACTTTGGTAACCGGAGGCGCAGGTTCCTTAGGTTCGCATCTTTGCCAAAGATGCTACGCGTCGACGACTATTTCAGCGGTAGTAAACGGAACATCATCCATTGGTAGACAAGCCGGCTTTTTAAGTCTTGCCCCATGGCCTTTCCTTTATGTATTGAGGTCGATGAAATCTACAGCCTGCGTGTCCAGTGTCGCCCATCCATTACCAGTTTTATCCCGTGCAGACAACCAAGACAAGCGTTCATGGGGTGATCAACATACTCGGCCTTGCCAAACGCGTCAACCCAGAGATACTCCAGGTCTCCACGAGCGAAGCCTATGGACACGGTGATGGCCAGCGACAGCGCGTGCTTGTACTGAAAGCCTTCGTGAGACACGCAGCGTATTTGGTGCCTTAGGATGTCGTCGGCGCAAAACAAGCTAATAAGCATTTTGTTGGGCGACGCCCGCACTTCTGCCGCCATCATCAGTCTCTTCTTATCCGTGTGGAGCGTGTACCTCGATGACGTCGTGAACACCGATGGTGTGCTGTATCTTCGCACGGCGGAGTTGCTTGCCCATGGTCAGTGGCAGGACGCTTTTGCGCTCTACAAGTGGCCGTTTTACGCCTTCCTGATTGCCGTCATCAGCCAGATTACTGGGTTAGGCTTCGAATATTCGGCCCACGCGCTGAACGCTGCCCTTACCGCGCTCGCCGTGGCGGTTTTCTTATCGCTTGTGCGTGAGCTGGGTGCCGACAGGAAGACACTCATCGCCGCGGCCATCGTCGTCCTGCTCTTTCCGGGGCTCAACCGGTATCGCGCCTTCGTCATTCGCGATGCTGGCTACATCGCCTTCTATCTGTTGGCGTTACTGCTCTTCATAAAGGACCTGAAAGGGCCGCGACCGGCGTTAAGACTGGGGTGGGTGGCATCGATCTTCGTAGCCACGCTTTTTCGTATCGAAGGTTTCGTATTTCTTGTTGCCCTGCCTTTAGTCCGTCAATGGCTGCTTTCGACCGGCGCGACCGCGCGAGCTGCGCTGCTTGCTGGTAGTGCGGGGGCCGCGCTCCTAATACTCGGCGCGCTTGGCTGGTGGAGCTTCAGCGGGCCGCAACTACCTACAGCACCGGAATGGGGCGGCCTGCTAGGCGACCTGTGGCACTCCACCACCGCGACACTTTCCGCCAGAATCGACACGATCGCAGGCGCACTACACGATCGGTACGAGCGCGCGTTTGCCTACGCCGTACTTCTGGCCGCACTGTGCGTGCTGCTGCTCTGGGAGGTCTTGGTCACCCTGACACCACTCTATACCGCGCTCGCCGGCCACGCAGTCTACCGACGCCTGGTGTTCCAAGACCCTCAGATCAGGAAGATCTGGCTCCAACTGATCGCGCTTCACCTGCTGGTATTGGCGGCAATCCTGATCATCAGACTGTTTCTGACTGGACGCTTTCCGCTAGCGCTGTCGCTGACGCTGCTGCTCGCAGTGCCATTCAGCCTGGCGGCACTCTACGCGCGATGGCAAGAGGATCGCCCGCGCGGCGTGCGCCGTAACTGGGTGTTTCTACTCGTGTGCATACTGCTCATTCTGACCGGCGCCGACGGCCTCTATAGGCCCACCGGCAAGCGTCACCTGAAGGAGGCGGGTCTGTGGGTGAAAAACCATACCCCAACCCAAACCACGCTCTTCAGCAACGACCCGCTCATCCTCTGGTATTCTGCCCGAAGCCGCCACGAACGGCCTTCGGGCTACGCCTGGGACTTAGTACTCGAGCTAGCGCGGTCGCGCAGGCTCCTGCAATACGACTACCTCGCGGTTCGCGTCAAGCGCACGCAAAGCGAGCAGGAGCATTCGTTAGTAGAGGCACTCGGTAAACGCCCGGTCGCGGTGTTCGCAAATCGAAAAGGCGACAAGGCGCTGGTATTCGCGCTGCACTGAGTGCACGATCCAGGCTTGGTGAACAACGGTGCTTGACGACCGACCACGCACAACTCGACGCCGATGCGACGCCCGACGAGAAACTTGTCGACCGCGCGCTACCGACGACCACATCGTTATATGCAGCCTGCGATCAAGAAACCACGTCTTTCAGAATTCCGTTTCCGTTCAACGCAGTATTTCCGCCACGTAAATCAGCTTCTTCCAAAAAAAGAGGTCTCCTGGATCATTTGGAGTTCGCGATTAAGGCTCTCTCGTATATTATAGGCCCTAGCCTGATACCGAAGATAGCACTCGTCCTAAGCCACCGTTGCAAAGTGTTTCGGGCGTTCTTATTGCAATGCCGGGAGTCCAATGCTCAGCCACGATGACATGTTGAAACTTCAGGCGGAACACCACGACCTCGTTACCATTGAGAGCTTCCGATCTGAGAAACAGTACGTGCTCCATCTTATGCATCAAAAACCATATGAGATCGCTGGCGAGATCGCTCGCAATAAGCGGGCTTTAGACTTTGGTTGTAACATCGGCTATGGCAGCGCAATCCTGAATAAGACCAGCCAATCGGTGACAGCGGTTGACGTCTCACCTCAAGCGATAGCAGCTGCCAAAGCAAGATATGGAGCGTCCGGGATTCAATTCCGAGTGATCGACGGGCACGGCTTAGCCTTGGAAGGTGAACGCTTTGACGTCATTTCAAGCTTTCAGGTTATCGAGCACATCGTCGATGTCGGTTCATACATGCGTCAGTTACGCAGGCTTTTAACAGCTGATGGTTTGGTCGTATTGACCACCCCCAATGCTGTCCTTCGGGTTTATCCCGGCATGCGTCCCTGGAATCGATTTCACGTGCGGGAGTACACAGCCGCCGAGCTCGAAACATTGATGAAGCAGTCCTTCAAATATGTGGAGATCTACGGTCTATTTGCCGACGAACCCCTATACTCGATCGAGCGCAACCGCGTTACCAGGCGGAGAGAGCGTGGCAGAATCAAACAAGAAAAGGAGCGGAAGTTCGCGTATCGATCAATTCGAAAGCTGAAGCCATTGCAGAAGATCTTATTGCTCGACAAACTCAAAGCAGCACGGAAATCACGACGCAAACAAAGCGTTGTTGACCCGGCGTTTGTCGAGAGATACAGCACTTCCAATTTTCGCTATTTAGCCGATGATTTAGACAATGCACTCGATCTTCTGGCGATATGCAGCGAGAGTGCCGATCGCTTGGCCTATGCTTGCAAGCAGTTAACGCCAAGAAGCGGATGCTGAAGCTGTAATTGAAAACGTTGACGTAGAGCAGCACTTTTTCTGGTTATGAAAACTGGCTTGACCGTACTAAACACACAACTGTACAGATGGAGGACTAGTGTATATCGAAACGTTTATTATTCTTGGCTGTAGATGAAGGGGCTACTGCACGAAGAACTCGATGAAATCTAGTTTCAAAGATGTGCCGTTTATCGGTCCCATAATAAGAAGGATTAAGACCAGACAATCTTGCAAGCAATTTCGAGGGTCAAAAAATTACTGGATTCGTAGGTATGAATCGGGCAGAAGCTCTGGAGCCGGTTCATATAACAAACTTGCCGAGTTCAAAGCCGAAGTTCTCAATGGGTTCGTTAAAGAACAGAATATTTCGTCGGTCATAGAGTATGGGTGCGGCGACGGCAATCAACTGACAACAGCCGACTACCTTTCCTATATCGGCTTTGATGTCAGTCCGAAAGCCATTGCCTTGTGTGAAAAGGCTTTTCGCACTGATCCATCGAAGTCGTTTCACCTAATGGATGAATATCACGGTGAAACTGCTCCGTTAACGATTTCTTTGGATGTTATTTATCATTTAGTTGAGGACGCAACATTCGAGGCTTATATGAGGAGGCTGTTCGATTCTTCGCAACGATTTGTCGTCATTTATTCGTCAGATACCGATACCAATGTGGCAGAGACGGCGCCTCACGTGAAGCACAGAAAGTTTACCGCGTGGGTGGCCGCCAATTATCCTCGGTGGCGGTTAAAAAGCCATATACGCAACAAATATCCGTTTAAAGGTAACGTGAGCGAAGGTTCGTTCGCCGACTTTTTTATTTATGAGAAACTCTCAGACTATGGGGTTACAGCGCCTACCGAGCGAAACACTAGGCCCTAAAGCTGCTTTTCAACTACCGCGACCAACTCCCGGTACATCTGCCAGAAATCACGCCTGCCGGCATCAAAAGAGAAATGCTGTTCCAACCGTGCCGCGATGCGTCGCTTCTGTTGTAGAGGCAGGCCATCTTCAATGAGCTCTTGATAGGTGCTGTTCATTAGTTCTGCCAGAGCATTCACATCATCCACCGCGTACACCTTTCCCGCATCGCCCAAGACTTCGGGAATACCGCCGACAGAACTGGCTATGACAGGTAGTTCGGCAACAAATGCTTCCAATAGTACCATCCCGAATGTTTCCACCTTGGAGGGCAGAACGAACACATCGAACGCGCCATAATACCGTTCGGCTTCGCGAACAAATCCGGCAAAAATAACCTTTTCGTCAATACCGAGATCATCAGCGAGCGTTTGTAACTTGTTCCGTAAATCCCCATCGCCGATCAGAAGCAACACAGCATGAGGTGCATTTGACTGCATTTTTGCGAATGCACGGATTAACGGCTCGTGGTTTTTCTTGGGGTGTAATCGCGCCACCGTCGCAAAGACGAAAGCGCCATCGGGTATACCCAAGCTGGCCCGCGCCGTAACCCGCGGAATCAATTTGGCAGACGCCTGGTATGTGTTAATGCGATTATAGGACACCCTTATATGTTGGCTTGGATAGCGGGGCAGCGCTGACTGGATTTCCTCCACAAGTGCATTCGAAACGCCTAATATTATCAATCTTTTGGCAAAGCGATTGATAAAAACCCGCCGACGAAAACGCTCGAATGTTTTCGCTGAATGCACCGCACCGAAGACCAACACTTTCGGCGCAAATAGCGTGAGTAAACAACCCAAGTAAATCGATTTGTAGCGGTGCCCTATGATAATACGAAAATCATATTGGCGATGTAACGTAACAAGTTTTTTTAGAATACGAATTTTGAGGCCACGCAACATTGTTCTGGGATACCCGAGAAAAATAACATCTCCGTCGATGTCATTAGCCACTTCCCGGTTTTCCTCTCCGCTAAGAAAAACTGTAATGAGGTGATATTCGGTATCGCGGAACGCCCAAGCATATTGCTGCGCGATGTTAAAGAACGGGGGTAGATAGTTGTGGCAAATCTGTAAAGCGAATTTGGGCCTTTCCATACTCAGCAATAGCGCATGATGATTATCATTCACTTATCCCGTTGACGATAGTTGAACTGCGAACCAACTGAAAGCATCGGTCGCAGCAATGTGTCGAAGTGCTGCCCGATCCGTCCCTCCCAATTGCGCAAAAACCGTTCGAGGTCCCGCCTGAAAGCCCTCCGCCATCGCCATGCATATCGGTGTTGGCGGATGCTATCTAAATCAATCACACTTAACCGATGATTCACCAGCAGCAGATTGTTCGCCTTCATATCGCCGTGACTCAAGCGCTCCCGGCTAAGCATACGGAAGAATGTCACGACCTGCTGTTCTAGCCACCCCGGTATTATGGGGTGATTATTGTTATTCAAAGAGGCCACATAGTCGCTAAGGTGATCTCCATCGACATAAGCACTGACGTAAAAGGCCCGTCCCCTGAGAGGCCCCCATCGACATTCGATGACCGCTACGGGGGTGGGCGTGGATACCCCGGTAAAGGTTAAGCGGTGACCGTTTAACCAGGAAATCCAGGCGCGACTGGGGCGCCAGAAGCGACGTAAAGCATGACGCCAATGCTTGATGTTATAACGTTTGACGACGAGTTGCTTTCCATCGATCGACATCAATGCTACGGTGGCCGTATTACCAGACTTCAGCACAGTACCCGTTGCCATAAACCGATTTGGGTCCTCCAAGAACTGCGTAAATTCGTCTGAATCGTGATCACGCCGATAGACGATTAGCCGATCCCATTTACGGCGAGCAATAAATTCTGTGCAATTTCGAGTCGTTTTTTTGACGTAGCGCCGGCGGCGCCACCGGCGTCTGCGGACGAGCGCCTTCATCACCTGCCCACGGGCCGGCGCACCAGCTCGTTTGTAAGCAGAATAAATATCACGAACCACAGTATCATCGAGCGGCTCTATTTGCGCAAAGAATTTCCCGAGATTATCCGCCGCGGTCCTTTTGGCAAGGGGTTGGCGATGCCGGCACACGGCTCCACCATCGATAACATGTATACCTTCAGCATTTACAAGGAAGTTGTCCAGATGGATATCTTGCTGGGTTAAACCTGCATCATGCATAGCAGCTAGAATCGCCATAGTCCGCTTTAGGAGTCCGTTGTTCTCATCACCTGTTACTGCAGTCTGCAATCGCATTTTTAGGTTTTCAGCTGCTTTGAGATATTCAATCAGGATAATATGCAACCCCCCTGTACCATTCTCGAATTGAGCAACTATGCGTGGTGTGGATATTCCTGCATCCTGCAATGCCTGTAACCCGTCACGTTCCTTGCTGAAATGTTTACGCTCAACGAACAACTTAGCGATCACGCGTTTATTATTCCAACTGGCATCACAGACAACACGCTTACCCGGAAGTAAACGCAAGAGTTTCTGGCATGACAGGGTACCTGCATCCCCGGGCAGTGAAACATCAAACGGAGCTCTAACGTTCGTACCCGCGTGTCGCAGATCCATGATCGTATAGGGATTTAGCGTCAATTGTGTCTACTGTGTCTATCCGCCATAGTTATGCCTTGCCAACATGCGCTTATGCACGTGTCCGGATCATAATTTGCCAGCTGTCTATGAAATGAGCCCAGAATCGCTTCAGCCCCCTCAGTTGTAACTCTATATTGTCCGCGCGACATAGCGAGCGACGTACGTCGGTTAATCGCCGGCGGCTAATGACGTCCTTATAGCTTCCTAGATCATAGGTAATTTCCAATATTGACGCAAAATAAAAAAGCTGCGTTTCGGGCAGGCGAGGCAACTGTTTAACAACGTGCTCTCAAATATAGGCTTCGCCGGTAAACTTCTTTAGCAAGATGTTGTATTGAAGGGATTGATGCAAGGCCGAACACAGCAACATAAATGAAATTGAACGCGTGGGTATTTCTCTACGATGCTAGACATGTTTTCGTTTATGGTCTGGACAATAGCTTCCTGCCTGTTCGCGCGGTCCTGATGCCCATCGTCGGCTTCGCCCACCGTGATATTCCTGAAGCGGTTGCAAACGACGCTCCCGTACTTCTGCTGCAAAAAAGATGTAGATGGTTTGGCCGACCGGCTCGAACGGCTGGTTACCAATCCACGGATGTGGAAATCTATGGGTCAGGCCGGACGCGCGCACAGCGGCCCAATACAATTCGGAAACTCGGGTCGACTGTGTAAGATATTTATCCGGAACTTCTAAAACGGAGTGCTGGTCTGCCACACGGCGATGCAGTCGCCGCATAGTCGGGCTCCTTTAGCTGAGGTGCGTTAATTGGAATATTGTGCGTTGGCCTTGTCAGGGTGCTGGATATGCCCGTGTTTCTTGCGCCCGTTTCTTAGACTTGCTAATCTCGCGGGCCATTTTAAGACAATGCTAATACTGTGATGAACGCCCAGCGCAAACCGCGCATAAGCATCTGCATCCCCCATTGGCAGGTAAAGCCATTGATTTCTATTTGCTTGCGCTCAATCCGCAAGCACTCAAAGAACTACGACACCGAGATCATCGTTGTAGACGATGGCTCGAAAGACGAAAGCATAGAGTATCTCCGCTCACTGAAATGGATTCGCTTGGTCGAAC